>JBMOOW010000051.1:0-11375 GCA_049323195.1 Pseudomonadota bacterium | reverse complement strand
CTACCCGCTGCCCTGCGCCTTCGTGCTCGACCCCGCCGCCCGCGCACGCACGGCGGCGCTGGCCGCCGCGAGCCCGGCCGGCCCGTCGGTGCGCGCCTGGCTCGAGGCCTGCGGCGTCGTGGCACTCGACCCCGGTGACGCCAGCGACCTGCGCCCCTGCAATACTCCCGAAGACTTCAGGGCACTCGCGTCATGAAGGTGCAGTTCACCCCCGCCAGCATGCGCATCCGCGTCGACCAGGCCGAATTCGGCCGGCTGCGGGCCGGTACGGCGCTCGTGCTCGGGATGCCCGGGGCGTGGCGGGTCGAGGTGGCCATCGGCGAGCCCATCGCCATGCGGCAGGACGGCAACCGCCTCGCCGTGGCCCTCCCGGCCGCGGCGCTGGAGGAGCTGGCGGCGCGCCTGCCCTCGCGGGACGGCATCGCGGCCCGGGTCGAAGTCGCCGGCCATGCGCTGGACCTGGCCTTCGAGGTGGACATGCGCGACGGCCGTCCGCGCCGCCCGCGTTGACGCCCGCCGCGAAACCGCCAACCATTGCCTTCCGCGCGGCGCGCCTGCCGCGCCCGATGACGAGGTGGCCCGCGCCCAGCGCCGGCCGAGCGTGCGACATGAGCACTACCACCGCCCAGCGCTGACCTCCCCGTGCCGGCCCGAGCCGGCACCGCATTCCCGTGCCGCGCCGCCGGCACCGCTCTTCCGGACCCCCATGATCGCCATCACGCTTCCCGACGGCTCCCGCCGCGAGTTCGACCGTCCCGTGTCCGTCGCCGAGGTCGCCGCCTCGATCGGCCCCGGCCTGGCCAAGTCCACCGTCGCCGGCGAGGTCGACGGAAAGCTCGTCGACGCCTGCGACGTGATCGACCACGACGCCAGCCTGCGCATCATCACGCCCAAGGACCCCGAGGGCGTCGAGATCATCCGCCACTCCTGCGCGCACCTGGTCGGCCACGCCGTGAAGCAGCTCTACCCGAGCGCCAAGATGGTGATCGGCCCGGTCATCGACGACGGCTTCTACTACGACATCTGGCACGAGCGCCCGTTCACGCCCGAGGACCTCGAGGCGATCGAGAAGCGCATGGCCGAGCTGATCGACAAGGACTACGACGTTATCAAGAAGGTGACGCCGCGCGACGAGGTCATCGCCACGTTCAAGGCACGCGGCGAGGACTACAAGCTGCGCCTGGTCGAGGACATGCCCGACGAGAAGGCGATGGGCCTGTACCACCACGAGGAATACGTGGACATGTGCCGCGGCCCGCACGTGCCGAACACGCGCTTCCTCAAGGCGTTCAAGCTCACGCGCATCAGTGGTGCCTACTGGCGCGGCGATTCGAAGAACGAGCAGCTGCAGCGCATCTACGGCACGGCTTGGGCCGACACGAAGCAGCTCAAGGCCTACATCCAGCGCGTCGAGGAAGCCGAGAAGCGCGACCACCGCAAGATCGGCAAGCAGCAGGACCTGTTCCACCTGCAGGAAGAGGGACCGGGCCTGATCTTCTGGCATCCGAAGGGCTGGT
Organism: Pseudomonadota bacterium; assembly: GCA_049323195.1. Lineage (GTDB taxonomy): Bacteria > Pseudomonadota > Gammaproteobacteria > Xanthomonadales > Xanthomonadaceae > Cognatilysobacter. Next base: position 9,858 of record JBMOOW010000051.1, on the reverse strand, counting down.
CGATCTGGCAGGTCGTCGAGCAGTACATGCGCCGCGTCTACCGCGACAGCGGCTACCAGGAAGTGCGCTGCCCGCAGATCCTCGACGTGTCGCTGTGGCAGAAGTCCGGCCACTGGGACAACTACAAGGACAACATGTTCTTCACCGAGGCCGAGAAGCGGACCTACGCGGTGAAGCCCATGAACTGCCCGGGCCACGTGCAGGTCTTCAACCAGGGCCTGCACAGCTACCGCGACCTGCCGATCCGCTACGGCGAGTTCGGCGCCTGCCATCGCAACGAACCTTCGGGCGCGCTGCACGGCATCCTGCGCGTGCGCGGCTTCACGCAGGACGACGGCCACGTCTTCTGCACCGAGGACCAGATCGAGGCCGAGGTCCGCGCCTTCCATGCGCAGGCGCTGAAGGTCTATGCCGACTTCGGCTTCGAGGACATCCAGATCAAGATCGCCCTGCGCCCGGACAACCGCCTCGGCGACGATGCCACCTGGGACAAGGCCGAGGACGCGCTGCGTTCGGCCCTTCGCGCCGCCGGTGTCGACTGGCAGGAGCTGCCGGGCGAGGGCGCCTTCTACGGCCCCAAGATCGAGTACCACCTGCGCGATGCCATCGGCCGCACCTGGCAGCTCGGCACCATGCAGGTGGACTTCATGATGCCGGGGCGGCTGGGCGCCGAATATGTGGACGAGAACAGCCAGCGCCGGCACCCCGTCATGCTGCACCGCGCCATCGTGGGCTCCATGGAGCGCTTCATCGGCATCCTGATCGAGCACCATGCCGGCGTGTTCCCGAGCTGGCTGGCGCCCGTCCAGGCGGTGGTCATGAACATTACCGACGCCCAGGCGGACTACGTGGCCGGGGTCCGGAAAACCCTTGCAGATCAAGGCTTCCGGGTCCATTCGGATTTGCGGAACGAAAAGATCGGCTATAAGATCCGCGAGCACACGCTGCAGCGCGTGCCGTACCTGCTGGTGGTCGGAGACCGCGAGAAGGAGAACGGCATGGTCGCCGTGCGGACCCGTGGTGGCGAGGATCTGGGCTCGATGAGCATCCAGCAATTCGCCGAGCGGCTGCGCGCCGAGGCCCTGTAAGGGTCGGCTGCGGACACGACCGGCCGTCCGGACGGCCGGTTCCACACTTGGAGACCGCAACATCAGTACGCTCGAAAAGCCGAATCGGAAGAACAACGAGATCCGCGTCCCGCGCGTCCGCGTGATCGGGAGCGACGGCCAGATGATCGGCGTCCTCTCGCGCGACGAAGCCCTGCGCATGGCCGAGGACGAAGGCCTCGATCTCGTCGAGATCCAGCCCAACGCGGATCCGCCGGTCTGCAAGATCATGGACTTCGGCAAGTTCCGCTTCGAGCAGCAGAAGAAGGCGGCCGAGGCGAAGAAGAAGTCCAAGCAGGTCGAGATCAAGGAACTCAAGTTCCGGCCGGTGACCGACGAGGGCGACTACCAGATCAAGCTGCGCAACATGCGCCGCTTCCTGGAAGAGGGCGACAAGGTCAAGGTCAACATCCGCTTCCGTGGCCGCGAGATGAGCCATCAGGAGCTCGGCCGCGAGATGGCCGCGCGGATCGAGCGCGACCTGGGCGAGGACATCGTCATCGAGTCGCGCCCGCGCCTGGAAGGCCGCCAGATGGTGATGATGATCGCGCCGAAGAAGAAGCAGCCGTAACGGCCGCTTCGAGCGCAGGGACGGCCCGCTTCGGCGGGCCGTTCGCGTTTGCGCGGGTCGGTCGTCGTGGGGGCAGCGGTGGCGGGTCGGCTCGACGCTCCGCACCCTGCCGCTCCGGCACGCGCGCCGCCGCCGGCACCGGCTCGGACGAGGCGGTGCAAGCCAAGCTGCTGATTTGCACGGAGTTAACGCCTCGTGCACAATACGCGGCCCGGTTCGCCCGGGCGCGTCGCAAGGCGCATCAGGACCCGTCACGACCGGCCCGGCCGGTTCGTCGACCAACCGCCGGCATGGGCAGGACGGAAAGCGTGGCAGCCGCCACCGCCCAGCCAGTCAGAAATCCGATTAGGACATCGCAATGCCCAAGATCAAGACCAATCGGGCGGCGGCCAAGCGCTTCCGGAAGACCGCTTCCGGCAAGTACAAGTGTGGCCACGCCAACAAGAGCCACATCCTCACCAAGAAGGCGACCAAGCGGAAGCGCAACCTGCGGCAGACGAACCATGTTCGTGCCGAGGACGCGGGCCGTCTGGACCGCATGCTGCCGTATCTCTGAGGAGGGCTGAACCATGGCACGAGTCAAGCGTGGCGTGATGGCGCGCCGCCGTCACAAGAAGGTCCTCGCCCAGGCGAAGGGTTACTACAACGCGCGTCGCAAGGTCTTCCGCGTCGCCAAGCAGGCGGTCACGAAGGCGCTGCAGTACGCCTACATCGGCCGCAAGCAGAAGAAGCGCCAGTTCCGCACCCTGTGGATCGCCCGTATCAACGCGGCGGCCCGTCAGAACGGCATGAGCTATTCGCGCTTCATCAACGGCCTGATGAAGGCCGGTATCACGCTCGATCGCAAGGTGCTGGCCGACATCGCCGTGCACGACGCGGCGGGCTTTACCGCGCTGACCGAGAAGGCGAAGAGCGCACTCGCGGCGTAAGAAGCACCCGACGAAGCCCGCTCCATGCGGGCTTCGGTCGAAGCCTCACGCATGGGGAAGGGCGCAAGTCCTTCCCCATGTTCGTTTTCGGGTCCCGAATGCGGTCGGCGGCGTGTTCAGCGCCGATCGTCGTCCCCGCGCAGGCGGGGACCCAGCGCCTTCGATGGTGGCGCTGCGGGACAGTCACTGGGTTCCCGCCTTCGCGGGAACGACGGATCAGGAATCGCTCGGAGCCCCGATGAGTGACATCCAGGCACTGGTGCAGAAGGCAATCGCCGACATCACCGCCGCAGACACACCCGAGGCCGTCGAGGCCCTGCGCGTCGCGCTGCTCGGCAAGTCCGGCAGCATCACCGGCCAGCTCAAGCAGCTGGGCGCGCTGCCGCCGGAGCAGCGCAGGCTCGCGGGCGAGGCGATCAATGCCGCGCGCGATGCGGTGACGGCGGCGATCGCCGAGCGCCGGGCGGCGCTGGAAGCCGCCGCGCTGGACGCACGCCTCGCGTCCGAATCCGTCGACGTGACGCTGCCGGGCATCGGCATCGCCCGGGGCGGCCTGCATCCGGTCAGCCGCACGCTCGAACGCATCGCGCAGATCTTCGGCCGCATGGGCTACGACCTCGCCGACGGTCCGGAGATCGAGGACGACTGGCACAACTTCGAGGCGCTGAACTTCCCGCCGCACCATCCGGCGCGCGCGATGCACGACACGTTCTACTTCGGCGATGGCCGCCTGCTTCGTACGCATACCTCCGGCGTGCAGGTGCGCTACATGCTCGAACGCAAGCCGCCGCTGCGCATGATCGCGGCGGGCAAGGTCTACCGCAGCGACAGCGACCAGACCCACACGCCGATGTTCCACCAGGTCGAGGGCCTGCTGGTCGACGAGCACGCGAGCTTCGCCGACCTCAAGGGCACGCTGGTCGAATTCGTCCGCGCCTTCTTCGAGGACGATCTCGAGATGCGCTTCCGGCCGAGCTACTTCCCCTTCACCGAGCCGTCGGCCGAGGTGGACATCGCCTGGAAGCAGCCCGATGGCGGCACGCGCTGGCTCGAGGTGCTGGGCTGCGGCATGGTGCACCCGAACGTGCTGCGCAATGTCGGCATCGATCCCGAGAAGTACACGGGCTTCGCCTTCGGCCTCGGCGTCGAGCGCTTCGCCATGCTGCGCTACGGCGTGGACGACCTGCGCAGCTTCTTCGAGAACGACGTGCGGTTCCTCAGGCAGTTCGCCTGAAGCCGGGATTCGTGATCCGGGATTCGTAGAGGCGAGTGCCCGGACCACGATGATCCACGGCAGCCGCTCAAGCGGGTGAACGGACACCCGCTTTTTCGAATCCCGAATCCCGAATCCCGAATCCCGAACCACGGCTCCCGCCCATGAAATTCAGCGAAAACTGGCTCCGCCACCACGTTCCCACGCGCGCTTCGCGCGATGAGCTGGTGGCCACGCTCACAGCGATCGGCCTTGAGGTGGAAGAGGTGACGCCGCTGGGCGAGTCGCTCGAGGGTGTCGTCGTGGGCCGTATCCTGGCCGCCGAGCGCCATCCCGAGGCCGATCGCCTGCAGGTCTGCCGGGTCGACGTCGGCCGCGGCGAGCCGCTGCAGATCGTCTGCGGTGCGCCGAACGCGCGCGTGGGCCTGTGCGCGCCGCTGGCGATGGTGGGCAGCACGCTGCCCGGTGGCGTCGCCATCAAGGCGGCCACGCTGCGCGGCGTGGAGTCGGCGGGCATGCTGTGCTCGGCGAAGGAACTGGGCCTGGACGCCGACGCGTCCGGCCTGCTCGAACTGCCGGCCGATGCGCCGGTGGGTGCGCGCCTGACCGAGTACCTCGCGCTGCCCGACGCCAGCATCGAGATCAAGCTCACGCCCAACCGCGCCGACTGCTTCTCGGTGCGCGGCATCGCCTACGACGTGGCCGCGGCCACGGGCGCGCAGGTCGCGCCGCTGGAGACGCACCCGGTCGACACGCGCTCGCAGGCCGAGCTCGCGATCTCGCTCGACGCCGGCGCCGCCGCGCCGCGCTACTGCGGCCGCGTGATCGAGGGCGTGGACGCCGCGCGCGCGACGCCGGCCTGGATGGCCGAGCGCCTGCGCCGCAGCGGCATCCGCCCGGTGTCGCTGCTGGTCGACGTCACCCAGTACGTGATGATCGAGCTGGGCCAGCCCATGCATGCCTTCGACCGCGCGACGCTGCAGGGCCCGGTGGGCGTGCGGCAGGCGCGTGACGGCGAGGCGCTCAAGCTGCTCGATGGCCGCGAGGTCGCGCTCGACCCGCAGTTCCTGGTCGTCACCGACGCCGATCGTCCGGTCGCGCTGGCCGGCATCATGGGCGGCTTCGACACGCGCGTGACCGAGGCCACGCGCGACGTGTTCCTGGAATCCGCGCACTTCGCGCCCGACGCCATCATCGGCCGCGGCCGCAAGCTCGGCCTGCACACCGATGCCTCGCACCGCTTCGAGCGCGGCGTCGACCCCGAACTGCCCCGGCAGGCGATCGAGTACGCCACGCGCCTGATCCTCGACATCGCAGGCGGTCGCGCGGGCCCGGTGGTCGAGGCAGAGCTCGCCGGGCACCTGCCGCGCCCACAGGCCATCCGCCTGCGCCGCGAGCGCCTGGCGCGCGTCCTGGGCCAGCGTGTGGCCGACGTCGACGTGGAACGCATCCTGCGCGGCCTCGGCCTGCAGGTCGAGGCGAGCGAGACCGGCTGGAGCGTGACGCCGCCTACCCGCCGCTTCGACATCGCGATCGAGGAGGACCTGATCGAGGAAGTCGCGCGCGTGCACGGCTACGACGCCGTGCCGACGACGCTGCCCGGCGGCCAGGTGTCGGTCGGCTCGGCCAGCGAGGCGCGCCTGGAGGCCGGTCACCTGCGCCGCGCACTCGCCGCCCGCGACTATCTGGAGGCGATCAACTACGCCTTCGTCGACGCGGCCTGGCTTGAGGCCTGGTCGCTCGCCGACGGCGCCGTGGCGCTCGCCAATCCGCTGAGCGCGGAACTGGCGGTGATGCGTACCTCGCTGCTGCCGGGGCTGGTGGCCGCGCTCGGCCGCAACGCCGCGCGCCAGCAGCCGCGCGCGCGCCTGTTCGAACTCGGCAACGTCTTCCATGCGGCGGGCGAGGGCGAAGCACCCCGGCACACGCAGCGCATCGCCGCCGTGGCCTGCGGGAACGCCGGCGCGGAGCAGTGGGGCCTGGCCTCGCGGCCGGTCGGCTTCCACGACCTCAAGGGCGACCTCGAAAGCCTGGCTGCGCTGTCGGGCGGGACGCTCGCCTTCGAGCGCTCCAGCCGGCCATGGGGCCATCCCGGCCGCTCGGCCGACGTCCTGCTGGACGGCCGCGTCGTGGGTTGGATCGGGCAGTTGCATCCGCGCCTGCAGCGGGCGCTGGACATCGACGCGGAGGTGCTGGCCTTCGAGATCGACCTCGATGCGGTGCAGCAGCGCCGCCTGCCGCGGGCGGACGCGCTTTCGCGCTATCCGTCCGTCCGTCGCGACCTGGCCTTCATCGTTCCCGCGGACCTGGCCTGGGCTGCCGTGGAGGCGAGCGTGTGCCGTGCCGCGGGCCCCTCGCTGCGCGAGGTCGTGCTGTTCGACGTCTACCGCGGCAAGGGCGTCGAAACCGGATTCAAGAGCATCGCCATGGGCTTGATCCTGCAGGAAAAAAATCGCACTCTGACCGACCGCGACGTGGATGCCGTCGTCGGCGACGTGGTCGCCGCACTGCAGCGTGAACACGGCGCGACGATCCGCAGTTGAGCCCGAGGAAACGAACCGATGACGCTGACCAAGGCCGAGATGGCCGAGCGACTCTTCGACGAGGTCGGCCTCAACAAGCGCGAGGCGAAGGAGTTCGTCGATTCGTTCTTCGACGTGCTGCGCGACGCGCTCGAGCATGGCCGGCAGGTCAAGCTCTCGGGCTTCGGCAACTTCGACCTGCGGCGCAAGAACCAGCGTCCGGGCCGCAACCCCAAGACCGGCGAGGAGATCCCCATCTGCGCACGCACGGTGGTGACGTTCCGCCCGGGGCAGAAGCTCAAGGAGCGCGTCGAGGCATACACGGGAGCGAACGGCGATGCTTGATCCGGGCAGCAACAGGGAACTCCCGCCGATCCCGGCCAAGCGCTATTTCACCATCGGCGAGGTCAGCGAGCTCTGCGACGTCAAGCCGCACGTGCTGCGCTACTGGGAAACCGAATTCCCGATGCTCAACCCGGTCAAGCGCCGGGGCAACCGCCGCTACTACCAGCGCCACGAGGTGCTGATGGTGCGCCAGATCCGCGGCCTGCTGTACGAGCAGGGCTATACCATCGGCGGCGCGCGCCTGCGGCTGGAGGGCGGCGGGCAGAAGCAGGAGGCGGCGCTGAGCGCGCAGATCGTGCGGCAGGTGCGGGTGGAACTCGAGGAAGTGCTGCAGCTGCTTCGCGGCTGACGCATTTGACGCGAAGCGCCGGCCGTCGCGGTGTATACTGCGCGCCCGCTTCGGCGGGACAGGCTTTCCGGGGTATAGCGCAGCCTGGTAGCGCACCAGTCTGGGGGACTGGTGGTCGTCGGTTCGAATCCGGCTACCCCGACCATTTAACCGTCCAAAGACGGCCAAGTTTGACCAAAAACCCTTGAGAAATCAGGGGTTTTTTGTTGTCTAGCGTCCGATGGCGTCCGGGGGCATCCCTTGCAATCCGGGGGCGGGCGGGGGCATAACTGGGGGCATGACGGGGGCGGGTCGGCCCGATGCCCCCAGAGAGGATGCCCCCATGCCCCTGAGCGACGTCGCGATTCGCAAAGCCAAGCCGACGGACAAGCCCCAGCGTCTGTTCGACGGCGGCGGCCTGTACCTGGAGGTCGCGCCATCGGGCGGCAAGCTGTGGCGCTGGAAGTACCGCTATGCGGGCAAGGAAAAGCGGCTCGCGCTGGGCACCTATCCCGACGTTGGACTCGCGGACGCGCGAGAGCGGCACGCCGAAGCTCGCAAGCTGCTAGCCGCTGGAGTAGACCCCGGGCAACAGCGCAAGGCCGAGAGGGCGGCGACGCTGGGCAAGGCTGCCAACACATTTGCGGCTGTGGCTGATGAACTGCTGGCGATCCGGGCAAAGAAGCTGGCCCCGGGGAGCGTGATCCGGGAACGCCGGCTGCTGGAAAACGATTTGGCTCCATACATCGGCGCACGGCCCATCGCAGACGTGACAGGCCCCGAGCTGCTGGCGGCGCTCCGCAAGGTGGAAGCGCGCGGCGCGGTGGAAACGGCGCACCGGGCGAAGCTGCTAGCCGGGCAGGTGTTCCGCTACGCCATCTCCACGGGCCGTGCTGAGCGCAACCCTGCGCCTGACCTGAAAGACGCGCTGTCGCAACCCAAGGGCAGGCACTTCGCCAGCGTGACTGACCCCGCTGCCGTTGGCCCCATGTTGCGCGCGCTGTACGGCTATCAGGGAACTCCGGTGGTTATGGCCGCCCTCAAGCTTGCCCCGCTTGTGTTCGTCCGGCCCGGCGAGCTTCGCGCCGCGCGATGGGCGGATATCGACTTGGACGCGGCCGAGTGGCGCTTCACGGCAAGCAAAACGAAGCAGCCGCATATCGTGCCGCTGGCGTCTCAGGCGGTAGCCATCCTGCGCGACCTGCAGCCCCTCACCGGGCGGGGCGAGTACGTGTTTCCCAGCGCGCGCGGCAAGGGGCGTCCCATGAGTGAGGCCGCCGTCATCGCTGCAATGCGTCGCATGGGCTTCGACGGGGACACCATGACCGGGCACGGCTTCCGCGCGATGGCGCGCACCATCCTGGACGAAGTGTTGGGCTATCGCCCCGACTACATCGAGCACCAGTTGGCGCACGCGGTACGAGATCCGAACGGGCGCGCATACAACCGGACAGCGCATTTACCCGAGCGCAGGAAGATGATGCAGGGCTGGGCTGACTATCTGGACAACCTGCGCGAAGGCGGGAACGTGGTTGCGTTTAAGCGCGCGGCAGTAGGCGCATGACAGAGAACTTCGCCATCGAACGCCTGTCGGCACTGTTGAACGCCGGCTATGAAATCGAATGCGCCAGCGCGGATGCAGTGACGCTTCGGCATCCGGCCACCCGGGCTACCGGGTTCGTGTATCCCAACGGCCTGACGGTTGTTACAGGCGGAGAGGGAGAGGCCCGGTTCCATTCGGACTCCCCGCAAGCCGATTTTCTCGCTTTCGTCCGCATGATTCCGAAGCCCGGCTGGCGGCGAACTGTCCGCATTCCGGAGTGGCTAGTGGCAGGTGCTACCTGCGCCCTGGCGGTGCTGTTGATTGCGTGGACAGCCGGTTAAGTCTGCGTCCGCGCATAGCCGGACGGAACGAAAACGCCGGGACTAAGCGGCGCTGTCGCGGGCTTTTTTCGGGGATGCAGGGGGCATGAGATGAAAGGGCTTCCGGAGTTTTCAGACAGTGACCGCCGCCGACTGAGTGCGCTGGGCGTGGTGGATGCGCAAGTTGCACACCTGCGCCACGCCTGCGTGCACGTATGGCTGCACACGAGAAAGCCCGCCGCTCGCAATGACGTCGCGGAGCTGCTGGACAATGTTTCGGAGCTTGCCGACAAGCTGCTCAACAAGTTGGCTGCGATTGGCTCGCGCGTTAGCGCTGCGCACGCATCCGCGCACACGCTTATTGAGCTGGAGTATTGGAAAGTGCGACCGGATGACTCCGGCCCGACGTCCTTCCACTGCCTGGCACCAAGAATCGAGGCTTTACGCGATGCCGCGCGCCAAGGCAAACAAGAGCTGCCGTCGTCTCCGAGCCGTCATCGCAGCGCGAGCCCTTACCCAGTGGGCAAAATCGCAGAGGCATTGCAAACGGGCTGGCGTGAGGCTTACGGATCGTCCGCCCACAGCGTCAGGTACGAAGGGGGCCGGGAGGTTTATCCCAAGGAGCGGATGGGCAAGCGCTACCCGCGAGCGTTGATCCCAAGTGCTGCCGACGGTAGCGCCTTCCGCGCCATTGTCGGCATTTGCTACGAGGCAATGGGCGGCAACCCCGATCCGGTGGCCGCGATCAAGAACTACTTGAAGGCCGAGCGGGCGAGCCATGCGGAGCCGCTGGCAGCGCTCGAAGTGGGAATTGCAGAGGCGAATACGCGTCGGCATAGAACGTCCCCAAAAAAATGGTTCTTCACCCAACTCCGGGGAACGCGGCCCGGATCTTCAGGAAGAAGTAGGCGTCGTCACGGTAGCCGTAGGCCATGCGCTTGATGACCTTGATCCTGTTGTTGATGCCTTCGACCAGGTTGG
>JBMOOW010000050.1:0-11454 GCA_049323195.1 Pseudomonadota bacterium | reverse complement strand
TCCAGCGCTTGAGTTCACGTGCACGCATTGCCGGCTCCTGCCGCCCGAAACCCTCGGGCGCAGGAGTCAATCTGCGGGGAGACCGAATCACCCGCTGAGATTGTCACTACTCAACGCGAACAGAGCCTTTCGTTTTCAGGCATCCGGGGTGGAATCGGGTACGTAGCCGGCCGGTTTCTCGGCGCCGCCGCCGAACAGGAACTTCTCCATCTGTTCTTCCAGGAACGCGCGATGCTGCGGATTCATGGGCGACAGGCGGTTCTCGTTGATGAGCATGGTCTGGTGCGCAAGCCAAGCGGCCCAGGCTTCCTTGCCGATGCCGGCGAAGACGCGGCGCCCGAGTTCGCCCGGCCAGGGCACGAAGTCGAGGCCATCGGCCTCGCGACCGGCGTAGTGGCAGTGGACGCGACGGGTCATGTCATTCCTCGAGGATGCGTTCGATGAGTCGGCGGACGGGTGCCGGGATGCCGAGGTTGCGCGCGGAGTCCGCGTCGACCCAGGCGAGGTCGGGATCGTCGGCGACGCGGTCGGCCATGCGCGCCCGCAGCCGTTGCGGGTGCAGCGTCAGGTGGTAGTGCGAGAACGTGTGCTCGACGGGCGCCATCGCCTCCGGTGCCGTCTCCGTATCCAGGTGCCCGGCAAGCCACACATCGCGAATGGCCGTGTCGTCGAACTGCGGCAGCGACCACAGCGAGGCCCAGACGCCGGTGGGCGGGCGTCGCTGCAGGAGCACTCGGGCCGATGCATCCAGAGCCAGCAGCGCATGCGCCTGGCGGCGTGGCAGTTGGCGAGATGGGCGCGGCGTGGGCAATTCGCCGGTACGCCCCTGGATGCGCGCGACGCAGTCGGCCTGCAACGGGCAGATGGCGCAGGCCGGGCGGCTGCGCGTGCAGACCGTCGCGCCCAGGTCCATCTGCGCCTGCGTGTAGTCGGCGAGGCGACCGCCGGGCAGTGCGGCATCGGCCACGTGCCGCCTGGCCTGCGCCCACAGTTCGCGCTCCACGCGCGGAAGGCCCGGCCAGCCGTCGATGCCGTGGTAGCGCGCGAGCACGCGCTTGACGTTGCCGTCCAGGATGGCATGGCGGTCGTTCCAGGCCTGCGCGGCGATCGCCGCGGCGGTGCTCGCGCCGATCCCGGGCAGCGCGGCCAGCGCCTGGACATCGCGCGGCAATTCGCCCCCGTGCCGTTGCACGCACAGCCTGGCCGCCGCGTGCAGGTTCCGGGCGCGGCTGTAGTAGCCCAGGCCCGACCACAGCGCGAGCACCGTGTCCGCATCGGCCGCGGCGAGCGCGCGCAGGTCGGGAAGCGCTTCCACGAAGCGCTGGAAGTAGGGAACGACCGTGCGCACCTGCGTCTGCTGCAGCATCACTTCCGACAGCCACACGCGGTAGGGCGTGCGCGGGTGCTGCCAGGGAAGGTCGTGGCGACCGCAGCGGTCGAACCAGTCCAGCAGGCGCGTGGCCAATGGCGCCGCGGTAGCGCGATCAGGAGCCGCCATCGTCGACCTCGATCTCGACCCCATGCAGCACCATGCCTGGAACCTCGAGCCGCGGAGTCGTCAGCCGTCCGTCCAGCGGCGGAAGCGGGGTGCCGCGTGCGTCGGACTCCAGCCATTGGAGGATCCGCGGCAGCCGGAATTCGGCCTGCAGCCGCGTCGCACCGGACCTCAGCGCAAGTTGCGCGCTGCCGGAGAGGTCGAGCGGGCCCGCATAGTCCAGGCCGAGGGGGAGCGGACCGGAAGGCCGGGCGAGCGGCGCGGGCAGCGCGGGCCAGCCGGCCGGCCAGCGCCGCATCGAACCGGTCAGCGAGAAGGCGAGCGTGTCGCGCCAGGTCAGCATCCCGCCGGCCTGCAGGTCGGGGATCTCCCGGCCCTGCCGCAGCACCAGGCCCGCGGGGCGAAGCACCAGCCCGTCCCGCCAGCGCAGGTGCCCGGCGACGCCGAGCCCGAAGGGCAGGCGGGGGTCGCCCGCGGAATAGAGCGCATCGGCGCCGACTGCCAGCGCATCGAGCCCCAGCTCATCGCCCAGCCGCGGCCGGCCGCGCAGGACGAGATCGAGTGCGAGGCGCCATTCGGGGCGCAGGATCGTCGCCGTCCCCGCGAGGCCCAGGCCCGCGTTCTCTTCCGGGCGGGCGAGCGTTGCGCGCAGGTCGAAGGGCATGTGCATGGAACGCGCGACGAGGCGGCCCCGCAGGTGCGCACGCGCCGGCTGCCCGGGTGCCAGCGAAGGCAGGTCCACGTCGATCGCCTCCACGTGCCAGCCGGCGCCGTCCACGCGGCCCCGCCGGATCGACACGCCGTCGGTCAGGCGCGGCACGCGCGTTTCGGCGGTCTCCGGGCGCGTCGCCTGCCAGCGCTGCAATGCGCCGATGTCCAGCCGCGGGCCATCCAGTTCGACGTGGTGCACGACCAGCTCGCGCCCACGCGAGCGCAGCGTCGTCCACGGCAGCGACAGCAGGATGCGCTCGGCGCGCAGCAAGGGTATGCGGTCGCCGGGCAGGCGCGCCTCGACGTCGCGCAGGACGATCTGCGGCATGCCGCGGAGGCGGTACTCGGCGACGCCGCGTGCGGTGATCGTGAGGCCGAGCGCGCGACCGGTCTGTGCGAGCACGATGTCGGCGACCTGCCTCGGCCTGCTCACCCAGTGCACGAGTAGGCCGAGGCCGGCGATCGCCAGCAGCACAATAACCATCGCGACGCGACGGCGACGCGACGGCGGACGCCCTGCGGGAGCCGCGTCGTCGCCGCGGACGGCCGCGTTGCTCATCCGCGCCCGAGTGCCTCCGGCAGCAGCGCGTCGACGAACGCGGCCGCGTCGAACACGCGCAGGTCCTCGGGGCGCTCGCCGATGCCGGCGAAGCGGATCGGGATGCCGAACTCGCGCGCGAGCGCGAACACGACGCCACCCTTGGCCGTGCCGTCGAGCTTGGTGACCACGAGCCCGGTGACGCCCACCGCCGCGTTGAACTGGCGCAGCTGCGAGAGCGCGTTCTGGCCCGTGGTGCCGTCGATCACCAGCAGGACCTCGTGCGGCGCGGACGGGTCGATCTTCTGCAGCACGCGCTTGATCTTGCCGAGCTCGGCCATCAGGCCCTGCTGCGTGTGGAGGCGGCCCGCGGTGTCGGCGATCAGCACTTCGGTGCCGCGCGCCTTCGCCGCCTGGAGCGCGTCGAACGCGACGGACGCCGCATCGGCGTTCTGGCCCTGCGCGATCACCGGCACGCCGTTGCGGTCGCCCCAGGCCTGCAACTGCGCGACCGCGGCCGCGCGGAAGGTATCGCCCGCGGCCAGCATCAGCGGGCGACCCTCGTCCTTGAAGCGCCGCGCGAGCTTGCCGATGGTGGTGGTCTTGCCCACGCCGTTGACGCCGACGGTGAGCAGCACGAAGGGGCGGGCCCCGCGGTCGATCACCAGCGGCCTGGCCACCGGCTCCAGCATCGCCAGCAGGTCCGCGCGCAGTGCCGTGAGAAGCGCGTTGGCATCGGCGAACTCGCGTGCCTTCATGCGCTTGCGCAGGCGCTCGACCAGCTCGGTGGTGGCGGTGACACCGACGTCGGCCGTGAGCAGCGCGGTCTCGACCTCGTCCAGCAGGTCGTCGTCGAGCTTGGGATTGCGCGAGAACAGGCCGGTGATCGACCGGGTGAAGGTATTGCCACGCAGGCGCTCGAGCCAGCCGCGCCTGCCGGCGGGGGCGGGCGGGGCGGCATCGGCGGGCATGTCGTCGCTGCCGGACGGCGCGGCTTCCGGCACGGGCGCAGCCGGCGTGGCCGCGGACGGGGCCTCGGCGATCGCCGTGACCGGCGCCGGCATCGCGGGCGCGACGCCGGCCTCGGGCGCGGCTGCCTGTGCGGGCACGGCGTCGACGGTCGCGTCGGCCGTGACATCCACGAGCGAAGGCGCGGCATCGACGGAGGCGGAGGGTTCCGCGACGAACGCCCCGGGCGCCGCACCGGTCGCGGGCGGTGCCGACTCCGCGGCCGGCTCCGGCGCAGCCGCCGGCGCCTGCCCGAACGCCGCTGCGATCTCCTCGTCCGAAAGCCGGCGTTCGGGTTCGGTCGGCTTCTTGCGTCGCAGGAAACTCAGCATCGGGGGCGGGCGGTTTCGGGGAAAATGGCGCGCCATGCTAGCACCGGGCCTCCCGCCTTCCCGATGAACACAGTGCCCGGAAAAATCCGCCTGATCGCCGGCCGGTGGCGCGGCACGCGCCTGGACGTGCCGGCCTCGCCGGGCCTTCGCCCGACCTCCGACCGCGTGCGCGAGACGCTCTTCAACTGGCTGATGCCCCGGCTGCCCGGCGCGCGCGTGCTCGATCTGTTCGCCGGCAGCGGAGCGCTGGGCCTGGAGGCGCTTTCCCGCGGTGCCGCGGCCGCCGTGCTGGTGGAGCGCGACGCGGCCCTCGCCGGCGCCCTGCGCGCCACGCTCGCGCGGCTGCCGGGTTCGGACGGCGCCACGGTGGTGCAGGGCGACGCCCTGGATGCGCTGCGCAAGTCGCGCGAAGCCTTCGACATCGCCTTCGTCGACCCGCCCTTCGCCGCGGGGCTGTGGCCGCAGGTCTGGCCGCTGCTGGCCCCGCGGCTCGCCCCGGATGCCCTGGTGTACGTGGAGGCGCCGGCCGATCTCGACCCGGGCGTCCCGCCGGATTGGCCCATGCACCGGGAGGGCCGCACCCGGGAGGTGCGCTACGCACTGCACCGCGCGCCTGCAGCCGCCACGGCCGCTGCTACACTCCGGGGCGTTCCGGCGGCGGGGAGCCGCACCGAGTGATGCATCCATGAGCGCGGCCCGCCACCGCACCGCCGTCTATCCGGGCACCTTCGACCCGATCACCAACGGCCACATCGACCTCGTCGACCGCGCCGCGAAGCTGTTCGATCGCCTGGTGATCGGCGTGGCCGAAAGCCCGGGCAAGGGCCCCGCCATGCCGCTGGACCAGCGCGTACAGCTGGCGCGCGATGCGGTGTCCCACCATGCACACGTGGAAGTGCACGGCTTCGACTGCCTGCTCGCGCATTTCGTTCGCGACGTCGGCGCGGGCGTGCTCCTGCGCGGCCTGCGAGCCGTGTCCGACTTCGAATACGAATTCCAGCTGGCGAGCATGAACCGCCGCCTGATCCCCGAGGTGGAGACGCTGTTCCTCACCCCGGCCGAGCAATACGGCTTCATTTCTTCATCGCTGGTCCGCGAGATCGCCCGCCTCGGCGGCGATGTCTCCGGTTTCGTGCCGCCAGCGGTAGCCTCCGCGCTGCAGGCCTACCGGCGGCGTACCTGACGTCCCACCACGAGGAATATCCATGAAGACCACCCATCGCCTGCTGCTGACCGCCGCGCTGACCCTGCCGTTCGCCGTCGCCTGCAAGAAGGAGGAGGCCGCGCCGGCCAAGGCCGAGGCGCCCGCCGTGCCGGTGCCGACGAACAAGGACGAGGCCGCCTGGAACACGTACCTGACCGACGTGGTCAAGCGCAATGCCGACGGCGCGCTGAGCGTCTACGCCTACACCCTGCCGGCCGCGGACTCGCCGGATTTCGCCGGCGCCTACGAGCGCCAGCTCGGCGAGGCGCAGACGGCCATGATGCGCGGCGGCGTGGAAGGCACGCTGCTGGCCTTCGGCTCGCCGGATTCGGCCAAGAGCGCCGACCTGGCCGTCGCCGCGCTGGAGAAGGCCGCGCCGGACTCCATGAAGGGCGTGCGCGTGCTCTTCATCGGCGCCGCCGCCGATTCCGCGCGCGTCGAAGCGGCGGTCAAGCCGACCGGCGCGACCTACAAGTTCGTCGAGGCCAAGTAGGGCCAGGGGGCGCGCGCCTTCGCCGGTGCGCGGCCTCCGCGAAGGGGGGCGGGGCGCTGCGCGACGCGGCGGCCGGCGAAAGCCGGCCGTCCTTTTTGCGCCCATCGTTCCGCCGCCGCCTCCGGCCCGTGTCGCCCGCGTCAGCGCCCGGCAGGGCCGCGGGTGCGACAATGCAGGCCCGGCCCGAGCCCGGTCCCCACATGTCGCTCAAGATCAACGAACTCTGCGTCAACTGCGACGTCTGCGAGCCGGCCTGCCCGAACCAGGCGATCTCGCAGGGCGAGGTGATCTACGTCATCGACCCGGCGCGTTGCACGGAATGCGTCGGCCACTTCGACGAGCCGCAGTGCGTGGTCGTCTGTCCGGTCGAGTGCATCGATCCGGACCCGGCGCACGTGGAGAGCCGGGAGACCCTGCTCGCCAAGGCCATCCGCCTGGCCGGCGGGACGCTGCCGGAGCCGGTCGGTGCGTGAGGCCATCCGGGCGCTGGGCGCCGTCGTCTTCGCATTCGTCCTTGCATTCCCCGCCGCGGGCGCGCAGAAGGCGCGCCACACCGCGAAGCCGCCGGGCACCGCCATCGCCAGCGCGCACCAGCTCGCCACCGACGCCGGCCTGCAGGTCGTCCGCGAGGGCGGCAACGCGTTCGACGCCGCGGTCGCGGTGTCGGCGGTGCTGTCGGTGGTCGAGCCCGTCAGTTCCGGGCTGGGCGGCGGCGGCTTCTTCCTGCTGCACGACGCGCGCCGCGGCCGCGACGTGTTCGTCGATGCGCGTGAAGTCGCGCCGTCCTCGGTCACTCCGCAGTCGTACCTGGACGCGAAGGGCGAGCTCGATCGCGACCGCGCCACCAACGGCCCCTGGTCGGCCGGCATCCCCGGCCTGCCGGCCGCGCTCGTGCATATCGCGGGCAGGTACGGCCGGCTGCCGCTGTCGAAGTCGCTCGCGCCCGCCATACGCATCGCGCGCGAGGGCTTTCCCGTGTACGCCCGCCTGGCGGACGGTTACCGCAGCCGTTCGAAGGTGATGGAGCGCTACGCCGGCACGCGCGAGGTCTTCCTCGCCGACGGCGACGCGCCGGAAGTGGGGGAACTGCTCGTGCAGCCGGATCTCGCGCGCACGCTCGATGCGCTGGCGCGCAAGGGCTTCGACGGCTTCTATCGCGGCGAAGTCGCCGCCAGGCTGCTTGCGGGCGTCGAGGCCGAAGGCGTGCGCTGGACGGCGCGGGACCTCGCCGGCTACCGCGTCAGGGAGCGCGAACCCCTGCGCTTCGAGTACGACGGCTGGAACGTCGTCACCGCACCGCCCCCGTCCTCAGGCGGCATCGCGCTTGCGCAGATGCTGCAGATGCTCGAGCCCTGGGATCTGGCGAAGTTGCCGGAGCCGCAGCGCGTGCACCTGACGGTGGAGGCGATGCGCCGCGCCTATCGCGACCGCACCTTCTACCTGGGCGATCCCGACTTCGTGCGCGTGCCCTCGGACCTGCTCGCGAGTGCCGCCTACGCCGCCGGCCAGCGCTCCACCATCCATCCCGACCGGGCCACGCCCAGCGCACTGCTTTCGGGCGCGCCCACGCCGCTGGAGGACGAGGAGACCACGCACTTCTCGATCATCGATGCCGAGGGGAACCGCGTCGCCGCGACGCAGACGGTCAACCTGACCTATGGCTCGGGCTTCATCCCGCGCGGCACCGGCGTGCTGCTCAACAACGAGATGGACGACTTCGCGCTGCGGCCGGGAACGCCGAACGCGTTCGGCGTCATGGGCTACGAGGCCAACGCGCCCAGGCCCGGCAAGCGCATGCTCAGTTCGATGACGCCGACCTTCCTGGTATCGGACAGCCGGGTCGCGGCGCTCGGGACGCCCGGCGGCAGCCGCATCATCACCATGGTGCTGCTGGGCATCCTCGGCTATGCCGACGGCCTTCCGCCGCAGCAGGTCGCGGCCCTGCCGCGCTACCACCACCAGTGGCTGCCCGACGTGGTGCAGACCGAGACCGGCGCGCTGGCCGAGCCGACGATCGCGGCGCTGCGCGCGATGGGCCACACCGTCGCCACGCCGCCTCCGGACGCGGACGGTCGCAGTTCCAGCCACGTCTGGGGCAACCTGCAGACGGTCATGTGGAACCGCGACGGCAACGTGCTCGAAGGCGGCAGCGACCCGCGCAATCCCGTGGGCAGCGCGCAGGTCCTTCCGGCCGCGCCGCGGGCAAGGTGAGCACGGCCATGCCGGGCTGGCTGTGGGTGGGGATCGGCGGTTTTCTGGGCTCTGTGGCGCGCTACGGGATCGCGATGGCCTGGCCCGCGCCGGCCGGCCGCTTTCCCTGGGCCACGTTCGCCGTGAACGCCACCGGCTGCCTCGCCATCGGGCTCGTGGCCGGGCTCTGGGCCCGGAATCCGCATTGGCATGCCGACCTGCGGCTGCTGCTCGCCACCGGCGTGCTCGGCGGCTTCACCACCTTCTCGGCTTTCGGGCTCGAGGCGGTGACGCTGCTTCGCAGCGGGAACGTCGCCATCGCCGCGGCGTATGTCGCCGGCAGCGTGGTCGTGGGGCTGGGCGCCGCGGCCGCCGGGATGATGCTGGTGCGCGCCTGAGGCTCAGCGTCGCCGGCCCTTGCCGGCCGGCATCGCATGGGTTTCCACCGCCACGCTGAAGCTGCGCGCCTGGCTGCCCTCGATGGCACCCACGCCCACGACGTGGCGTGCCACCTCCTCGCCGCGCTCGTTCCGGATCACCACGGTCATCGTGTATTCGAGCGCTTCGCCGGCCGCGCCCGCCTGCAGGCGGCCCTCCACGAGCAGCGCGGTCGCGCGCCCGGAGTCGGTACCGGTCGACGCCTCGAAGCGCAGGTGGTGCCGGCAGGCCGGGCAGACGCTCGCGCTCTCGAGGATGGTCGCCTTGCAGTGCGGACAGGTCCGTGTCGCGCCCGGGGTGCCCGGACGGGCGGTGCTCATGCCGTGCCGCCGGCCTCCGGCGTGCCGTTGGCCTTGCCGGACTTCCTGGCGCCGTCGCCGTCCCAGCCGAACTCGACCATGCCGCGCATGCGCGCACCGGGCGCCACGGTCACGGTGCCGGCCTTGACGTCGCCCACCATCGAGCCGCTCGCGACCACCTCCACGCGCTGGGCGGCCTCGATGTTGCCCTCGAGCTCACCCGCCACGACCACGCGCTGCGCGCGCACGCCGCCGTTGACCCGTGCGCCGACCTCGATGGTGAGGTCGCCTTCCACCGCGATGTCGCCGGTGAAGCGGCCCGCGATGCGCACGTGGCCGGCGCCCTGGATGCGGCCTTCGATGGCGATGTCCGAGGCGATCACCGATTCCTTGGCTTCCCGCGCGGCCGGAACGGGCGACGGAGCCGGCGCGGCCGCGGGGGCGGGCGCCTGTGGCGGGAAGCTGATCTCGTCGCTGCCGGGCTGGCGGCCCAGCGCGGTCTCGGGCGGGGTGGGGGTGTCGCGCTTGGCGCTGGAGGCCGGGTTGAAGATGGCCATGGCGGGGCTCCTGGTAGGGGGCCGACACCGCGGCATCGCCGCGACGTCGGCGAGATGCGCCCGCGTCTTCGCGGGCCGGGGGAAACCCGACCTTATCACGCGATCTACACAGGGAAACCGTGACACGACCGGCAGTGCCGGCACGCGCGTTACATGCGGAACACGCCGAAGCGCGTGCGTTCATCGATCGGCGCAGTCAGGCTGGCCGACAGACCCAGGCCCAGCACGCGGCGGGTATCGGCGGGATCGATGATGCCGTCGTCCCACAGCCGCGCCGTGGCGTAGTAGGGATTGCCCTGCGTCTCGTACTGCTCGCGGATGGGCGCCTTGAAGGCTTCCTCCTCCTCGGCCGCCCAGGTGCCGCCGGCGCCTTCGATCGCATCGCGACGCACCGTCGCCAGCACGCTCGCGGCCTGTTCGCCGCCCATGACCGAGATGCGCGCGTTCGGCCACATCCACAGGAAGCGGGCGCCGTAGGCGCGGCCGCACATCGCGTAGTTGCCGGCGCCGAAGCTGCCACCGATGACCACGGTGAACTTGGGCACGTGCGAGCAGGCCACGGCCGTCACCATCTTCGCGCCGTCCTTCGCGATGCCGGCGTTCTCGTACTTGCGGCCCACCATGAAGCCCGTGATGTTCTGCAGGAACACCAGCGGGATGCCGCGCTGGTTGCACAGCTCGATGAAGTGCGCGCCCTTGAGCGCGCTCTCGGAGAACAGGATGCCGTTGTTGGCGACGATGCCCACCGGATAGCCATGCAGGTGGGCGAAGCCGGTGACCAGCGTCTTGCCGTAGCGCGCCTTGAATTCCTGCAGCTCGCTGCCGTCGACGATGCGCGCGATCACCTCGCGGATGTCGAACGGGCGGCGCGCATCCTTCGGCACGATGCCGTAGAGCTCGTCGGCCGGATACAGCGGCTCCCGCGCCGGGCGCGTGGCGACGGGCAGCACCTTGCGGCGGTTGAGGTGGCCGACGATGCCGCGCGCGATCGAAAGCGCGTGCGCATCGTTCTCCGCGAAGTGGTCGGCCACGCCCGACACGCTGGTATGCACGTCCGCGCCGCCCAGTGCCTCGGCGTCGACGACCTCGCCCGTCGCCGCCTTCACCAGCGGCGGGCCGCCCAGGAAGATCGTGCCCTGCTCCTTGACGATGATGCTCTCGTCGCACATGGCCGGCACGTAGGCGCCGCCGGCGGTGCAGCTGCCCATCACCACCGCGACCTGCGGGATGTTGAGCGCCGACATGCGCGCCTGGTTGTAGAAGATGCGGCCGAAATGCTCCTTGTCCGGGAAGACCTCGTCCTGCAGCGGGAGGAACGCGCCGCCGGAGTCGACGAGGTAGACGCAGGGCAGGTTGTTCTCCAGCGCCACTTCCTGGGCACGCAGGTGTTTTTTCACCGTCATGGGGAAGTAGGTGCCGCCCTTGACCGTCGCGTCGTTGGCGACGATCACCACTTCCTGGCCCATCACGCGGCCGATGCCGCAGACCATGCCGGCCGCGGGCGCGGCATCGTCGTACATGCCCTCGGCCGCCAGCGGCGCGATCTCGAGGAAGGGCGAGCCGTCGTCGAGCAGGGCGGTGACGCGGTCGCGCGCGAGCAGCTTGCCGCGCGCGGTGTGCTTGGCGCGCGCCTTGTCGCCGCCACCCGCGGCCGCGCGTGCAAGGCGCTGGCGCAGCTCGTCCACCAGGGCGCGATGGTGCTCGCTGTTCTCGATGAACGATGCGGATCGCGGATCGAGCTGGCTCTGGAGGATGGTCATGCGCGGCGGTTCTTGGCGGGACGCGCGATCAAACCACAACAGGCGGGGAGCGGCCAGCGGGGCGGGTGCTCGCGAGCGGTGATCCGCGGGCGGAACGTCGCAATGCAACGAGCGCTACCCGCTGCGTTGTCGCGATGCTCCACGCGAGGCGGCGCGAGGGGATTCGCGTATCGAGGGCCGCGACCCTTGCCATGGCCGTCTGGCGGCGCGCCCCGGCGCACCGCGAGGGTCCGAGCACGGTGGTGACGCCTGGGCGCAGCGCGGCGCGATCGCGCCCACGGCACCGGACGGCCGCAAAAACAGAAGGTAATTCCTAGCCAAACCGGACCAACTCCGAGAGGATTTGGTCATGAAGCGGTGCCCGATATGCAGAGGTTGCAGGCACTACCAGCTGGGCGATGGGCGGCTGAAGTGCCGCGCATGTGGCCA
>JBMOOW010000049.1:0-11688 GCA_049323195.1 Pseudomonadota bacterium | reverse complement strand
ATCACGCCTCCGTAGAAGCGGAAGAGGCCAAGAACGAGGCGGTCGTGGCCTCCCAGGAGACGGCCGGCGCCTCGGCCCAGGCCGCCACCGGAACCCGGCGCGAGCAGGCGGCCATCGAGGCCCGCGAGGGGGCGAGCACCACCCGGCAGGCGCGCGACCGGGCCATTGCCGCCAGTGCAGCCGCACAGGAATCCGCCACCCCCGCGCCGCCGCCGGAGACGCGCCCGCCGACCGCCGCAACCCCGGCGCCGATGCCTGCGCATGCCTCCGGCACCGCGCGCTTCCACCTCGACACCGCCGCGCTCGACACCAACCATGACGGCTACCTCTCGCAGGCCGAAGTGGCAGGCAACATCTCGCTATCGAGCGACTTCGCCCGCATCGACAGCAATGCCGACGGACGCCTGGGTGCCGGCGAGCTGCGCGGCTGGATCGGCAGCGGTGGCCTGGCCAGGCACGCGCGGCCGCTGGGCGACCTGCTCTCGGGCACGGGCATGAGTGCCGACGCGCACTTCGACATGCTCGACACCAACGACGACGGCATGCTGACCGCGCAGGAAGCGCGCGTGCATCCGGGCCTGAGCACGCGCTTCCGCTCGCTGGACCGCAATCGCGATGGCCGCCTGAGCGGCTCGGAGTTCAGCACCTGGACCGAAGCGGGCGAGCGCTGACGCGCGGATGCCCAGGCCGGCCACGATGCCCCGCCCCGGCGGGGCATCGTCGTTTCAGAGCCCCGCGGCCTCGCGCCAGAGCAGGTGCTGGAGCGGCGGCAACCGGCCCGCCAGGCCCAGCAGCGGCCCGCGCAGCAGCACGGGCAGCATGGCGTCGTTCGAGAACGCGCGGTTGATCGCTTCGAAGGCGTAGGCGGCGCGCGCGTTCTCGCTGCGGCGCGTGCGGGCCCAGCGCGACAGGCGCGCCTGCGCCGGATCGCCGCCACGCCCGGCGGCCGGCGCCAGCGCCTCGCGCAGCGCGATGACGTCGCGCAGCCCCAGGTTCACGCCCTGCCCCGCGAGCGGGTGGACCGCATGCGCCGCATCGCCCACGAGCGCCAGGCGCCCCTGCAGCATGGAGGCGGCAAGCCGCCGGCGCAGCGGGAAGGCGACGCGCCGCGAGACCAGGCGCACGTCCCCGAGGCGACCCTCGAAAGCCGTCGCCAGCTCGGCCTCGAAGCGCCCGGCCGGCATGTCCACGCGCGCCTGTGCGAGCGCGGCGGGCTGCGACCAGACGATCGAACTGCGCGCACCGACGAAGGGCAGGAAGGCGAGCGGGCCCTCGGGCAGGAACCGCTGGTAGGCGGTGGCGCGATGCGGCTCCGCGGTTTCGACATAGGCCACGAGCCCGCACTGGCCGTAGTCATGGGTGGGGGCTTCGATGCCGGCCATCGCGCGCAGCGGCGACTGCGCGCCGTCGGCGGCGAGCACCAGCCGTGCACGCAGGCGGCGGCCATCGTCCAGGCGCAGCACGTCGTGCGCTTCGCCGGGCTCGCGCGCCTCGACCGCGGCCGGCGCATGCACGTGCACGCCCGCCGCCGGCAGCGCCTGCCAGATCCGGTCCACCAGCAGCGCCTGCTCGACGATCCAGCCGAGTTCGCGTCGACCGAAGCGATCGGCGTCGAAATCCAGGCGCCCTTCGCCCCCCGCATCCCATACCTGCATGCGGCGGTAGGGCTGGGCGCGCGCGTCGCGCACGGCCGCGCCGATGCCGATCGAATCCAGCAGCATCATGGAACCGGGCGCGATGGCGTAGACGCGCAGGTCGGCGTCCTCGGCGCCCCAGCGCGGCGGCAGCCGCGGCTCCACCAGCGCCACGTTCCAGCCATCGCGCGCCAGCGCCAGGGCGGCCGCGCCGCCCACGACGCCGCCGCCGACCACCGCGACGTCGAAGACCTCGCGCGTGTTCACGCCCGTCGCCTCGCGGAATCGGCGCGACACAGCGCCGGCACGTCGCCGCGGTAGCCCATGGCGCCGCCGACCAGCCAGGCCTGCAGCCAGGAAGGATGGTCCAGCGCCATCAGCGCCAGGCTGCGCAGCGGGCCGGCCCAGGCGGCGCGGCGCATGCCCATGCGCAGCAGGCCGTCGGAAAATGCCAGCGTGCGGCGGCGGTCCTCGTCGCGACGCTCGGCGTAGCGCGCGAGCGTGCCGGCATCGCCGGGCGCCGCGCGACCGGCGGCGATTTCCTCGGCGAGCGTGAGGGCATCGCGCAGGCCGAGATTGAAGCCCTGTGCGCCCAGCGGGTGGATGGTCTGGGCGGCATTGCCGATGAGCACCGCATGCGGCGCCACGATGGCCTGCGCCACCACGCGTCGCGCGGCGTAGCGGCTGCGCGGCCCGCAGGCGAGCACGCGCCCGTGCCGCCAGCCTGCCGCCTGCTGGATGCGCGCGGCGAACCCGCCCTCGTCCATGGCCTCCACCGCATCGGCCTCGTCCAGCGCCACGCCGTGCACCACGCCGTAGTGGCGGTCGGCGCGCGGCAGCAGCGCGGTGGGGCCGGCGTCGGTCAGGCGCTCGTAGGCCGTGCCATCGGGTGCCTGCGCGGTGCGCAGGCGGGCGACGAACAGGGCATGCCCGTAGTCGCGCACGTCCGTGCCGATGCCCAGCGCCTCGCGCACGCCGCTGGTGGTGCCATCGGCGCCCACCAGCAGGGCGGTGCGGAGCGTGACCGTCGCCCCGCCGATCTCCAGGCGCAGGCGGCGCGCATCGCCGTCGCGGTCGGTGCCGACAAAGCGCGCGGGGCGGTAACGCGTCAGCCCGCCCACGTCGCGCAGTCTCGATTCCAGCGCCAGGCCGAAGTCGCGCGCCACCACCACCTGCCCGAAGGCCTCGCGCCCGTAGCGCGCCGCCTCCAGCCGCGCGCGGCCGAACTCGCCGGCGCGGGTGATCTCGATGCGGCGGATGGGCGCGCCGCCCAGCTGCAGGCGCGGTAGCACGTCCAGCGCCGTGAGCGCGTTCACCGTGGCCTCGGCGAAGCTCAGGCTGCGCTCGTCGAACACGGGCGGCATCACGCCTTCCGGCGTGGCTTCCACCAGCGCGACGTCGAGCCCCTGCGCCTCCAGGGCGATGGCAAGGCTCGCGCCCACCAGCCCCCCGCCGACGATGACGATGTCGTGGTGGCGATCGACGGGCATGTCCATGGCACGCATGATACGGCCTGCACCCGCGGGCTCCGCTAGAATGCCGGGCCGACCTGTCCCGCCTGTGTTTTCGGAGCGAAACGTGAAGCCCACGACCCAGCGCAGCCTCGTGCTCGTCCTCCTTGCCCTGCTGATGGCGGGTACCCGCGCCGACCACTTCGGCCCCCTGCCCGATGCGTCCTGGGCGGTGTTGTTCGTCGGCGGCTTCATGCTGTCGACCTGGACGCGCTGGGCCTTCCCGCTGCTGATGGCGCTGGCGGTGGCCGTCGACTACGTGGTGATCACCGGCAGCGGCGCGAGCTTCTGGCAGCACTACTGCGTTTCGCCGGCCTACTGGTGCCTGATCCCGGCCTACTTCGCGATGTGGGCCGGCGGCCTGTGGCTGCGCCGCGGCGGCGTCGGCAACGACCTGCGCTCGCTGGGCCGCCTTGCCGCCGCGCTGGTGGTCTCGGTGGCGGCCTGCCAGCTCATCGCGCAGGGCAGCTTCTACTGGATCTCGGGCGTCGTGGCCGACCGGTCGGTCGCCGGCTGGTGGGACAACTACATCACCTGGCTGGTCCCGTACATGGCCACCACCGCCAAGTACGTGGCGGTCGCCGCCGGCCTGCACGTGGCCGCCTCGCTGCTCTCGCGCGGTCGCGGCGGCGTGCTCGCGACGCGCTGATGGGCAACCGCCTCTCGAAGATCTACACGCGCACCGGCGACGACGGCTCGACCGGCCTCGGCGACGGCACGCGGACCGGCAAGGACTCCCCGCGCGTCGATGCCTACGGGACGGTCGACGAGGCCAATTCCTGCATCGGGCTGGTGCTCGCCAGCCCGCAGCTGCCGGAGGACGTCGCCCGGCTGCTGACGTCCATCCAGCACCAGCTCTTCGATCTCGGCGGGGAGCTGTGCATTCCCGGCCATGCCGCGATCTTCGACGCCGACGTCGCGCGCCTGGAGCAGCAGCTCGACTCGTTCAACGAGGCGCTGCCGCCGCTCAAGGACTTCATCCTCCCCGGCGGCGGCGAAGCGGCCGCGCGCTGCCACGTGGCGCGCACCGTGGTGCGCCGGGCCGAGCGCGAGTGCGTGGCGCTTTCGCGCGTGGAGCCCGTGCGCCCGGAAGCGATCCGCTACCTCAACCGCCTCTCCGACCTGCTCTTCGTGCTGGCCCGCGTACTGGCGCGGTCCAGCGGCCACGGCGAGGTGCTGTGGAATCACCAGCGGCGGAACGGCTGATCGGGGATTTGGGATTCGGGATTTGGGATTCGGGATTTGGGATTTGGGATTTGGGATTTGGGATTCGGGATTCGGGATTCGGGATTCGGGAGTCGGGAGTCGGGAGTCGGGAGTCGGGAGTCGGGAGTCGGGAGTCGGGAGTCGGGAGTCTGCACGCCCGACGCCGCGGACCGGCCCCGCTCACCGCCGCGCCCCGCGTGCATCGGCGACAATCGCGGGATGAACGACCGCCTCCCGCTGCTGCTCTTCACCCACCCGGCCTGCGCGGCGCACGTGCCGCCCCCCGGCCATGCCGAGCGCCCCGAGCGCCTCGCCGCGGTGGTGGATGCGATCCGCGACACGTATCCCGACCTGCCCTGGCGCGAGGCACCTGTGGCCACGCGCGACCAGCTCGCACGCGTGCACGCCGACGCACTGATCCGGCAAGTGCTGGACACGCCGGCCGAAGGCACGCTGCAGCTGGATCCTGACACCTTCCTCTCGCCGGGCGCCGCCGAGGCCGCCCTGCGCGCGGCCGGCGCCGGCTTGGCCGCGGTCGACGCCGTGCTCGGTGACCAGGCGCGGCGCGCCTTCTGCGCGGTGCGCCCACCGGGCCACCACGCCACGCGCGATACCGCGATGGGCTTCTGCTTCTTCGACTCGATCGCGGTCGCCGCGGCCCATGCGCTGGACGTGCACGGACTCTCGCGGGTGGCGATCGTCGACTTCGACGTGCACCACGGCAACGGCACGCAGGCCATCTTCGAGGCCGATCCGCGCGTGCTCTTCTGCAGCTCGCACCAGATGCCGCTGTATCCGGACACCGGCTTCTCGCAGGAGCGTGGCGTCGGCAACGTCTTCAACGCACCGCTCCCGCCCGGCACCAGCAGCGAGGGCTTCCGCGCGGCCTGGACGGACACGCTGCTGCCCGCGATCGAGGCGCACCGCCCGCAGTTGCTCCTGATCTCCGCCGGGTTCGACGCGCACCAGCGCGATCCGCTCGCGCAGCTCGAGCTCGAGGCCGTCGACTACCTCTGGATCACCGGCCAGCTGCGCGACATCGCGCGCCGTCATTGCGACGGGCGCATCGTCTCCATGCTCGAGGGCGGCTACGACCTGCAGGCGCTGGCCGAGAGCGCGGCCGCGCACGTGGGTGCCCTGGTGGCCGACGGCGCGAGCTGGTGATGCACGGGGCCGCGCGCGCGCGCGGCGCGCGGCGCGCGGCCGCATCGTCATGCGGCGCGGCCTGCCGCCTCCGCCATGAAGGCCTCGACCTCGTCCGCGCGCCGGACGAGCGCGTCGGTCAACACGCGGCAGCCCGCCCTGGTGATGAGCACGTCGTCCTCGATGCGGATGCCGATGCCGCGCCACTTCGGGTCGACCGTGCGGTCGTCGGCGCCGATGTAGAGCCCCGGCTCGATGGTCAGCACCATGCCCGGCTCGAGCAGTCGCGACTGGCCATCGACCCGGTAGTCGCCGACGTCGTGCACGTCCAGGCCCAGCCAATGGCCGGTCTTGTGGCGGTAGAAGCGCTTGTAGGCGCCGTCGGCAATCACCTTCTCCAGCCGGCCCTCGAGCAGGCCCAGCCGCAGGAGGCCTTCCGACAGCGTCGCCACCGCGGCCTCGTGGATGGCATCCCAGACCTCGCCCGGCCGCGCCTTCGCCATCGCCGCGGCCTGGGCGTCGCAGACGAGCTCGTGCAATGCGCGCTGCGGCGCGGAAAAGCGCCCGTTCACCGGGAACGTGCGGGTGATGTCGGCCGCATAGCCCTGCACTTCCGCGCCGGCGTCGATCAGCACCAGCTCGCCGTCGCGCGCGGTGGCGGCGTTGGCGCGGTAATGCAGCACGCAGGCATTGGCACCGGCGCCGACGATGCATTCGTAGGCCGGCACCGCGTTGTGGCGGCGGAAGACGTACTCGAGCTCGGCCTGCAGCTGGTACTCGGTGATGCCCGGGCGGGCGGCGCGCATCGCCGCCTCGTGCGCGGCGATGCTCACGTCAGCGGCCTTCTGCATGAGCCTGAGCTCGCCGGCGTCCTTGAACAGGCGCATCTCGTCCAGCAGGTGGCCCAGTTCCAGGAACTCGTGCGGCGGCTGCGCGCCGCTGCGCACCTGCGCGCGCACGCGGTTGAGCCAGCCGATGAGCTTGAGGTCGAAGTCCTTGTCGCGGCCGAAGTGGTAGTAGACGCGCGAGCGCCCTTCCAGCAGGCCGGGCAGGATGTCGTCCAGGTCGGTGATGGGATAGGCGTCGTCCACGCCGAAGGCCTCGACCGCGCCTTCCGGGCCGGCGCGCGGGCCGTCCCAGCCCTCGCGCTCGGGATCGCGCTCGCGGCAGAACAGGATGGCCTCGCCATGGGCGCGCCCCGGGATCAGCGCCAGCACCGCGTCCGGCTCCGGGAAGCCGGTGAGGTACAGCAGGTCGGAGTCCTGCCGATAAGGGAAATGCGTGTCCCGGCTGCGCACGCGCTCGGCGGCGGCGGGAACGATGACGATCGCGTCGTCGCCGGCCAGGCGCATGAGCTGGCGGCGGCGGCGCGCGTAGGGATCCTTCGGACGACTCGGCATGGCGGAACGCGACTGGACGGCGACGGCGATCTTAGGCCCTGCGCGCCATGCCGCGCGCCGGCGCCGCGCGTCGCCGCGCCCGCGTTCAGTTCAAGCGCTGGCGATGGCGCGCGGCGAGCACGCAGTCCCCGTGCAGCAGCAGCGCGGCCACGCGCACGAACTCCTCGATCTCGATCAGCGCTTCCTCGTCCTCCTCGTCGCCGTCGTCCTGCGCCTCGGCCGAGGCGAGCTTGGCGAGGTCCGCCAGCGCCTCGCGGCTCTCCTCCGACAGGCCCGACAACGCCTTGTCGCCGGCCGCAAGCCCGAACGCGCCGACGAAGCCGCGGCACCAGTCGAACAGCGCGCCGCTGCGCTCGACCAGCGCGGCCTCGGCCTCCGGCAGCAGCAGCTCGAACTCGAAGCTGCGATCCTCCAGCTGCGCGGCGGTGGCCTCGCGCAGCCGTTCCAGCGGCGAACCGGGCTCGGGCGCCGGCACGGAGGCATCGGCGAATACCGAAGCCAGCCAGCCGCGCTCGTTGGAACCGCCGCCGGCCAGCCAGCCGCACAGCGCCCCATGCAGTTCCCAGGCGCTGGTGGCCAGCCCGAGGCGGCCCGTTTCGGCGTCGATGCGCGAGGGCGCGGGCAAGTCGTGGTCGGACACGGGCAGGGAGCGGCTACGAAGGGCCGCGCAGTCTAGCAATGCCAGCGTCCACGCCCCCGCGTCCGGTTGTGACCGCGCTGCATGCGGGCCTAAACTGGCCGGTATCCAGCCCGGCCCGTTCCGTGCGCGCACCGACCCTCCCTAGCGTCGCGCAGGCCCTCCTCCTGCTCGTCCTGCTCGCCCTGGCACCGGCCGCGGGCGCCGTGACGCGCGAGTTCCATTTCCAGCGGCTGGCGAGCGAGCGCGGCCTGACGCAGAGCAGCGTCAACGCGCTGGCGCAGGACCGCCAGGGCTTCGTGTGGGTCGCCACCCAGGGCGGCCTGCACCGCTACGACGGCGAGCGCTACCGCCTGTTCCGCCACGACCCGGCCGATCCGTCCAGCCTGCCCGACAGCTTCGTCACCGCCCTGGCGCTGGACGCGGACGGACAGTCGATCTGGGTCGGCAGCTACTCGCAGTATGTCGCGCGGCTGGACCTGCGCACCGGCGGAATCCGCCGCTACGCGCAGACCGTGGACAAGCGCCGCGATGCGCGCCAGGTGCTGACCGTGCGGGCCGAGCCCGGCGTGGTGTGGATCGGGACCGTCGCGGGGCTGGACCGCCTGGACCCTGCCACCGGCCGGATCGAGCGCGTCCTCGCCCTGCCGGCCCTGCCCCGCAGCCAGCGCCGCGCCCAGCAGCTCGCGCGCGACCGCGACGGCCGGCTGTGGTACGCGACCGACGACGGCCTGCATGTGCTGGATGCCACCGGAACCTGGCGGCGCGTGGCCGACGGCCCCATGCACGCCGTGCTCGCGGCGCGCGATGGCCGCCTGCTGGTAGGCGGGCCGGACGGGCTGTCGGCGGTATCGGGCGGCGCATTGCAGCCCGTCTGGCCCCGCGGGCGCGAGCCGGCGCGTGCGGTGCGCGCCATCGCCGAGGACCGGGCGGGACGCATCTGGATCTCGGCCTATACCGCCGGCCTTCGCCGGATCGACCCGGCCGGCGACGTGGTCGTGCTGCGCCAGGACGAGAGGCTGCCGGGGGCACTGCCGGAAGACAGCATCAACGCGCTGCTGGTGGACGCCAGCGGCATGCTCTGGGCGGGCGGCCAGTACCGGGGCGCGTCGGTGGCCGACCCGAACGGCAGCCCGTTTCCACTGGTCACCGACCTCGATCGCGTCCCCGGCGTGCATCCCGCCGCGGACGGGAGCATCCGCGCCGTGCATGGCACCCCCGGCGCGCTCTGGATCGGCACCGACGCCGACCGCTTGCTGCGTTACGACCTGCGCGCCCGCCGCTTCGACGACCTGACGCCGCGCCTGCCCGCACCGGCCGGTCGCGTGGCCGGTTTCGCCCCTGCCGGCGACGGGCGCCTGTGGGTCGCCACCGGCAGCGGTCTGGTCCTGCTCGACACCGCCAGCCTCCGCATGCGCCGGGCCGACCTCGGCGCCCACAGCCACGCCAGCCTCCGGGCCATCGCGCGCGACCGCCAGGGCGGGCTCTGGCTGGGCACCGCGGGCAGCGGGGCGCTCCACCACGACCCCGCGACCGGCCGCACGCGCCACTTCCCGGCCGGCACCGCCCCCGGCGCCCTGGCGCATCCGAACGTGCATGCCGTACTGGTCGACCGCCGCGGCCGTGTCTGGCTGGGCACCGGCGACGGCCTGGACCTGCTGGATCCCGCCACGGGCCGCTTCCGCCATTTCCGCCAGGCGGTGGACGAGCCCGGCGCACTGCCGGGCAACGTCGTGCGTTCGTTGCTGGAGGACGCCTCCGGCCGGATCTGGGTCGGAACCCATGCCGGGATCAGCGAAGCGGTGGAAACGGCCGGCACGGTCCGTTTCGAGCAGCCGCTCGCGCGCGAGCCCGCGTACCGCAGCCTGAGCATGTTCTCCCTGCAGGAAGCGCCTGCCGGCACGCTCTGGGCCGGTACCGATGCCGGGCTGCTGCGTTACCGGCCAGCCCGGGGGCGCGCGCGCCTGTTCGGCCTCGGCGACGGCCTGCAGGATCTGGAGTTCAACGGCGGTGCCAGCGGCCGCCTGGCCGACGGCCGCCTCGCATTCGGCGGCGTGCGCGGCATCAACCTCGTCGATCCCACCCGCGTGGCGGACGACCGCCATGCCGCCCCGCTCCGCCTGCTCTCGGCACGCAGCGACGGCCACGACCTCGACAGCGCGCCCTGGCAACGGCCGGCCATCCACATCCCGGCCGACGCCGCCCTGTTGCGCGTGCGCATCGGCGCCCTGGACTTCGCGCCCTCGGCGGTGCTGCGCTACCGCTACCGCCTCGACGGCTTCGACCGCGCCTGGATCGACAACGGCACCTCGCGCGACATCACCTATACCCAGCTGCCACCGGGCCGCTACGTCTTCCGCGCGCAGGCGACCGACCGCGGAGGGCGCTGGTCCGAGCGCACCGAGCTGCGCATCCCCGTCACCGTCGACACCCCGCTCTGGCGCCAGCCGGCCATGCTCGTGCTGCTGGCGGCGCTGGCCCTGGCGCCGGTGGGTGTCGCGGTCTGGCAGTGGCGCGAGCGCCGCCGCCGCGAGCGCGACTACCTTCGCCGCCTGCGCGAGCGCGAGGAGCGCCTGAAGCTCGCGCTGTGGGCCTCGGGCGAGCAGTTCTGGGACTACGACCTCGCCCGCGGTGTCATGCACTGCATGCGCGCACGCGATCCCACGTCGCCCGGTCGCCGCATCGATAGCGAGGCCGTGGCCGAACACGACCACGTCATCCACCCCGACGACCTCGAACGCGTGCGCACGCAGTTCCGCCGCCACGTCGCCGGCGAGCTGCCCGTGTTCGAATCCCAGCACCGCATCGTCGGGCCCGACGGTGAATGGATGTGGGTGCGGGCGCGCGGGCGCGTCGTCGAGCGCGACGCCGCCGGGCGCGCCCTGCGCATCGCCGGCACCGCGCGCGACATCACCGCCACGCGCCGCGCCGAACGGGAGCGCCGCGTCGCCAGCGAGGTACTGCGCTCGATGGCCGAAGCCGTGGCCGTGTTCGACGACGACTTCCATTTCATCTCGGTGAATCCGGCGTTCACGCGGATGACCGGCTACACGGAGGCCGAAGTCGTCGGCCAGTCGACCAGCCTGATCGACAGCCGCCAGCACGACGAAGCCGTCTATCACCAGATGCGCGCGGACCTCCGGCGCGAAGGGCGCTGGTCGGGCGAACTCTGGCAGCGCCGCAAGGACGGCAGCGAATTCCTGTGCTGGCTGCAGGCCAGCGTGGTGCTGGACGCGGCCGGCCAGCGCGGCCACTGGGTGGCGGTGCTGTCGGACATCACCGACCAGAAGCGCGCCGAGCAGGAACTGCGTTATCTGGCCAACTACGACACGCTGACCGGCCTGCCCAACCGCGCCCTGCTGTCGGAACGGCTGTCGCGGGCCATGGCGCGCGCGCGCCGCCACGGCAGCCGGCTGGCGGTGCTGTTCCTGGACCTCGACCGCTTCAAGGACATCAACGATTCACTCGGCCACGCCGCGGGCGATGCGATCCTGCGCGCCACCGCGGCGCGGCTGCAGCATGCCGTCGGCGGCCACCACACCGTCGCGCGCCTGGGCGGCGACGAGTTCACCGTGATCCTCGAGCACCTGGAGGACGTCGAGGAAGCCGAGCGGATCGCGGGCCAGCTGCTCGCCGCGTTCGAGCAGCCGCTGGAAGCCGGCGACCTGCACGACATCGTCATCAGCCCGTCCATCGGCATCGCGCTGTTCCCCGACCATGCCGACACGCCGTCGGACCTGCTCAAGTACGCCGACACCGCGATGTACCAGGCCAAGGCGATGGGCCGGCGCACCTTCATGCGCTACGCCGGCAGCATGGAGGCCGACGTGCGCCGCCGCGCCTCGCTCTCGGCGGCCCTGCGCAAAGTCATCGACCGCGACGAGCTGCGGCTGGTCTACCAGCCCCGCATGCATGTCGCCAGTGGTGGCCTGGTGGGCGTGGAAGCCCTGCTGCGGTGGAAATCCGAGGAGTTCGGCGACGTCTCGCCGGCGCAGTTCATCCCGCTCGCGGAAGAATCCGGGCTGATCCTCGACCTGATTCCCCACATTACGCATCCAGCGTTACGAGCCGGTAGGGCAGCGGCGGCGTACGGACCGCGACATAGAGCAGGCGCGGCACCATTGCCGCCATGTCGAAGCGGCGGTTGAAGCGGTAGC
>JBMOOW010000048.1:0-12745 GCA_049323195.1 Pseudomonadota bacterium | reverse complement strand
GTCAGTGCGTCATCCCCGCGAACGCGGGGATCCAGTGACCTTGATCCTGCCGTCGCAAGCCAAGCTCACCGGAACCAGCGTCACCCAGTTCCACATCCAGGAACCGACGTTGCACCCAACGAAAGGCACTGGATTCCCGCTCCGGCGGGAATGACGATTCACCCAAAGCCGAGGCTCACCCCCTCGGCCTTTGGCGTTTTTGAGCTCCACCCCGTTCAGGCAGTACCGGATCGGCGACGTCCGATCCTCGCGGTACCGAAACCCAACCCGAGTTGGTAGTTGGAAGCAGCAGCAGAAGGCGTGCGCGTGCCGGCAATACGCGCGGCTTCCAACTGACAGTTCATCAAATTCGGGATTAGGGATTCGGGATTAGGGATTCGCCAAGACAGTGTCCGGCCGCCTCGGCTGTAGCGAATCCCCAATCCCGAATCCCGAGTCCCGGCTTCACAGAGGCAGCCATGACGACGTACTCGTTCACCGAGAAAAAGCGCATCCGCAAGGATTTCGGCAAGCGCCGCGCGATCCTCGAAGTGCCCTTCCTGCTCGCCATCCAGGTCGACTCCTACCGGGAGTTCCTGCAGGAGAACATCGACCCCGCCAAGCGCGAGGACAGGGGCCTGCATGCCGCCCTGAAGTCCGTGTTCCCCATCGTCAGCTACAGCGGCAATGCCGCGCTCGAGTACGTCGGCTACAAGCTCGGCGAGCCGGCCTTCGACGAGCGCGAGTGCCGCACGCGCGGCATGAGTTACGGCGCCCCGCTCCGCGTCACGGTCCGCCTGGTGATCTACGACCGCGAGTCGTCGACTAAGGCGATCAAGTATGTGAAGGAGCAGGAGGTCTACATGGGCGAGATCCCGCTCATGACCGAGAACGGCACCTTCATCGTCAACGGCACCGAGCGTGTCATCGTTTCGCAGCTGCACCGCTCGCCGGGCGTGTTCTTCGATCACGACCGTGGCAAGACGCACAGCTCGGGCAAGCTTCTCTACTCCGCGCGCATCATTCCCTACCGCGGCTCCTGGCTCGACTTCGAGTTCGACCCCAAGGACGCGGTCTTCTGCCGTATCGACCGTCGCCGCAAGCTGCCGGTGACGATCCTGCTTCGCGCGCTGGGCTACAACAACGAGGAGATGCTGCGGCACTTCTTCGACATCAACACCTTCCACGTGCTGCCCGAGGGCGTGGAATGGGAGCTCGTGCCCGAGCGCCTGCGTGGCGAGACGCTGGACTTCGACCTGGCCGATGGTGACAAGGTCATCGTCGAGGCCGGCCGCCGCGTGACCGCGCGCCACGTCCGCCAGCTCGAGCAGGCGGGCATCGCCGCGCTGGCCGTGCCGGACAGCTACGTCGTCGGCCGCATCCTCGCGCACGACGTCGTCGACCCGAAGACGGGCGAGCTGCTGGCCAATGCCAACGAGGAGCTCAACGAAGGCCACCTCGAGGCCTTCCGCAAGGCGGGCATCGCGCAGGTCGGCACCCTGTGGGTCAACGACCTCGACCGCGGTCCGTACATCTCCAACACCCTGCGCATCGATCCGACCAAGACCCAGCTCGAGGCGCTGGTCGAGATCTACCGCATGATGCGTCCGGGCGAGCCGCCGACCAAGGACGCCGCTCAGAACCTGTTCCACAACCTGTTCTTCACCTTCGAGCGCTACGACCTCTCGGGCGTGGGCCGCATGAAGTTCAACCGCCGCCTCGGCCGCAAGGAAACCGAGGGCGCCGCGGTGCTGTACGACGCGAAGTACTTCCAGGACCGCAAGGACGAGGAGTCCGCGCGCCTGCGCGGCCTGTTCAGTGATTCCTCGGACATCCTCGACGTGATCCGCGTGCTGACCGAGATCCGCAACGGTCGCGGCGTGGTCGACGACATCGACCACCTCGGCAACCGCCGCGTGCGCTCGGTCGGCGAGATGGCCGAGAACACCTTCCGTGTGGGCCTCGTGCGCGTCGAGCGCGCGGTCAAGGAGCGCCTGTCGATGGCGGAGTCCGAAGGCCTCACGCCGCAGGAGCTCATCAACGCCAAGCCGGTGGCCGCCGCGATCAAGGAGTTCTTCGGCTCCTCGCAGCTGTCGCAGTTCATGGACCAGAACAACCCACTGTCGGAAGTCACGCACAAGCGTCGCGTGTCGGCCCTCGGCCCGGGCGGCCTGACCCGCGAGCGCGCCGGCTTCGAAGTGCGCGACGTGCACCCGACGCATTACGGCCGCGTCTGCACCATCGAGACGCCGGAAGGCCCGAACATCGGCCTGATCAACTCGCTGGCCGTCTTCGCCCGCACCAACCAGTACGGCTTCCTCGAGACGCCGTACCGTCGCGTGGTGGACGGCAAGGTCACCGACGAAGTCGAGTTCCTGTCCGCGATCGAAGAGAACGAGTACGTCATCGCCCAGGCCAACGCGCCGCAGGACGAGAACGGCAACATGACGGCGCAGTTCGTCGCCTGCCGTTACCAGGGCGAGTCGCTGCTGAAGGCGCCGAGCGAGGTCCACTTCATGGACGTCTCGCCGATGCAGACCGTGTCCGTCGCGGCGGCGCTGGTGCCGTTCCTCGAGCACGACGACGCGAACCGCGCGCTCATGGGCGCGAACATGCAGCGCCAGGCGGTGCCGACGCTGCGCGCTCAGAAGCCGCTGGTGGGCACGGGCATCGAGCGCGCCGTGGCGCGCGACTCGGGCGTGACCGTGAACGCGCGCCGCGGTGGCGTGATCGAGGCGATCGATGCCGCCCGCATCGTGGTCAAGGTCAACGAGGACGAGGTCAACGAGGGCCTGGACGCCGGCGTCGACATCTACAACCTCATCAAGTACACGCGCTCGAACCAGAACACCTGCATCAACCAGCGCCCGCTGGTGAAGGTCGGTGACCGCGTCGAGCGTGGCGACGTGCTGGCCGACGGTCCGTCGACCGACATCGGCGAGCTCGCGCTCGGCCAGAACATGCTGGTCGCGTTCATGCCGTGGAACGGCTACAACTTCGAGGACTCGATCCTGCTCTCCGAGCGCGTGGTCGAAGAGGATCGCTACACGACGATCCACATCGAGGAGCTGACCTGCGTTGCGCGCGACACCAAGCTCGGGCCGGAGGAGATCTCGGCCGACATCCCGAACGTGTCCGAGCAGGCGCTCGGCCGCCTCGACGAGTCTGGCGTGGTCTACATCGGTGCGGAAGTCCGTGCGGGCGACATCCTCGTCGGCAAGGTCACGCCGAAGGGCGAGAGCCAGCTGACGCCGGAAGAGAAGCTGCTGCGCGCGATCTTCGGCGAGAAGGCCTCCGACGTTAAGGACAGCTCGCTGCGCGTGCCGCCGGGCATGGACGGCACCGTCATCGACGTGCAGGTCTTCACCCGCGACGGCATCGAGAAGGACAAGCGTGCGCGCCAGATCGAGGAAAACGAGATCCGCCGCGTCAAGAAGGACTTCGACGACCAGTTCCGCATCCTCGAGGCGGCGATCTACGATCGCCTGCGCTCGCAGCTGATCGGCAAGGTCGCCAATGGCGGCGCCGGCCTGAAGAAGGGCGACACCGTCACCTCGCTGGTTCTCGACAGCCTGTCCAGGAAGGACTGGTTCACGCTGCGCATGAAGGACGAGGAGGCCGTGGAGGCCATCGAGCGCGCGCAGAAGCAGATCGAGGAGTACCAGAAGGAGTTCGAGCGCCGGTTCGCCGACAAGCGCGCGAAGATCACCCAGGGCGACGACCTGGCCCCGGGCGTGCTCAAGATGGTCAAGGTGTTCCTGGCCGTTAAGCGCCGCATCCAGCCGGGCGACAAGATGGCCGGCCGCCACGGCAACAAGGGTGTCGTATCGACGATCGTCCCGGTCGAGGACATGCCCTACACCGCCACGGGCGAGACGGTCGACATCGTGCTCAACCCGCTGGGCGTCCCGAGCCGAATGAACATCGGCCAGATCCTCGAGGTGCACCTGGGCTGGGCCGCCAAGGGCCTGGGCAAGAAGATCGACCGCATGCTGCAGGCACAGAACGCGGTCACCGAGTTGCGTGCGTTCCTCAACGACATCTACAACCACGACACGACGGTGGTGGGTGAGCGCGTGGACCTGTCGCAGTTCACCGACCAGGAGCTGATCACGCTGGCGAAGAACCTCACCGACGGCGTGCCGATGGCCACCCCGGTGTTCGACGGCGCGGCCGAGTCCGAGATCAAGCGCATGCTGGAGCTGGCGGAACTGCCGAGCAGCGGCCAGACCATCCTGCACGACGGCCGCACGGGCGAGGCGTTCGAGCGCCCGGTGACGATCGGCTACATGCACATGCTGAAGCTGAACCACCTGGTCGACGACAAGATGCACGCGCGTTCGACCGGCCCGTACTCGCTCGTCACCCAGCAGCCGCTGGGCGGCAAGGCGCAGTTCGGCGGCCAGCGCTTCGGCGAGATGGAAGTCTGGGCGCTGGAGGCCTACGGCGCGGCCTACACCCTGCAGGAAATGCTGACGGTGAAGTCCGACGACGTGCAGGGCCGCAACCAGATGTACAAGAACATCGTCGACGGCGACTACGACATGGTCGCGGGCATGCCGGAGTCCTTCAACGTCCTCGTGAGGGAAATCCGCTCGCTGGCGATCAACATGGAGCTGGAGGAAGGCTGACGGGATTCGGGATTCGGGATTCGGGATTCGCAAAGGCGCAGCGCCGCGATCCCGACATCCCGAATCTCCGCTTCAACGAATCCCTGATCCCAAATCCCGAATCCCGGAGATTCAAATGAAAGACCTGCTCAACCTCTTCAACCAGCAGCGCACCACGATCGACTTCGACGCGATCAAGATCGGCCTGGCTTCGCCGGACCTGATCCGCTCCTGGTCGTACGGCGAGGTGAAGAAGCCCGAGACGATCAACTACCGCACGTTCAAGCCCGAGCGTGACGGCCTGTTCTGCTCGGCCATCTTCGGCCCGATCAAGGACTACGAGTGCCTCTGCGGCAAGTACAAGCGCATGAAGCACCGCGGCGTGGTCTGCGAGAAGTGCGGCACGGAAGTGACGCTGGCCAAGGTGCGCCGCGAGCGCATGGGCCACATCGACCTCGCGTCGCCCGTCGCCCACATCTGGTTCCTCAAGTCGCTGCCGTCCCGCATCGGCCTGATGCTGGACATGACCCTGCGCGACATCGAGCGCATCCTGTACTTCGAAGCCTTCGTGGTGACGGAGCCGGGCCTGACGCCGATGGAGCGTGGCCAGCTGCTCACCGAGGAGCAGTACCTGCAGGCGCGCCAGGAGCACGGCGACGACTTCGAGGCGGCGATGGGCGCCGAAGCGATCTACGACCTGCTGCGTACGATCGACCTGCAGACCGAGATGGTCCAGCTGCGCGAGGACATCGCCTCGACCGGCTCGGAGACCAAGCTCAAGCGCCTGACCAAGCGCATCAAGCTGATCGAGGCCTTCATCGAGTCCGGCAACCGCCCGGAGTGGATGGTCATGACCGTCCTGCCGGTGCTGCCGCCGGACCTGCGCCCGCTCGTCCCGCTGGACGGCGGCCGCTTCGCGACGTCGGACCTCAACGACCTGTACCGCCGCGTCATCAACCGCAACAACCGCCTGCGCCGCCTGCTCGAGCTCAATGCGCCCGACATCATCGTGCGCAATGAAAAGCGCATGCTGCAGGAGTCGGTCGATGCGCTGATGGACAACGGCCGCCGTGGCCGTGCCATCACCGGCACCAACAAGCGCCCGCTCAAGTCGCTGGCCGACATGATCAAGGGCAAGCAGGGCCGCTTCCGCCAGAACCTGCTCGGCAAGCGCGTCGACTACTCCGGCCGTTCGGTCATCGTGGTCGGCCCGACGCTGCGCCTGCACGAGTGCGGCCTGCCGAAGAAGATGGCGCTCGAGCTGTTCAAGCCCTTCATCTTCTCCAAGCTGCAGCGCCGCGGCCTGGCGACCACCATCAAGGCGGCCAAGAAGCTCGTCGAGCGCGAGGAGCCGCAGGTCTGGGACATCCTCGAGGAAGTCATCCGCGAGCACCCGGTGCTGCTGAACCGCGCGCCGACCCTGCACCGCCTCGGCATCCAGGCGTTCGAGCCGGTCCTCATCGAAGGCAAGGCCATCCAGCTGCATCCGCTCGTGTGTACGGCCTTCAACGCCGACTTCGACGGTGACCAGATGGCCGTGC
The DNA here is from genome assembly GCA_049323195.1 of Pseudomonadota bacterium. Lineage (GTDB taxonomy): Bacteria > Pseudomonadota > Gammaproteobacteria > Xanthomonadales > Xanthomonadaceae > Cognatilysobacter. The sequence goes on along the minus strand of JBMOOW010000048.1, from coordinate 6,615 downwards.
ACGTGCCGCTCTCGCTGGAAGCCCAGCTGGAAGCGCGCGCGCTGATGATGGCCTCGAACAACATCCTGTCGCCGGCGAACGGCGAGCCGATCATCGTGCCCTCGCAGGACGTCGTGCTCGGCCTGTACTACATGACCCGTGCCCTTGAGAACAAGAAGGGCGAGGGCATGGCGTTCGCGAACGTCGCCGAGGTCAAGCGCGCGTACGACAACCGCGTCGTCGAGCTGCACGCCAAGGTCAAGGTGCGCATCACGGAGACGGTGATCGGCGAGGACGGCGAGCGCACCCGTGGCAGCAAGATCGTCGACACCACCGTCGGCCGCGCGCTCCTGCAGGAAATCCTGCCGGAGGGCCTGCCGTTCGAGCTCGCGAACACGGAGCTCACCAAGAAGAACATCTCGCGACTGATCAACAGCTGCTACCGGCAGCTGGGCCTGAAGGACACGGTCATCTTCGCCGACCAGCTGATGTACACCGGCTTCGCGTACGCCACGCGCGCCGGCGTGTCGATCGGCATCGACGACATGACCATTCCGGACGAGAAGAAGTCGATCCTGGCCGAGGCCGAGGCCGAGGTGCTGGAGATCCAGGAGCAGTACCAGTCGGGCCTGGTCACCGCGGGCGAGCGCTACAACAAGGTCGTCGACATCTGGTCGCGCACCAACGAGCGCGTGGCCAAGGCGATGATGGACGCCATCGGCACCGAGACCGTCACCAACGCCAAGGGTGAGCAGGTCGCGCAGAAGTCGATGAACTCGATCTACATCATGGCCGACTCGGGCGCGCGTGGTTCGCAGGCGCAGATCCGTCAGCTGGCCGGCATGCGCGGCCTGATGGCCAAGCCGGACGGCTCGATCATCGAGACGCCGATCACCGCGAACTTCCGCGAAGGCCTGAACGTCCTGCAGTACTTCATCTCGACCCACGGTGCCCGTAAGGGCCTGGCGGACACCGCGCTGAAGACGGCGAATTCGGGTTACCTCACCCGTCGACTCGTCGACGTGGCGCAGGACGTGGTCATCACCGAGACCGACTGCGGCACGCTGGAAGGCCTGACCATGACCCCGATCGTCGAAGGCGGCGACGTGGTCGAGCCGCTGCGCGAGCGCGTGCTGGGCCGCATGGTGGTCGAGGACGTGTTCCTGCCGGGCAACGACGAGGATCCGATCGTCACCCGCAACACGCTGCTGGACGAAGCCTGGGTGGCGCGCCTGGAAGAGGCGGGCGTGCAGTCGATCAAGGTGCGCTCGACGATCACCTGCGAAACGCCGTTCGGCGTCTGCGCCTACTGCTATGGCCGCGACCTCGGCCGTGGCCATCTCGTCAACCACGGCGAGGCGGTGGGCGTCGTTGCGGCGCAGTCGATCGGCGAGCCTGGCACGCAGCTCACCATGCGTACGTTCCACATCGGTGGTGCGGCATCGCGTGCGGCGGCGATCGACAACATCACGGTCAAGACGACCGGTTCGGTCAAGTTCAACAACCTCAAGCACGTCGAGCACGCCAACGGCCACCTGGTCGCCGTGTCGCGTTCGGGCGAGCTGTCGGTGCTCGACAACCACGGCCGCGAGCGCGAGCGCTACAAGCTGCCTTACGGTGCCACGATCACCGTCCGCGACGGTGCCGAGGTCAAGGCCGGCCAGCAGGTCGCGAACTGGGATCCGCACAACCATCCGATCATGTCGGAAGTGGCGGGCTTCATCCGCTTCGTGGACTTCGTCGATGGCGTGACCGTCACCGAGAAGACCGACGAGCTGACGGGCCTGGCCTCGCGCGAGATCACCGACCCGAAGCGTCGCGGCTCGCAGGCCAAGGACCTGCGTCCGCTGGTGCGCATCGTCGATGCGAACGGCAAGGACCTGCAGATCCCGGGCACGGACCTGCCAGCCCAGTACCTGCTGCCGCCGCGCTCGATCGTCAATCTGCAGGACGGCGCGCCGGTCGGCGTGGGCGACGTCGTCGCCAAGATCCCGCAGGAAGCATCGAAGACCCGCGATATCACCGGCGGTCTGCCGCGCGTGGCCGACCTGTTCGAGGCGCGCAAGCCGAAGGATCCGGCGATCCTGGCCGAGCGTTCGGGCATCGTCAGCTTCGGCAAGGACACCAAGGGCAAGCAGCGCCTGATCATCAAGGACGCTGACGGTGGCGAGCACGAGGAGCTGATCCCGAAGTACCGCCAGATCATCGTGTTCGAGGGCGAGCACGTGGAGAAGGGCGAAACCGTCGTGGACGGCGAGCCCAATCCGCAGGACATCCTGCGACTGCTCGGCGTGGAGCCGCTCGCGGCCTATCTCGTCAAGGAGATCCAGGACGTCTACCGCCTGCAGGGCGTGAAGATCAACGACAAGCACATCGAGGTGATCGTTCGCCAGATGCTGCGCAAGGTCGAGATCGCCGACGCCGGCGACAGCCGCTTCCTCGCCGGCGAGCAGGTCGAGCGCCAGCGCGTCATCGAGGAGAACCAGAAGCTGGTCGCCCGCAACGAGATCCCGGCCAAGTACGAGCCGGTGCTGCTGGGCATCACCAAGGCCTCGCTGGCGACGGAGTCGTTCATCTCGGCGGCCTCGTTCCAGGAGACCACCCGCGTGCTGACCGAGGCGGCCGTACGCGGCACGCGCGACACGCTGCGCGGCCTCAAGGAGAACGTGATCGTCGGTCGCCTGATCCCGGCGGGTACCGGCCTGGCCTACCACAGCCAGCGCCGCCGCAACGCCAGCGGCCTGACCGAGCAGGAGCTCGAGACGCTGGCCGGCGGCGCGCCCGTCATGATCGAGGACGCGCCGGCCGCCGCCGAGGCGGCGCCGGGCCCCGACGAGGAGTGATGGCGCGGGTTGGCTTGCCTCCGGGCAGGCCGGCCCTGCTATACTTCATCGGCTAAGCAATACCCGGGCCGCCTGCGGGCGGCCCCAGATCACCAAATGAGGCCACAGGACGTGCCTCGTGTTGGACCCAGGGCAGGGTGGGATCTATGCGGCGCGGACGCCTTCGGGCGCTTCCGGGCGCCGCGCGAGTCAAGCCCGCGACCGGCCCCAGGCTGGACGCGGGCTGGGCTTTTTCGTCTTGGCTGGTCCCTCGGGGCTGGCCGTCCGTTTTCCACGGGCGATCCGCCCAAACAAAGAGCTCCAGATGGCGACCATCAATCAGCTGGTGCGCAAGCCGCGCAGCCCTGAAACCTACAAGAGCACGTCCCCGGCCCTGCAGAACTGCCCGCAGCGTCGCGGCGTGTGCACCCGCGTGTACACCACGACCCCGAAGAAGCCGAACTCGGCGCTCCGCAAGGTCGCCAAGGTGCGCCTGACCAACGGTTACGAGGTCATCTCGTACATCGGCGGCGAAGGCCACAACCTGCAGGAGCACAGCGTGGTGCTGATCCGCGGCGGCCGCGTCAAGGACCTGCCGGGCGTGCGCTACCACACCGTCCGTGGCTCGCTCGACGCCGCCGGTGTCGCCAAGCGCCGCCAGGGTCGCTCCAAGTACGGCGCCAAGCGTCCGAAGTCCTGATTTCGACAGGCGCCCCGCGCCGTCGCCTGATACGAGAGGTACACGCCAATGTCGCGTAAAGGTTCAACCCCGCAGCGCTCGGTCCTGCCCGATCCCAAGCACGGGAGCGAGACGATCGCCCGCTTCATCAACATGGTCATGCAGAGCGGCAAGAAGTCGGTCGCCGAGAAGATCGTCTACGGCGCCATGGACGTCATCGGGCAGAAGAGCCCGAACGCCCTCGAGCTGGTCGAGAAGGCGCTGACCAACGTCGCCCCGGCGGTCGAGGTCAAGAGCCGCCGCGTCGGCGGCGCGACCTACCAGGTGCCGGTCGAAGTGCGCGCCTCGCGTCGCACCGCGCTGGCCATGCGCTGGCTGATCGACTCGGCCCGCAAGCGCGGCGAGAACTCGATGCCGCGCAAGCTGGCGGCCGAGCTGCTCGACGCCAGCGAGAACCGCGGCGGCGCGATCAAGAAGCGCGAAGAGACGCACCGCATGGCCGAGGCCAACAAGGCCTTCGCCCACTACCGCTGGTGATCTAGCGCGTAGCGCTGCATAGGGCGGCTCGCGCCGCCCTCCAACCGGAGGCCGCCTCTCAGGGCGGCGTCCGGCCATTTGAGAATTCGAAAACTACGAGAGGGTCCCGTGGCTCGCACCACTCCCATCGAGCGTTACCGCAACTTCGGCATCATGGCCCACATCGATGCCGGCAAGACCACCACGTCGGAACGCATCCTGTTCTACACCGGCGTCAGCCACAAGATCGGCGAAGTGCACGAAGGTGCCGCGACGATGGACTGGATGGAGCAGGAGCAGGAGCGCGGCATCACGATCACGTCGGCCGCGACGACCGCGTTCTGGAAGGGCATGGACAAGTCCCTGCCGGAGCACCGCTTCAACATCATCGACACCCCCGGGCACGTCGACTTCACGATCGAAGTCGAGCGCAGCCTGCGCGTGCTCGACGGCGCGGTGTTCGTGCTCTGCGCCGTGGGTGGCGTGCAGCCGCAGTCCGAGACCGTGTGGCGCCAGGCCAACAAGTACTCGGTGCCGCGCCTTGCGTTCGTCAACAAGATGGACCGCACCGGCGCCAACTTCGACAAGGTCGTCGAGCAGCTGAAGTCGCGCCTGGGCGCCTACCCGGTGCCGATGCAGGTGCCGGTCGGCGCCGAGGACAACTTCGAGGGCGTCATCGACCTGCTCAAGATGAAGGCGATCCACTGGGATACCGCCTCGCAGGGCACGAAGTTCGAGTACGGCAACATCCCGGCGCACCTGCAGGCCAAGGCCGAGGAGGCCCGCGGCTTCATGGTCGAAGCCGCCGCCGAGGCGTCCGAAGAGCTGATGGACAAGTACCTCAACGACGGTGACCTGTCCGAAGCCGAGATCATCGCCGGCCTGCGCGAGCGCACCCTGCGCGTGGAGATCGTTCCGGTCTTCTGCGGCACGGCGTTCAAGAACAAGGGCGTGCAGGCCATGCTCGACGGCGTCATCAACCTGCTGCCGTCGCCGGCCGACCGCCCGCCGGTGCAGGGTATCGACGAGGACGAGAAGGAAGACAGCCGCAAGGCGTCCGACACCGAGCCGTTCTCGGCGCTGGCCTTCAAGATCATGACCGACCCGTACGTCGGCGCCCTGACGTTCTTCCGCGTCTACTCGGGCGTGCTGAACTCGGGCGACCAGGTCTTCAACCCGGTCAAGGGCAAGAAGGAGCGCGTGGGCCGCATCCTGCAGATGCACGCCAACCAGCGCGAGGAGATCAAGGAAGTCCGCGCGGGCGACATCGCCGCGGCCGTGGGCCTGAAGGACGTCACCACGGGTGACACCCTCTGCGCCCAGGACGCCGTGATCACGCTCGAGCGCATGGTCTTCCCGGAGCCCGTCATCTCGATGGCGGTGGAGCCGAAGTCCAAGGCCGACCAGGAGAAGATGGGCATCGCCCTGGGCCGCCTGGCGCAGGAAGATCCCTCGTTCCGCGTGCGCACCGACGAGGAATCCGGCCAGACGATCATCTCGGGCATGGGCGAGCTGCACCTGGACATCATCGTCGACCGCATGAAGCGCGAGTTCAACGTCGAGGCCAACGTCGGCAAGCCGCAGGTCGCCTACCGCGAGACCATCCGCAAGGCGGTCAAGGCCGAAGGCAAGTTCGTGCGCCAGTCGGGCGGCAAGGGCCAGTTCGGCCACGTGTGGCTCGAGATCTCGCCGAACGAGCAGGGCAAGGGCTACGAGTTCGAGAACGCCATCGTGGGCGGCGTGGTGCCGAAGGAGTACATCCCGGCGGTCGACAAGGGCATCCAGGAAGCGGTGGCCAACGGCATCATGGCCGGCTACCCGATCGTGGACGTCAAGGTGAAGCTGGTCGACGGCTCGTACCACGAGGTCGACTCGTCCGAAATGGCGTTCAAGATCGCCGGCTCGATGGGCTTCAAGGACGGCTTCATGAAGGCCTCCCCGGTGCTCCTGGAGCCGATCATGAAGGTCGAGATCGTCACCCCGGAGGACTACCTGGGCGACGTGATGGGCGACGTGAGCCGTCGCCGCGGCATCCTGCAGGGCCAGGACGACAGCCCGTCGGGCAAGATCATCAACGCGATGATCCCGCTGGGTGAGATGTTCGGCTACGCCACCAGCCTGCGCTCGATGTCGCAGGGCCGCGCCACCTTCACGATGGAATTCGACCACTACGCGGAAGCGCCGGCGAACATCGCCGAGGCCGTGGTCAAGAAGAACTGATCGGAGTCGGGATTCGGGATTGGAGATTCGGGATTCGTGCAAGCGGATCCCGCGTATTCCCGAAGACCCGTCTGATCTCAGCATCCCGGGATCCGCGCCAGCGAATCCCGAATCCCGAATCCCAAATCCCAATCCCGGAGTTTCAAGCAATGGCCAAGGGTAAGTTCGAGCGCACCAAGCCCCACGTGAACGTGGGCACGATCGGTCACGTTGACCATGGCAAGACGACGCTGACGGCGGCGCTGACGAAGATTGGTGCCGAGCGTTTCGGTGGCGAGTTCAAGGCGTACGACCAGATCGACGCGGCGCCGGAAGAGAAGGCGCGCGGCATCACGATCTCGACGGCGCACGTGGAGTACGAGAGCCCGACGCGTCACTACGCGCACGTGGACTGCCCGG
>JBMOOW010000047.1:0-12892 GCA_049323195.1 Pseudomonadota bacterium | reverse complement strand
CAGCGCTTGAGTTCACGTGCACGCATTGCCGGCTCCTGCCGCCCGAAACCCTCGGGCGCAGGAGTCAATCTGCGGGGAGACCGAATCACCCGCTGAGATTGTCACTACCCAACGCGAACAGAGCCTTCTTCTTCGGCGCGGGTGCCGCCACCGCGACCGCGGCCGCAAGGCCCGCTGCCATTCCCAGGATGCAGAGGCTGCCGTATCGGTTCATGGGGATGTCCTCCATCGTGCACGCAAGCGGCCGCGCCCGCGGGCACGCCGCGACGCCACTATCCGCGCATCGCGTTTGCGCGGCGCCTCGCGCGTGACCACCCGTCGGCGGGCGCCCGCGCGCGACGACGAGCGGAAAAGGCGCCAGGCCGGCGTCCGCGTGCAGTTCTTCGAAGCGGGCGGGCCAGCGGCCGGCGCCGCAGCGCCTGCCTGTCGCTTCGCAGCTGCCAGCAGGCAAGAACGCGGATGCCGGGATGGGAGGACCCATCGCCCCTGCTTCATCGCCGCGCCATGGGCCCCTCGGGCCGGTGATCGACTGACGTTGCGGATTCAAACCAGAGCGGCGACCAGCCGGCAGCAGCGCGACCCGCCCTCGTCGACGCACTGCCGCCGTGCACGAATGCGGGCTCCTGCCGGTGCGCATGAGCCCACCGCCCGGCGGTGGTGCCGTCGTGGCCCGTCAGGCCTTGGCGGCACCGGCAACCCATGGTGCGCAGACGGTACTCGACTACGCCCCCGTTCGTGCTTCGTGCTTCGCGCTTCTGCTTCCTGCTTCCTGCTTCCTGCTTCATCGCTTCCACGGGTCGTAAGGCCCGTCCGGATACCACTCCCGCGCGTCGCTGCTGCGGCGGTGTGTTCCGGTCGGCACCGACAGCGAAGGCCACCCCGTCCTCAGCGGAGCGCGTCGTGGCGACGGCGGTGCGTGCGCGGTCCTGTGCTGCATCGGATGCAGCAAGGTGCGGATCAAGGCGTTCATGACTCCTCCCACGCCGAGGCTCTCGCAGATACCGGGCCCGGTACCGCCGGGCCGGCCGGACGCTTGCTGCGCCCGATCACTGCGTCCTCGGGCGACACCTACTCTGCGCGCATATTTTCGGAATGTCGCGATTCGCACCTGTTGTGTTCATTGCGCAGTGCGGAAGAAAAACCCGCGACGCCGCCGATCGCGACGTGTATGCACCGGCTGCCGAATGGCAACCGCGCGCCGGTAGATGTCCTCGACTTCGACTGGACAGGAAGGATGCGGCCGCATGCGCACGCGGGCCGCAAGAAGCCGCACCCGGCCTCCATCCGGAGGGCCGTCTCGCACGCGCGGGTGATGCCCCCTTCGCGTCCGTTCAAGCCCGGGCGCCGCGACCGGTCACATTGCGGGCATGGCCGGCAAGCTGCCGCGTCTGACCGGGCTGCTCGGCCTGATGCCCGGCGCGCTCTGCATGGTCGATGCCGATGGGATGCCGCCCTACGCCGGCGCGGCCTTCGAACGCATCCAGGGCTACCCGCGCGGCACGCTGCCGAGTCACCTCGTGTTCGAGATGGTGCATCCGGATGATGGCGACGCCACCCGCCAGCAGGCCGCGCGCCCGATGCAGGGCCCGGGCGGCCGCCATTTCCGCAACCGCCACCTGCACCGCGCGGGCCATGCGGTGGACCTCCTGTGGTCGGCCCAGTGGCTGCCCGGGCACGGCGTGCGCGTGACCGTGGCGCGCGAGATCAGCGAGCTTCGCCGGGCCGGGCAGGACCTGGAGCATCGCGCCAACCGCGACGCGCTCACCCGGGCCTGTTAACGCTATCGGCATGGGTCCGGTCACTACGGGGCGTCCAGGGAAGGCGACGCGCCGGATCACGGACAAGCCCGGTCCTGACTCCGTGCCCTGCTCAATCGTTCCGGACACCCCGCGCTGCGACGGCTGCGGCCTGCAACACCCGCGCGTACGCCGGACGCATCTTCGGCGCCTGGGCTGCCGCCGTCTCCAACCCCGCGACATACGCCGCCACCAGCGCTGACGCGTTCCACTGGTCGCGCAGCTCGCGCATCGTGGCATCCACCGCACCGCGCAGGTGCCAGTCCACGTTCACGCCCTTCTCGGCTTCGTTGGCGAGGTCGACGATGCGCAGCAGGTGCGGCGTCACCAGGCCTGCGACGGTAGCGTTCATCCATCTTCTCCCACGATCTCGAAGTACAAGGCTAACGCGGCGCGTCTGGCGCGCGAAATGGCCGCTGGCCGTCAGGTCCAGTCGGGCGACGTGTGCCTGTCTTGCCTGCGGCCACCAGCCATGGTCGCAGCGAGCGCCAATCAAGCACCGCGCTTGGCGGTCGTCGGAAGGTTCGATGCTGCCTGTGTTTTCTCCGCAAAGTTCACTCCGCCCTCCGCCTTGCCGTCAGACCGTCATCCGCGGTGCGACCGGCAAGCCGCGCTGCCGAGCGTCCTGGACAAGTTCATTGTTCGGGCTCTCGGCCTGCGCGAGGCTCTGTTCCGCGGGTTCATGCGCTGCATGCCGACCATCGACCTGCGTAACGAAACTGGGCCCCTTGTCACCATGCGGCATGTAGACGGCGAACACGTTCTCGGCCCCATCGTGACCCCGCCCGCCAGCCACCAGGTCGACGCGCCTCACCAACGGATCCGCTGCCTGCGCCCGGTACAGAGCGGCGGCAACGTTGCGACTCTGCTCGTCGTTCCAGTGGCCTGTGTCGCGCACCCACGCATGGATGCGGTGGAACGTTTCGAAGCCCGGATGGGCAGGATCGTCGGCCAGCAGATTGCGCCGCTGCGGCCGAGTTTCGCTGGCAGCCGGCCGGGTCGGTGCGGTCGGTGGATCGATGCCCGCGGCTCCGAGCGAGCGAGCGCGGGGATCCACGCGCAGCAGCGTGCTGGCAACCCCGTTCTCGGTGATCTGCAATTCCACCGTGCCATCACGTCTGGCCACACGGCGAAGCGCGTCCGGATCAACACTGCGCCAGCGACCATGGATGCAGGCCACGCCCTGCCCGCTTGCGTTCCAGTGGACGAAGTCGTTGCCGGATACGTAGAAGCCGGGGCTGCGGCGGCCCTGGCGCAGCGCCGGGTCGCCTTCGGCCAGCGCTGCGTCGCGATCCAGCGCCCGGATCATTCGCTGCGAGGCTTCCGGCGTGAGAAACAGCGACCGCACCGTGTCGTACTGCAGCCCCAGCGTCGGATCGTTGCGATCGTTCGCATGCGCCGCCACAGGCCCGATCAGCGGATCCGCAGCGACGGCGGCCCACGCCCTCGCCAGCGGGTTGCCCCTGTCGGCGGCACGCAGCGCGTTGAACACGCCAACGCCGCGCAACGTGTTGTCCGCGCCGCTCTGGATGTAGTCCACATTGCCGTTGGCGGCATTCGGTAGCAGGCCGTCGATGGCAGCCTTCACCGCATCGGGCGACGCCAACGTCCCCTGCTCAATCCCCGTCAGCAGGCGCGGCACGTACCGTTGCCCGGACTGGTTCTGCAGTTTCATGAAGAGAGCGGCGAGCGCGGCCTGATCCTCGTCAGAACCATTCCGGTAGAGCGGGGTGCGCTGCAGCCGCTCCAGCGCGGAATCGCGGTTGCCCTGCACGGCGTCGACGTGCGCGACACCTTCGACGTGTTCCCGATCCAGCCCGTGCACGAAGGTGCGCCCGTCGTCCGAGGCAAGGAACCGGTTGAGGCGCGAACGGTCGATGTCGTGCGCGCCGGCGGCGCGCATTTCGCGCCCCGTGCGTTGCAGGGCCTGCAGCGTCCCCGCATAGGCGTCCGGAGGCAGGACGAGCGCCGCGCGATCCGGCTGTCTTGCCGCCCAGAGCTGGTATGCATCCAGGAGACCGCGTGCTACGTCGGGGTGCTGGCCGAGGTCGATCTGCAGGGTGCCGAAGGAGTACCCGCTATTACCGACGGGCGCCATGCGCCCGTCGCGTCCCACCGAGCCGGCGAAGCTGAGCCGGTACGACAGGTCGCGACCGCCGAGGCTGCCCTCCGAGGTCACGCCGACCGCGAAGTAGGCCAGCGCCCGCAGTTCGCTTGGCGTCAGGGGCGTCGGATTGGTCATCGCGCCGCCTCCTCACCGCCCTCCGCCAGGCAGGCCCGCACCCAGGGCTCGCGCGCGAGCTCGGCGGCCTCGGCCGTCGCGGCGGCGCGTATGTAGTCCGCGCGGCAGGCGCCGCCGGATGAATCGATGTCGGCGAGCTTTCCGTCGCAAAGCCGAAGAGGCTTGTCGATGCGATCCCAGCCGTCGGTGCATGCGGTGCGTGCCTCGCTTCCCGGCCTCCCGCAGATGCGTACGCGGCGTGCTTCCGAGGCGGACAGCGCCTCCGCGACCACGCGGCCCTCGTAGCCGTCGCCGGTGGCAACGTAGGACCACGTGCCGCAAATGCGGTTGCCATGCTGCACCAGCGTGTAGCGGCTGCACTGGTCGGGCGATACGGCGCCGTCGCAGGCCTCCCAGACGCCTGCAAACGGGGCGCCGGCCGTGGCGTGCACGGCGGCGCTGGCCTCCGGGGCAGCCTTGTGAAGTGGGGCGCGGTGTTCGCGGGGCGGGGAACACGCCACCAGTGCCAGAGAAGCGACGAGCACGGCACGATGCATCGGAACGTCCTTGTCCTGAGGGGACCTCGTTGTGCCCCAAGACGGCTGTGTTCGCAAGTCCGGAGCGATGGCGGCAGTTGGAAGCTCGACACCGACCTCGTCCCGTTCTTGCGGAACGCCTCACGCCCCGCCGCTCGCGAATCGATCTGCCCCACGTCCCGCAGCGCGTCTCCCTGCACCGACAGGCGTAGGGCAAGGTGATCCGCGCGGCCGTCCGCAGGAATGGGCGCACCTCGTTGGCCACCGCCGGCGGGGCGAACACGCCCCTCGCCCCGGGTCGTTTCGCGATGCTCAACAATGCGCGGCCTGAAAGCCCCGCCGGCTGCAAAAGCCCCGCCCGCCGCGTGGCGCGTCTTCGGGCACCGGTCACGGGAAACTCGACGCCACCCCCGGTCTCCCGTCAGCCCTTCCCCAGCAACACCAGCACCGTCTTCGCCGCCGCCTCCGACGACGCCGGGTTCTGCCCGGTGATCAGGTTGCCGTCGGTGACCACATGGCTTGCCCAGTCGGCCTTCTTCTCGAAATGGGCGCCGTTGGCCTTGAGCACGTCCTCGACGAGGAACGGCACCACGTCGGTCAGGCCCACCGCGGCCTCCTCGCTGTTGGTGAAACCGGTCACCCGGCGGCACCGCACCAGCGGCGCACCGTCCACGTCCCTGGCATGCCGCAGCACGCCCGGCGCGTGGCAGACCAGCGCCAGTGGCTTGACCGCCGCCCACGTCGACTCGATCAGCGCGATCGAATCGTGGTCCTCGGCGAGGTCCCACAGCGGGCCGTGTCCGCCCGGATAGAACACCGCGTCGTACTCGCTGGCCTGCACGTCGGCGAGCCTGGCCGTGTTCGCCAGCGCCTTCCGGGCTTCGGGATCGTTGCGGAAGCGCTCGGTGGCCTCCGTCTGCGCATCCGGCTCGTCGCTCTTGGGATCGAGCGGCGGCTGCCCACCCTTGGGCGAGGCCAGCGCGACGTCCACGCCCGCATCCTTGAACACGTAGTACGGCGCGGCGAATTCCTCGAGCCAGAAGCCCGTCTTCCGGCCGGTATCGCCCAGGCGGTCATGCGACGTCAGCACCATCAGGACTTTCACGGCCGTCTCCCGGGGAAAGGCCCGCAGGCTACGCCGGCAGGTGCTAAGCCGCGGTGAGGCGAAAGCCGGGGTCGAAAGCCGGGGTCGGAGTGGCGTTTCCCGGTGGCCGGACGCGGGCTTGCCAGGCAGCCGGGGCGGACCGTGGTCCGACGATGCCTCCCCCTCGAAGCGCCGTGAACGCGCGTCGAACCGGCGGGAAACTCGACGCTGCCCTACTTCCCTCCCACGAAAAAAGCCGGCTGACCGCCTTGCGTGGGTTGGCTACCCTGGCGCAACCAACGATGGGGGCGCGGTATGGCGGAAGGTCAGCATTGGTCGCGGGAGGAAGTGGAAGCCTGCGTGGCCGATTACATGCGCATGCTCACCATGGAACTGAACGGGCAGCGTTACAGCAAGACCGAACACGCCCGGGCGCTTCTGGCGCAACTCGACGGTCGCAGCCGGCCTTCCGTCGAGTTCAAGCACTGCAACATCAGCGCCGTCATGGTGGCGCTCGGGTATCCGTACATCGACGGTTACAAGCCGCGCGGCAACTTCCAGTCCTTGCTGCTCGATGTCGTCGAAAGCCATCTGCAGGCGAACGTGGCCCTTCAGGAAGCGGCGCAGGCCGCCGTGCTTCGGCCGGCGGTGGCCGCAACGCCGGGTCACACCGATTCGATCTGGGTTCCACCGCCTCGCCCGCAGCGCATTTCGGAAGAATGCACTGCCTACGCACCACGCTTTTCGGCCGCACGCCGCGATTACCTCGCGCAGGAAGCGCGCAACCGCTCGCTCGGCCGCGCGGGCGAACTCTTCGTGGCGGAACTGGAAACGCGCCGGCTCCATTCGGCCGGCAAGAAGCGGCTCGCCGAGCGGGTCGAACACGTCGCGGCGACGCAGGGCGACGGACGGGGATACGACGTCCTTTCCTTCGACCACGATGGGCGCGAGCGCCTCATCGAGGTCAAGACGACGGCGTTCGGCGAGCTCACGCCCTTCTACGTGAGCCGCAACGAGCTGGCGCGCTCCGAGGCCGACGCGGACCAGTACCACCTTTACCGCCTGTTCGACTTCCGCGACCGCCCCCGCCTGTTCGACCTGCCGGGAAGCATCGCGGTTCGTTGCCAGCTGGAGCCTGTCTCCTACCTGGCCCGGTTGGCCGGGTAACGCGCGGAAGGCGACCGGACACATGGCACGCAAACGCGAAAGCGGGCTCGACATCCTGGCGGCCCTTCCCTGGCCGGTCGGCATCGTTACCGGCCTGGTCGGTTTTTGGGCCGTGCGGTACGGCGCTGCGTGGTACTTCGGTAGTCGCGAGGGCGAATTGGCGGCAGCGTTTGCCCGGCAACTCGGCTCGGGCGCGATGACGCCCCTCGCGTGGGCGGTGCTGGTCGTGTGCTGGATGGCCGCAGGTGCTTCCTACCTGCGTGGCCGCCAGCGTGCCCGCCTGCTCGACACCCGCACCGGCCTCGACAGCATCACGGCGCTCGACTGGCGTGAGTTCGAGCAGCTCGTCGGCGAGGCCTTCCGTCGGCAGGGCTACTCGGTCGAGGAGACCGGGCTCGGCGGTGCGGACGGCGGCGTCGACCTCGTGCTGCGACGCGAGGGCCGCACATGGCTGGTGCAGTGCAAGCGCTGGCGCCAACGGCAGGTGCCGGTGGCGACGGTGCGCGAAATGTCGGGCCTGCTCGCCCACCACCGGGCCGACGGGATCAAGATCGTCTGCGTGGGCGACTTCACGCCGGACGCGCGGCGCTTCGCGTCAGGCAAGGCGATCGAGCTGGTCACGGGGCAACAGCTCGTCGCGATGGTGGACGGGGTACGCCCAGAAGGCTCGCACGGACGAGTGCCTGTCGTGCCCATCGCAACGAGTGCCGTGGCATCGCCAGCACCGGAACGCCAGCAGGCGGCGCCGCCTGCGTGCCCGAAGTGCTCCGAACCCATGGCGCGCCGCACGAACCGGCAGACGGGAGCCGCATTCTGGGGCTGCACTGCCTATCCCCGCTGCCGGGGCACGCGTGCGGCTGGAGGCGCATCGCACAGCTGAGTTGGGGTCCTGCAGTCGGCCCTGAATGACCCTGCCCCATTACGGGTCCGAATCCGACTCTGCCCGATGGCCTCTTTCCCGGCGCGTCCTGCCGTAGGCTGGCCTCCCCGATGCCGGAACCCCGCCATGAACCGCACTGTCGCAGCACGCTTCGCCGCCCTGCTCGTCCTGCTGGCCACATCGGCCACGGCCCTTGCGCACAACTCCAGGGTGGTGGCCGATGGGCGCTTCCGGATGAGCGTGGGCCTGGTCGAGGAGCCGATCCACACCGACGAACGCAATGGCCTCGACCTCGCGATCCGGCGTGCAGGGGAGAAGGAAACCGTGCCGGGGCTCGAAGCCGGCCTCAACGCCGAAATCGTCGCGCCCGATGGCACCACGCGTCGCCCCCTGCCGATCCGCCCGCGCTACCAGCACCCGGGCCGGTACACGGCCGACATCGTGCTCACGCGGCCGGGCATCTACCGCGTGCGCGTCTGGGGCACGCTCGAGGGAACCGCGTTCGACGAAACGTTCGAACTCAACGAAGCCCGGCCGTTGTCTGAGCTGCGCTTTCCGTAAGTGGTCGCGTGTCGCGGGCGTGCCGGGTAACGCGGGCCGGAGTGACGGGAAACCCCACTCCGACCCCTGTTTCCCACTCAGCGAAGTGAACCCAAGCCCGTTCGCGGCGTACTCGCCCGGCTTTGCGCGAACTCCGGGAAGGTCTTCGCCAGCGGCGCCTTGTCCGGCAGGATGTAGAACACCCCGCCCCGCTCGAACGTCGGCTGCATGATCCGCTCGAAGAACTCCGGCGATACATTGATGCAGCCATGCGTGATGCGGTTGTCGTCCGGGGTAGGCGATGCAAGGCGTTCGGCGCGCCTCTCGGCCGGGACGCCGGTAGCGGTCGGGTGGATGGCGACCGCCGATTCATAGTCCACCCACAGCACGCGCCCGGCGTCGACCGACGGGCCGAAGCCGCCCACGAAGCGGCCCGCGGGCGTCGTGCGGTCCCGGCCCGGAATTTCGCGAAGCGCGAGACCGGCGATGCCTGGGGCCGTGTGGTCGCCGATCGCCGAGCCGAAGAGCGCAGGTGCCGCGCCGCGAAGCCGGCCGTCGCCATCGAACACCAGGACCTGCGCGGCGGCCTTGTCGATGACCGCGAAGGGATAGCCCTGGCTGTCCTCGGACGCGACAACCCACCCGGCGAGCTCGATCACCGTGGGGGACACGTCCTGACTTGGCGGAAGCTGGTCGACCGCGGCCACCGGTTGCGCGGCCGCCTCCTTGGCGCCCGCCAGGCCGAAGCTCGCGAACGCGAGCGTCAAAGCACCGAAAACAGCGCGGATGACAGGGTGTGCAGACATACGGATAGAACGACTCCTCAGACCGACGGTGCGGTGGGGAAAGAAGACCGGTGGCCAGCGACGGCCACCGGGTTCCGACTCACGCCGGTCGTTTCCAAGTATTGCGAAGAGTGATCAGCCGCGCGGCCTACGGCCCGGCGCGCTCTCGAGCTGCTGGACGCGGCCTTCCAGCTGGTCCAGCCGCTGGTTGGCGCGCTGCGCGGACTGATTGGCCGATTCGGCGCTCTGCGCTGCGCTCTGCACCCTCGTTTCGATCTGGTCGAGGCGCGAGTTGACCGCTGCAAACTCGTCGTCATAGGTCGCGCAGGCCGAAAGGCCCATGGCGGCGACGAGCGCTACGCCCAGCGCACGAACCCATCCCAAATCCCGCTTCGTCGGACACATACCGATACTCCTTGCTGTGGGGGAATCGAAATACAGCGCCCCTCTCGCCCTGCTGGTGACCCCGGCGACAGGGGACGTCGAAATGCGTGGACGCACTGTGAAACGCCGCAGCCGATAGCGTCGGAGTGGTGTTTTTCCAGGCGTGGCGCGGGCTCCGCGGGCAGGCGGGCGCGGCCGCGCGGCCGACGATTTGCCGGCGACGGAGCGCGTTCGGAAGCGGGCTCGGAGTGGGGCTTCCCGACGTCCGGGCGCGTAAAAGTGGGGCGGCCGAGGAAGCCGCTATCATGCGTGGATCAAGGGGAAATTCGACTCTGACCCGCGCTCTTGCATCGCGCCGACCTGGCTGCGTCGCTGAACCCACACGGAGACCCACACCATGAACAGCATCATCCCGCTACTCGGCCGCGTCGGCCTGTCGCTCATCTTCATCATTTCGGGCTGGGGCAAGATCGCCGGCTATGCCGCTACGCAGGGCTACATGGCGTCCGAAGGCGTGCCAGGCGAGCTGCTGCCGCTGGTGATCGCACTCGAACTCGGCGGCGGGCTCGCCATCCTCGCGGGCCTCTTCACGCGCTGGGCCGCGTTCGCGCTCGCCGCGTTCTCGCTGGTCTCGCCCTGCTGTTCCACTTCGACTTCGCCGATCAGATGCAGGCGATCAGCTTCTGGAAGAACGTGGCGATCACCGGCGGCTTCCTGATGCTCGCCGCGAACGGCCCCGGTGCACTCAGCGTCGACGCGCGCCTGCCGCATCGCAAGGCCTTTGCCACCCGCAGCACGACGGGCTGACTGCATCCCAACCGCCGCGGCCCCCGGTCCGCGGCATCGGAGGTTTCCATGTCCCGCGCCCCGTCCCTGTTCGTCTCGCACGGCTCGCCGATGTTCGCGCTGGAGCCCGGCGTGCTCGGCCCCAACCTCTTGCGCATCGGCGCGGCGCTGACCGGGCTGCGTGCCATCGTCGTCGTTTCGCCGCACTGGTCGACGCGCGGCGTTCGCGTCACCGCGGCCGCCTCGCTCGACACGATCCATGACTTCGGCGGCTTCCCGGCACCGCTCTACGCGCTGCAGTACCTGGCGCGCGGCGAGCCCGCGCTCGCGTCGCGCATCGTCGAACGGTTGCAGGCCTCCGGCTTCGACACCGCGCTCGACGCCGGCCGCGGCCTCGACCATGGCGCGTGGGTGCCGCTGCGCTATCTGCGCCCGGAGGCCGACGTGCCGGTGCTGCAGGTCTCGCTTCCGCACGACATCGATGCCGCGGGCGCGCTGCGCCTGGGCGAAGCGCTCAAGCCGCTGCGCGACGAGGGCGTGCTCATCGTCGGCTCCGGAAGCCTCACGCACAACCTTTACGAGTTCCGCCAGCACATTGCTGATCGGGAGTACGCGCAGCAATTCGCCGACTGGGTCGCGGAGGCCGTCGCGCGCGGTGATGTCGATGCACTCGTGCACTACCGCGAGCGCGCGCCCCACGCCGCGCGGGCGCACCCGACCGAAGAGCACTACCTGCCGCTGCTTGTCGCGTTGGGTGCGAGCGATGCAGGCGACGCGCGAACGCTCGTCGAAGGCGGCATGACTTATGGCGTGCTGTCGATGGATTCGTTCGCCTTCGGGCTGGATGCCGAGGACCTCGAGGCGGCCGCATGAATGCGCCACTGCATGAGGACGCGCCGCTTGCGTATCGCCTGCTCGGTGCCAGCCAGTCTCCGCGCCGTTTGCTCGTGCTCGCGCACGGCGTCGGCGGCAACGAAACGAACCTCGCGTCGCTAGGTGCGCAGGCGCCCGCCGACACGGCGACGCTGCTCGTGCGTGCGCCGCTTGTGATCGGCATCGGCCAGTACGCCTGGTTCCCCGTCGTGTTCACTCCCGGGGGCCCGCAGCCGGACCTGGGGGCCGCCGAACGCAGCCGGGTGCTGCTCGCCGATTTCGTAAGCGTCATGCAGCAGCGTCTCGGCGTTGCGCAGAGCGCCACTGTCATTGCGGGCTTCAGTCAGGGCGGCATCATGAGCGCCAGCGTGGGGCTGACCGAACCGCCGCGTGTCGCCGGCTTCGCTGTCCTGGCCGGTCGCATCCTGCCGGAGCTCGCCCCACAGGTCGCGCCGCGCCAAGCTCTCACACATGTGCGGGCGCTCGTTGCGCATGGGCGCGACGATGCGAAGCTGCCGGTCGACTGGGCGCACCGCGCGGATGCGTGGCTCAACGATCTCGGCATCGACCACGAGCTGCGGCTCTACCCCGGCGGGCACGCGATCACGCCGTCGATGCAGGAGGACCTGCTGGCATGGTTTGATCGCGTTACGAGGCCGGCGGCGGTCACGGTATAACCCCGCAGTCGTCGCCGCAGGCACTCCAATGACGTCCGGCTTCGTTCTCGCCATCGACCTGCTGGGCAGCTTCGCCTTCGCCATCAGTGGGGCGACGGTGGGCGTGCGGCGCGGGCTTGATCTGTTCGGCGTGCTGGTGCTCTCGTTCGCGGCGGCCACTGCAGGCGGCATCGCCCGGGATGCACTGATCGGCGCGACGCCGCCGGCCGCGTTGGTCGACTGGCGTTATCTCGCCGTCGCGTCCGCGGCCGGCGTGCTCACCTTCTACCGCTATGGCGCGGTGGAGCGCCTGCGCAATCCGGTGCAATTGTTCGACGCGATCGGGCTCGGCCTGTTCGCGGTCAATGGCGCGGCGAAAGCGATCGCATACGGTGTCGGCCCGACGGGCGCGGTTCTGCTCGGCATCCTGACCGGCGTCGGCGGCGGCATCGCGCGTGACGTGCTCGTCGCCGAGATCCCGGCCGTGCTCCGCCGTGTCGAGCTGTATGCCACGGCCGCGGCGCTGGGCGCGGGCATCGTGGTCGCAGGCCAGGCATTGGACCTGCCACCCACGCCGCTGGCCGTCGCAGGCGCATCCGCCTGCTTCCTGCTGCGGTTTCTTGCGCTGCGTCGGGGATGGACGTTGCCAGTGCCGCGGCATGAGGGTCGCGAGTGACCTGTCTGCGCCACCGTTGTGCCGGACTGGAAGCGGCGGAACAACCTGGGGCGTTGGGATGGTCGAGCCGCCTCGCCGGTCGGTACAGCGCAGCTGGACTGGGACAGCGCCTGTACGACAAACGGATCGACGGCGGCATACGCCATGGCCCTTGATGCAACGGGCAGATGGCGGTATGTCCGGATCGACAGCTGGAACCTGCCGCGTTGCGTCTACATCGGCACCGCTGCTCCGATGATGGTCGGTGCACTCGCGATGGCGCGGCCGTTATCTTAAGCGCTCGCTGGAATAGCGCTGTCCGCATCTCCCCGCGCGGTAGACGAGGCGGAGGATCACACCCTAACTGTGACAGCCCAAAGCCGAGCCGCGATGTTCCGCTTCGGGTCTATTCTGTTGAAAAAGTCGGTTGATCGACGGCAGTGGAGCTGGTCCACTGACAACCCATCAAGCGAGCGGAATCCACGCGATGATGGGTCGGCAGAAGGCAGCGCAGGCGCCCTTGTTCTAC
>JBMOOW010000046.1:0-12997 GCA_049323195.1 Pseudomonadota bacterium | reverse complement strand
TGCAAGGTCGAGCCGCGCGGGGCTGCATGGCGCGGCCTCAGGCCTCACCCGCAGGGCCCGTCCTGCCGCCGCCGCAGGCGGCGTCATCGCCCGGTCGCGTGCGGACGCACGCTTCCTCGCTCTTCCTTGCCTGCAACGCCGGCAGGGCGGGCGCGACCCATGCCGATAGCGTTAACAGGCCCTGGACGGGTCCTGCCGGCTGGCGGGGCGCCGGGCGTGCAGCTCGTCGAGAAAACCGCGCACGACGGGGCCGAAGCGCGCGAAGTCGACCAGAAAGGCGTCGTGGCCCTGGGGCGATTCGAGCGGCACGAAGCGCGCGTCCACGCCGCCCCGCGCCAGGCCTTCGGCGATCTCCTCCTGCTGCTGCAGCGGAAAGAGGATGTCGGTGTGAACGCCGATCACCAGCGCACGCTCCACCTCGAGCGAGGCGAGCGCGGCCAGGGTGTCCTCGCGGCTGTCGCCGGTGCGGCGGGCGCAGTAGTCGCCGAGGTCGAACCAGTCCATCGACCGGCCCAGGTAGAGATAGCAATTGGGATCGAAGCGGCGCACGAAGCGCCGCGCATGGGCTTCGAGGTAGCTCTCGACCTCGAACTCGAGACCGAAGGGATCGCTGTCCTGGCGCTCGGAATCGAGCCTCACGCGGCCGAAGCGGCCGTCCCACTCCAGGGCGGAGCGGTAGGTGATGACACCGAGCTTGCGCGCCATGCGCATGCCCGATTCAGGGTAGGCCTCGTCGTCGTAATACCCGCCGTTCCAGGCCGGATCGAGCCGGATCGCCTCGCGCTGCAGCGAGCGGATGGCGATCGAGAACGGCAGCGCGCGGGCGGCGCCGGAGATGTTGATGTGCTGGCGCGCGAGCCCCGGGTGGCGCTGCAGGAAGGCGAGGGCGACCATGCCACCCATCGAGTTGCCGATCACGCAGGCCAGTTGCCCGATGCCCAGGCTGCGTACGACGTGCGCAGCGGCGTCGGCGCAGTCCTCCACCGACAGCGGTGGGAACTCGAGCCGGTAGGGCTCGCCGGTGTCGGGGTTGATCGAGGCCGGGCCGGTCGAGCCCTTGCAGCTGCCGAGCGTGTTCACGCAGACCACGAACCAGCGGTCGGTGTCGATGGGCTTGCCCGGGCCCAGCATCTGTTCCCACCAGCCGGGCTCGGGATTGGCCCCGCTGGAGGCGGCGTGGGCGTCGGGCGAAAGGCCGGTGAGGATGAGCAGCACATTGGAGCCGTCCGGGGCGAGGCGCCCCCAGGTCTCGTAGGCCATGCGTGCGCCGTGCAGCGCGCCGCCGCGCTTCATGGGGAAGGGCGAGGGAAGGGCGACGAAGCGGGTTCCCGGCGGGATGAATTCGGTCATGCGTGCGTCCTGCGCTGTCGGTGAATTGTGCCCCGGCAGCCGTTCGTCCGCGCCATCGGGCGCCGGAACGCTATTTCGACCGTCGCTACACACCCGCCGCTCCAGAGTGGGCATTCCCCCAACGGAACGAAGGCCATGACGAACACGCAGAACACGAACGATCAGGGCAGGGACATGAACCGCGATCCGATCTCCGGCGCGCCGGGCTCGCATCCGGTGGGCACCGGCGTCGGCGGCGTGGGCGGCGCGGCCGTCGGTGCGGCGATCGGCAGCGCGTTCGGTCCCATCGGCACCCTGGTGGGCGGTGCGATCGGCACGGTCGCGGGCGCCGCCGCCGGCCACTCGGTGGCCGAGCGCGTGGACCCCACCGGCGAGACGGACCACTGGCGCAACGAAGTGACCACGCGCCCGTACTACGACAGCTCGAAGGACTACGACCGCGATTACGCTCCGGCCTACCGCTATGGCACCGAGGCCCGCAACGAGCATCGCGGCGAAGCCTGGGAGCGCGTGGAGGACCGCCTGAAGGCCGGCTGGGAGCGGGCGAAGGGCGAGTCGCGCCTGGCCTGGGCCGAGGCCCGCGACGCCACCCGGGACGCCTGGAACCGCGCGGACCGCACGCATCGCGCCTACGACGCCACGGACCGCCACTACCAGCAGCGCTTCAACCAGGCCGACTACTACAAGGCCGACTACTCGTTCGACGACTACCGCCCGGCCTACCGCTACGGCACGTACGCGCGCAGCCAGTCCAGGACCGGCCAGTGGGACGAGGCGACCGAGCGCGAACTCGAGCGCGGCTGGGAAAGCGCCCGCGGCACCTCGCGCCTGTCCTGGGTGGACGCCAAGGAAGCCGTGCGCGATGCCTGGCACGGGGTCGAGCGCATCCTCCCCGGCGACGCCGACCGCGACGGCCGCTGACGGCAGGCCTACCTGCCTCGACGGGCGCGCCACGGCGCGCCCGTTGTTCGTTCACGGTGACGTATCGAGCCTATGCCTCGGGCTGCGCGGTGCCGCCGACGAGCCGCGGCTCACGAGCCTTTCGCCGGCCCGGCCCGGGCTTTGCCGGGTGCGATGGCGGCGTACCTGAACAAGCCGGCCCGCAGGAGCGTAGCGACGTACGCATATCGCGAACTCGCGCCGCTGATGCCGGTCGAAGGTGCATGCTGCGCCATGGCCTCCTGCTGGATCCCACCCACCGCCCGGTCAGTGATGCGGCGGCGGTGCGGTCGTGGCCTTGGCGACTGTATCGGCGTCCCGCGTGCCCCAAGGCGACGTATGTCACGCCTCAACATTGGAGTAAGGTCCCGGGTTCACGATCAGTGAACACGAATTGTTCATCTTCGCGTTAAAGTACCGACGTGACCCCTTTTTCGCTGCTGCTGCGCGTACTGCTGTGCGTGAGCCTGATCGCCAATGGCATCGGGTTCGCGGGCGCGTCGACGCGCATGCAGCTGGTTCACGCGAACCACGGCGCGATGTCGCTGTCGACGCAGGCGGCCGCTGCCGGGTGCATACACCCAGCAACGGCCCGGGCATTGGCGGCGGATCGTTCGCCCGCGGATGGGGCCGCAGTACACGCCGGGCACACCGGCACTGACGACGCCGCGGGATACGCTGCCGACCTCGGCAGTGTCACGCCGGACGCGCCCGCCGGCGACATGGACTGCTGCGACGGCAGCGACTGCCAGTGCGCCTGCGCCCAGCACGCATCGGTCGGCTTCATCGCCGACATTCCGCCGGGCGCCATCAGCCTGCGTTCGCCGGTGGTCATGCGCGGCGCCTCTCAGCATGTGTCGCCGCGGCTTTCCCATCTCATCCGACCTCCCATCGGCTAAGGCAACGACCGCGCCCCCCGGGCGCGGCAGGCGCGTTCGCGCCCCCCGGTCTGTCCCTGCAGACCTGCCCTGCATCGATTGGAGTGTCTATGTCATCCGTATTCGACGGTACGCCCGCTGGCGGCGTACCCCTGCTTTCACGCCGCCGCTTCGTCCAGGGCCTGGCCCTGGGCGGCGCCGCTGCCGCTTTCCTGCCACGCAGCGCGTGGTCGCAGCCCGCATCGCGCGTCGGCAACTTCAACGTGCTGGACGGCACCGACTTCGACCTGACGATCGGCGAGACGCCGATGAATTTCACCGGGCGCGTCCGCCCGGCAGTTACCGTCAACGGCTCCGTGCCGGCGCCGATCCTTCGCTGGAAGGAAGGCACGACAGTCACGTTGCGCGTGCGCAATGCGCTGCCGCCCGGGTCGATCCACGGCCACGAGACCTCGATCCATTGGCACGGGATCATCCTGCCGGCCAACATGGACGGCGTGCCGGGCATTTCGTTCGACGGCATCGGCCGCGACGAGACGTTCGTCTACCGCTTCGACGTCAACCAGGCCGGCACCTACTGGTACCACTCGCACTCGGCGTTCCAGGAACAGGCCGGCCTCTACGGCGCGCTCGTCATCGATCCGGCGGGGCCAGACCCGATCGCCTACCAGCGCGACTACGTGGTGCTGCTCACCGACTGGACGGACCTCAACCCCGAGCAGCTGTTCGCGCGTCTGAAGAAGATGGCGGACTTCGACAACCTCTACAATCGCACGGTCGGCGACTTCATCCGCGACGCGCAGAAGAAGGGTCTGTCGGCGACGCTCGAGGACCGCAAGATGTGGGGGCAGATGCGCATGACGCCCACCGACATCTCGGACCTCAATGCCAACACCTACACCTACCTCATGAACGGCACGACGGCCCTGGGCAACTGGACCGGGCTGTTCAAGTCGGGCGAGAAGGTGCGCCTTCGCTTCATCAACGGCTCGGCGATGACGTACTTCGACGTGCGCATCCCGGGCCTGAAGATGACCGTGGTGGCCGCGGATGGCCTGCCCGTGCACCCGGTCACGATCGACGAATTCCGTATCGCGACCGCCGAGACGTATGACGTGATCGTCGAGCCCAGCGGGCAGGACGCGTTCACGATCTTCGCGCAGGACTCCGGGCGCACCGGTTACGTCTCGGGCACGCTCGCCGTACGCGAGGGCCTGCGCGCGCCGATCCCGAGGCTCGATCCGCGCCCCATCCTGACCATGGCCGACATGGGCATGGCCGATCACGGCGCCCAGGGCGGTGGCTCCATGGCGGGCATGGACCACAGCGCCATGGGCCACGGCGCAGCCCCGGCCGCGAAACCTGCGGCAGCCAACGACATGGCCGGCATGGACCACAGCGGCCACGACATGTCGGCGATGGCCGGCAGTGCGCAGGCCAGCGGCTCGATGGCCGGCATGGATCATTCGTCGATGGCGGGCATGGCCGGCATGCAGACGCATCCGGCGACCGAGAACGGCAATCCGCTGATGGACAACCAGGCGATGACGCCGACCTCGCGGCTGGCCGATCCCGGCAACGGCATGGGCACCGATGGCCGCAAGGCGCTGAGCTACTCGATGCTCAAGAGCCTGTTCGAAGACCCCGACGGTCGCGAGCCCGGTCGCACGCTCGAGATGCACCTCACCGGGCACATGGAGAAGTTCGCCTGGTCGTTCAATGGCGTGAAGCACTCGCAGTCCGGGCCGATCAAGCTCAACTACGGCGAGCGCATGCGGATCACGCTGGTCAACGACACGATGATGTCGCACCCGATCCACCTGCACGGCATGTGGAGCGACCTGGAAGACGACAACGGCAACTTCCTGGTGCGCAAGCACACGATCGACATGCAGCCGGGCAGCAAGCGCAGCTACCGCGTGCGCGCCGATGCGCTCGGGCGGTGGGCCTACCACTGCCATCTGCTCTACCACATGGAGTCGGGAATGATGCGCGAAGTGCAGGTGCGCGAATGAATACGCACGCCTTGAAGATCCTCTCCGTCAGCCTGCTCGCGGCGGCGCTCGCGTTTCCTGCAGCCCCGGCCTTTGCGCAGCACGAAGGGCACACGATGCCGATGCCGGCACCGAAGCCGGCTGCAAAGAAGCCCGCACCCAAGCCGGCCGCGAAGCCTGCTGCGAAAAAGCCGGCAGCCAAACCTGCAGCCAAGCCCGCCGCGCGTCCGGCTGCCAAGCCGGCGGCCGTCGACCACGCGGCGATGGGGCACGGCATGCCTGCGCCAAAGCCGGCGGCCAAGCCCAAGCCGCGCCCCGCGGCCAATCCTGCCAGCGCGGCCCGGCCGGCCACGGCGAAGACGCCTGCTGCGGCATCCGCCGTCGATCACGCGGCGATGGGCCATGGCACACCCGCGCCCGCGGCTGTCGACCACGCCGCGATGGGTCACGGAACGCCGGCGACGACGCCTGCAGCAGTCGACCATGCCGCCATGGGGCACGGCACGCCCGCCGCGGCTACGCCTACCGAGGCGGTCGACCACGCCGCGATGGGCCACGGAACGCCGGCGACGCCTGCAGCGGTCGACCATGCCGCCATGGGCCACGGCACGCCCGCCGCGGCTACGCCTACCGAGGCGGTCGACCACGCCGCGATGGGCCACGGCACGCCGGCCACCACCGAACCCATGGACCACAGCGGCATGGACCATGGCGCGATGTCCGGCATGGACCACGCGGCGATGGGCCACGGCGCGGATCCGGACCTGCCGGCCGATGCCGCGCCCCGCACGCCGATCCCGGCGCTGACCGATGCCGATCGTGCCGCGGCATTCCCGCCGGACGCGCATGGCCACGAGGTGCATGACCAGGGCATCTACTCGTACTGGCTGGTCGATCGCCTGGAATGGCAGGACGCGGACGACGGCGGTCTGGGCTGGGAAGGCCTCGCGTGGGTCGGCGGCGACGTCAACCGCGCGTGGCTGCGCAGCGAAGGCGACGCCAGCGATGGTGGAGTCGAGTCCGCCAATGCGGAAGTGCTTTACGGGCGTGCGGTGAGCCCGTGGTGGGACGTGGTCGCGGGTGTCCGCCACGACTTCGGTGAGGGGCCCTCGCGCACGTACGCGGCATTCGGTTTGCAGGGGCTTGCTCCTTACAAGTTCGAGGTCGAGCTGACGGCGTTCGTCGGTACAAATGGTCGGGCCGGTGCCACGCTCGAAGCGGAGTACGACACGCTGATCACCAACCGGTTGATCCTGCAGTGGCAAGGCGAGGCCAACCTGTACGTGCGCGACGATCCGGGGATCGGCGTCGCCTCGGGCCTCTCCACCATCGAAGCCGGCGCGCGGCTGCGCTACGAGTTCAGCCGGCGCTTCGCGCCCTATCTCGGTGTCGAAATCGAGCGCGCTTTCGGGGGAACGGCCGACCTTCGCCGTGTCGATGGCGAAGCCACGCGTGAAACGCGGCTCGTAGCCGGCATCCGGTTCTGGTTCTAGCAAGGGGGGTGAACAATGCAACGTCGTCGCAGAAAACTTATCGTTCCGCTCGTGATCGCCACCGCTGCCGGCCTCGTGCTGGTGGCCGGCGCTGTCGTCTTCATTCGCGCCGGCGTCTACAACGTCGGTGCGGACGATCCCCATTACCCGGTGACCTATGCCGTGCTCGAGCAACTGCGGCGGGCATCGGTCCAAACGCGCGCCAGCGAGCTGGATGTCCCGAAGGACCTGATGAACCCCGCGCGCATCACGCAGGGCGCGGGCAACTACTCGGCAATGTGCGCGCAATGCCATCTCGCACCGGGCATGGCGCCGACGGAGCTTTCGAAAGGCCTGTACCCCGCGCCGCCGAATCTGAGCAGGGAGGTCGTGGATGCCGCCGAGGCTTTCTGGGTGATCAAGCACGGCATCAAGGCATCGGGCATGCCCGCATGGGGCGGCAGCATGGCCGACGAGTACGTCTGGAACCTGGCGGCCTTCGTACGGCAACTGCCCCGGCTCAACGCTTCGCAGTATCAGGCCCTCGTGGCCTCGAGCCGCGGACACTCGCACGGCGGCGGCGAGACGATGCCGCATCACGACGCGGACATGCCGCCTGGCGGCGGACATCCGCATGCACCGGGCACGGTGGAGCATGACGACGGGGCCGGCGCCGCGGCCGGGCATCCGCACGCGCCGGGCACGCCGCCGCACGTCGACGCCACGGCAAAGCCGGCACACGTCGACCCGCCCGGCGCACCGCCTCACACGCACTGACCCAGGGGACACCGCATGAAGAACATCACTACCGCCATTGCCGTCGCCGTCACCATCGGGCTCGGGGTCGCCAACCCGGCCGCCGCGAGCGAGCCCGCGGCGCAGGCCACATCCGCAACGGACCCGGCAATGCAGGAGGTCATCGGCGTCGTCGAGGGCTTCGGAAAGGCGCTGAAGGCGGCCGACATGGCGACCGCCGCACGACTGCTGGACGAGAAGGTCCTGATCCTCGAGAGCGGCGGTGCCGAGCGCTCGCGCGAGGCGTACCTGGGCCATCACGCCGTCTCCGACGCTGCGTTCCTCGCCGGCGCGACGGTCACGCCGAAGCGGCGCAGCGCGCAGGTGTACGGCGACACCGCGTGGGTCGGCACCGAGAGCGAGATCCTGACCGGGCAGGGTGACGATGCCCGGACGCTGCTCTCCACCGAGACGATGGTGCTGCGTCGCCAGGCCGGCGACTGGAAGATCGTGCACATCCACTGGTCTTCGCGTCCCAAGAAGGCGGGTGCGCCGTGATCCGCCCCCTGCTCATCCTCGCGGCGGGCTTCGTGCTCGCCGGCTGCACGGGGCAGTCCGACCGCGGCCCGCATGCCGACAGCCGTGCACCCGCACGTGCATTGCACTCCGGCGTTCCAGTGCTCACGCCGACAGCCGCAGCCGCGGCCAGGCAGCCGGACGTGGCGGGCAAACCTGCCGGCGCGCTACCGAAGGTGCTCGTCCACAAAAGCCCCAGCTGCGGCTGCTGCGGGCTGTGGGTGGAGCACATGCGGCAGGCGGGCTTCGAGGTGCAGGTGCACGACACCGACGAGCTGGAGCCGATCAAGAAGCGCCTGGGAGTACCGCTGGGCAAGGGGTCCTGCCATACCGCGGAAGTCGGCGGCCTCGTCGTCGAGGGCCATGTGCCGGCGGCCGACATCAAGCGCCTGCTCGCCGCGAACGACGGCGCGCGCGGCCTCGTTCTGCCCGGCATGCCGGCGGGCTCGCCGGGCATGGAGATGCCGGACGGGCGAGTGCAGCGCTACACCGTCGAGAAGGTCAGTGCCGACGGCAGCACGACCCCGTTCGCCACGCATGGGGAATAGCACGCCTCGCTGAAGGATCCGCTGCGTCCACGAGGAAACCAGCCGATGTCCGATCACGCCGTGAAGGATGGAAGAGGTCACGCGATGCACTGCCGGTCGCCAGGTATGCACGGCGGGCCGGCTCGCGGCGGGCGGCATCCGCAGGAGCGTCGCCCGGGTGGCCTGCATAGCGCACGGCTGCCCGCGCGAGGCATCGCGTCGACAGGAGTGCGAAGCCCTGGCGCTTGCGCCGGCGCCGTCGCGCCTGCCTTGCGCGGACGTCCGGACCGCGGCCTGCGTTGGCAGGTCGCACCGGGTTCGCGGCGCGGGCCCCGAAGGCACCGCGGTCATGCAGCGCCGCAGCACCCTCCGCCCGCACAGCGCATCGGGCGGGTCTTCGCCGCGATGCGTCGCGGCCCCGCCTGTGCGGGGCCGCGAAACGGGTCATTTCGTGTGCGGAGCGAGCTGCTTGATCTCCTCGCGCTGCTCCTGCTGCATCTTGCGCGCCAGCGCCTTCAGCTCCGCATTCCTGCCGTGCTGGAGAAGCACGTCCGCCATCTTGATGGCCTGCTCGTGGTGCATGGTCATCATCGTGGCGAAATCCTTGTCGATGTCGCCACTCATGGGCATGTGCATCTTGGGCCTCTGCATCATGACGCGCTGCAGTTCCATGGACGCCGGGCTATGCGCGCCATGGCTGGTGGACTGTGCCGCCGGCGGCTCCTTGTCGGCCTCGTGTGCCCAGGCCGCCACGCTCGCGAGCGCGCCCGACAGCAGTACGCCAGTCAGCATCGTGGTCGTGCGGTTCATGCGTTTCTCCTAGGAGGGACCGCGGACTGCGGTGCGCCGTATTTTGCATGCCGGCCGCACAAGGCCAGTGAGCCGGGGTTTGACCCGGGACGAGACGCCACGGGGTGCGCCCGGCCGTTCAGGAAGGGGCATCGATCATGAAGATCGGCGAGGTCGCGCGGCGCGTGGGCATCCCCATCGACACCGTCCGCTACTACGAACGCAACGGGCTGCTGCCGCCGCCGGCGCGGCGCGCATCCGGCTATCGCGATTACCATGAAAGCGACATCGCACGGCTGAATTTCGTGCTGCGGGCCAAGGCGCTGGGCTTCACGCTGGTCGAGATCCGCGAGCTGCTCGAGCTGGCGGATGCGGCCGACGGCGACATGGCCAACATCAGGTCGCTGGCGATGGGAAAGCTCGCGGACGTCGAACAGCGCATCGACCAGCTCATGCGCGTGCGCGATGCCTTGAAGGCGTTGGTGGACGCCTGCCCCGGTCGAGGGCATGTCAGCGGCTGTCCGATCCGCTCCGCTCTTTTCGACCTGCAGGAACCGGCGCGATGAATGCGGTGCAGGGGGTGCCGATGGTGGTCGATCCAGTGTGCGGCATGCGCGTGGACCCGCGCGGGGCGCTGCGCACCGTCCACCACGGGGTGGAGCACCACTTCTGCTCCGAACGCTGCCGCACGCGCTTCATCGCGACGCCGGATCTCTACGCGGCAGGCGGCGGCGGCACCCATCCCGCGGCCGCCGGCCATGCTCCGCATGTCGATACCCAGCCCACCGCCGCCCCGGCGACGGGCGAGCGCATCTACGTCTGCCCGATGCATCCCCAGATCCGGCAGCCGGAGCCGGGCACATGCCCCATCTGCGGCATGGCGCTCGAACCCGAACTCCCGGCCGATGGCGCGGAGGGCAATCCCGAGCTGAAGGATTTCAGCCACCGCTTCTGGTGGACGCTGCCGTTCACCCTCACGGCGCTCGCGCTCGCGATGCTGGGCCACCGGCTGGAAGCGCTGCCCGTGACCACACGCACCTGGCTGGAACTCGTGCTGGCGACACCCGTGGTCCTGTGGGCGGGCGCGCCCTTCTTCGTGCGCGGCTGGGCGTCGATACGCAACCGCTCGCCGAACATGTGGACGCTGATCGCCACCGGCGTGGGTGCAGCCTATGGCTACAGCCTCGTGGCGACGTTCGTCCCCGGGCTTTTTCCCGCGGACTTCCGTGAGCACGGCCGCATCGGCGTCTACTACGAGGCGGCCTGCGTGATCGTCTCGCTGACGCTGCTCGGGCAGATACTCGAGCTCCGGGCGCGCGCCCAGACCTCCGGGGCCATCCGCGCGCTGCTGGGCCTGGCGCCCAAGACCGCGCGGCGCGTCCTGCCGGACGGGACCGAAAGCGACGTGCCGCTGGCATCGGTTGCCGTCGGCGATCGGTTGCGCGTGCGGCCGGGCGAGAAGGTGCCCGTCGACGGAATCGTCGAGCTCGGCCAGTCGCACGTGGACGAGTCCATGCTCACCGGCGAGCCGATGCCGGTGGCCAAGATGGTGGGTGACCGTGTCATCGGCGCCACGCTCAATACCACCGGCAGCCTGGTGATGCGCGCCGAGCAGGTCGGCAGCGGCACGGTGCTGGCGCAGATCGTGCAGCTCGTCGCCAGCGCCCAGCGCTCGCGCGCGCCGATGCAGCGCATGGCCGACCGCGTCGCCTACTGGTTCGTTCTCGTGGTGCTCGCCATCGCGGTGGTCACCTTCCTGGTCTGGGGCATCGCGGGGCCCGAGCCCTCGTGGACCTATGCCGTGCTCAACGCCGTCTCCGTGCTGATCATCGCCTGCCCGTGCGCACTGGGTCTGGCGACGCCGATGTCGGTGATGGTGGCCACCGGGAAGGCGGCGCAGGCCGGCGTGCTGTTCCGCGACGCCGAGGCGGTGGAACGCATGCGCCAGGTCGACACGCTGATCGTCGACAAGACCGGCACGCTGACCGAAGGCCGTGCGGCCTTCGACGATCTGCTCGCGCTCGCACCCCATCGCGACCAGGACGTATTGCGCCTGGCCGCCAGCCTGGACCAGGGAAGCGAGCACCCGCTGGCCGCCGCCATCGTCGAGGAAGCGCGCTCGCGCGGAATGCAGCTGACGATGCCGGTCGATTTCACCTCGGAAACCGGACTGGGCGTTCGCGGCCATGTGGAGGGCCATGCATTGCTGCTGGGCAATACCAGGCTCATGCAGGCCAATGGCGTGGACACCGCGTCTCTTCGCGCCGAGGCCGAACGCTTTCGCGGGCAGGGCGCCAGTGTCATGTTCCTCGCCGTCGACGGCGCAGCGGCCGGCCTGCTCGCCGTCACGGATCCCATCAAGGAAACCACGGGCAGCGCCCTGCACGAGCTTCGCAGTGCCGGCCTGCGCATCGTGATGGCCACCGGCGATGGCCCGACGACCGCGCGGGCCGTGGCGGACCGGTTGGGGATCGACGAGGTGTACGGCGAGGTGCGGCCCGAGGACAAGGCCGAGCTGGTCCGGCGGCTGCAGGCCGAGGGGCGGCGCGTGGCCATGGCGGGCGACGGCATCAACGATGCGCCGGCACTGGCGGCGGCCGATGTCGGCATCGCCATGGGCACGGGCACCGACGTGGCCATGTCCACGGCCAAGGTCACGCTGGTGCGCGGCGACCTGCGCGGCATCGGACGGGCGCGCGCGGTCTCCCAGGCCTGCGTGGCCAACATGCGCCAGAACCTGGCGTTCGCGTTCGTCTACAACGCGCTCGGTGTGCCGATCGCCGCAGGCGTGCTCTATCCGGTAACGGGCTGGCTGCTCAGCCCCATGATCGCCGCGCTCGCGATGAGCCTGAGCTCGGTCTCCGTGGTCGCCAACGCCCTGCGCCTGAACCGGAGTGCGACTTCGACGGCCGCGCGCCCGGCCGTCCAGGCGCGGCAGGCCTCATGCCACTGAATGCCGGCCGGCGCGTGCTCGGCCCCTCTTTCCCCGGCCATGCGGCCGCAACACAGGAGTGTTTTCCATGCGCATGATTCCCATCGCCGTGATCGTCGGCGCGCTCGTGCTCTCCGCATGTAGCGCCAAAACAGCCGAAGAGCCGGCGGATACGCCGGCCGACGCCAGCGCCTCATCGACCGCCGCGGCCGCGCCTGCCGCGGAAATGCCCGGCACGTCGGCGGAAGAGCACGCCGCGACGACGACAGCCACCACGGAACCGGCCCAGCCGGCGCCGGCCAGTGGCCAGGCCGGCAAGATGCCGGACATGGACCACGGCGGCATGCCCGGCATGGACCACGCGGCCATGCAGGGCGGCGTGCAGGCGGGCTGGTACCGCGGAGGCAGCTTCCAGCCCTGCGGCAGCACGCAGACCTACCGGGTCGACTCCACCGCCGACATCGAGGCGAAGATCCGCGCCGGCAAGATGAGCGCGTCGGACCCGGTCTACGTGCGGCTGGAAGGCAGCGTGGCCGATGGCGGCTTCAAGCTCACGCGAGTGGCCCAGGTGGGATCGCCCACGCCGGTGCGCGACTGCCCGATGACGGGCACGACGATCCAGAAGTGACAGCAGGGCGTCTGCCCGCCCGGGGCAGACGCCGTACTGGTGGCCGCCGATCCCATGAACCAGCGGATGCCGCATCATGATGTATCCGCGGACCCGACCCGGCCATGCAGTCGCATGGCGGCGGATCGATGAACGGTCCAAGGCATTGACCGGCCCGATCGGGCCGGTGCTTCGACG
>JBMOOW010000045.1:0-13263 GCA_049323195.1 Pseudomonadota bacterium | reverse complement strand
CCGGCATCCTGGCGCACTGCCGCTGGCCATTGGGCACCAACCTGGTCGAAGGCATCAACAACAGGATCAAGGTCATCAAGCGCATGGCCTACGGCTACCGTGACGACGCCTACTTCTTCCTGAAGATTCGGGCCGCGTTCCCCGGAGTTGGGTGAAGAACCTTTTTTTTCGTGCAGGGCCACCACGGCAGGTCCGCTCTGGCAGATCCGAATCCCGAATCCCGAATCCCGAATCCCGAATCCCGAATCCCCCCTCCGACCATGAGCTTGCCCGAATCACGAATCACCAATCCCGAATCACGGCCCTACGGCCCGCGCCGCATCGTCTGCCTGACCGAGGAGCCCACCGAGACGCTCTACGCGCTCGGCGAGGACCATCGCATCGTCGGCATCAGCGGGTTCACGGTGCGGCCCGCGCGGGCGCGCAGGGAGAAGCCGAAGGTCAGCGCGTTCACCAGCGCGAAGATCGACGAGATCCTCGCGCTCGAGCCCGACTTCGTCGTCGGCTTCTCCGACATCCAGGCCGACATCGCCGCCGAGCTGATCCGCCGCGGGGTGGAGGTGTGGATCAGCAACCATCGCAGCGTCGACGGCATCCTCGACTACGTGCGGCGCGTCGGCGCACTGGTCGGCGTGCCGGAACGCGCCAATGCGTACGCCGACGAGCTCGCGCGAGGGCTGGATGCGCATCGCGCGCGCGCGGCGGCGCTGCCCGTGCGGCCGAAGGTCTACTTCGAGGAATGGGACGAGCCCGTCATCACCGGCATCCGCTGGGTCGCCGAACTGATCGAGATCGCCGGCGGCATCGACCTGCTGCCCGCACGCGCCGCCCAGCCGCTGGCGAAGAACCGCATCGTCGGCGACCACCGCGAGATCATCGATGCCGCGCCCGACATCATCATCGGGTCCTGGTGCGGAAAGAAGTTCCGGCCCGAGCGCGTGGCCGCGCGGCCGGGCTGGCAGGACGTGCCGGCGGTGCGCTTTGGCGAGCTGCACGAGATCAAGTCGCCCCTGATCCTGCAGCCGGGCCCGGCGGCGCTGACCGACGGCGTCGCGGCGATCGCCCGCATCGTCCACGCCTGGGCCGCCGGACGCGGCTGAGCGCGTCAGCGCGGGTGGAACTCGCGCGTGAACTGCATCGAGGAGGTCGCGCCGTCCCCGCGCGTGACCTGCACGTCGAAACGCAGCGTGTCGGGTGCGTCGATCTCCACCGTGCCCACGTAGTCGAGCAGCCCGCCTTCGCTGCGCAGCTTGCGCATGTCCACGAGCTGCGCGCGGCCGCGCAGGTCGCTGGCCTTGGCGAGCACGCGGGCGGGTACGGCGGTCTCCTGTCCTTCCGGTCCGCGGCGCAGGCTGACCAGCAGCATGGCGCTGCGATCGGAACGCTCGATGCCGTAGCCGCGAGCCACGCGCTCGTCGAGCATGGCGGTGGGCAGGACGCTGGCGCGGATGGTGACGTCGCCCGCCCGGGCCACGGCCTCCTGCATGGACGACGCGGGTACCGCGGTGGCCGGCTGCGGGGCGCCGCCGCAGCCGGCGAGTGCCAGGGCGACGATCAGGCTGGCGGATGGAATGGGGATGCGCATGGCGGCCTCAGTCGTTGGCGGCGGAGAGCTGGTGCCCGCGCGCCGTGGCCGCGTCGATGGCACGGTCGACCAGCGCTTCGAAGCCGCCGGCCTGGAAGGTTTCGATCGCCGCCTGCGTGGTGCCGCCGGGCGAGGTGACGCGCGCGCGCAGCACCTGCGGCGGCTCGCCCGCCTGCACCAGCATGGCCGCGGCGCCGGCGATGGTCTGGCGCACCAGCAGGGCCGCGGCCTCGGCCGGCAGGCCCTGGCGCTCGGCCGCGGCCTGCATCGCCTCGGCCAGCAGGAAGACGTAGGCCGGACCGCTGCCGGAGACGGCGGTCACGGCGTCCATCAGGGCCTCGTCCCCGATCCACACGGTGGGGCCGCCGGCCTCCAGCAGTGACGAGGCCTCGGCGCGCTGCGAGGGACTTACGCCATCGCGCGCGAACAGCCCGGTCACGCCCTGGCCGAGCAGCGAGGGCGTGTTGGGCATGGCGCGTACCACGGCGGCCCCGCCGCCGAGCCAGCGGTCGAGCTGCGCGCTGGTGATGCCTGCGGCGATCGAGACCACCAGGGGCGCCCGCGCCCGCGCCAGGTCGCGCAGCCCGTCGCAGACATCGCGCATGACCTGCGGCTTCACCGCCATCAGCCATACCGATGCGTCCTGCGCGGCCTCGACGGCATGCTCGAAGACCGCGACGCCGAAGTCCGCCGCCAGCGCCTCGCGCAGCGCCTGCACCGGTTCGGCAACGCGGATCCCGCGTGGATCGTGCCCGCGCGCGACCAGCCCGCCGATCAGGCTGCGGGCCATGTTGCCGCCGCCGATGAAGGCGATGGTAGGAGGGCTGGCGTCGTGCTGCGTCATCGTCGTGTCCGCGGATCGATCGCGCGAGCATAGCGAGCCGCGCGCGGGCGCGGCGGCCTCATCGTCGTGCGGCTGCGCCACGGAGGCGGCGGCGCGCGCGCCAGAGCAGGGTCAGGCTGACCGCACCGAGTACCAGTGCCAGCGCGAGCAGGCCATAGGCGCCCGCCAGCAGCTGCATCCCCATCCGGCAGTGCGCGCGGGCGGCGTCGATGCGGCTGGGGCCGCAGGTGGCGAACCTCGCCGAGGCCACGGCCACCGCGCCCAGCAGCATCGCCAGCCCGAGCAGCCCCGACACCACGGCCGCGCGGAACCAGCGCAGGGTCGGACCGAGCGGGTGGAGCGGCTGCATCAGCGCGCGGGCCGGGCGCGGAACAGGGCGGTGCCGATGCGCACCATGGTCGCGCCCTCGGCGAGCGCCACCTGCCAGTCGTCGCTCATGCCCATCGACAACGTGTCCACGCCCGGGTGCGCCGCATGCAGGGCCTCGTAGAGCGCATGCCCGGCGCGGAAGGCCGGGCGGCGGTCCTCGGGGTCGGGATGCGGGGTCGGAATCAGCATCAGGCCGCGCAGGCGCAGGGCGGGCTGCGCCGCGATCGCATCGGCGAGCGCCGGAACCTCGTCCGGGCGGCAGCCGTGCTTGCCGGGCTCGTCGTCGACGTTCACCTGGACCAGGACGTCCAGCGGCCCGCGCGCGGCCGGGCGATGGCGGGCGAGGGCGGCGGCGATGGAGGGGCGGTCGACGGTCTGTACCCAGTCGAAGGTCTCGGCCGCTTCGCGCGCCTTGTTCGACTGCAGGTGGCCGATCAGGTGCCAGACGGCCGCGCGACCGCCGCCGGCCTCGATTTCCCGCCGCTTGCGCGCCGCTTCCTGCACGTAGTTCTCGCCGAAATGCCGCTGTCCGGCGGTGGCAAGTTCCGTGATCGCAGCCGCAGGTTGCAGTTTCGAAACGGCGACCAGCAGCGGCGGCTGGCGTCCGGCCGCGGCGGCCGCGCTATAAAGGCGTTCGGAAACCTCGCGAAGGTTGTCGGCGAGCACGTCGGACCTCGGTCTGCGGGGGTTTTCCGGCCGGGCTGGGCCGGGCCGGAGCGATGGCTATACTCGCCCGAGGGGATTCGGCCGGCCAGTCGGCACGGATCGAAACGGGGCTTTCGCGCCGCCGCCGCGGCGTTGGGGAAACACATGGATATCGCCGAGCTGTTGGCGTTCTCGGTCAAGAACAAGGCGTCGGACCTGCACCTCTCGGCCGGCCTGCCGCCCATGATCCGCGTGGACGGCGACGTCCGCCGCATCAACATCCCCGCGCTTGAGCACAAGCAGGTGCACGCGCTGGTCTACGACATCATGTCGGACAAGCAGCGGCGCGACTACGAGGAGTTCCTCGAGGTCGACTTCTCGTTCGAGATCCCGGGGCTGGCGCGCTTCCGCGTCAACGCCTTCAACCAGAACCGCGGCGCGGCGGCGGTGTTCCGCACGATCCCGTCCGAGGTGCTGACGCTGGAGGACCTGGGCTGCCCGCCGATCTTCCGCGAAGTCATCAACCAGCCGCAGGGCCTGATCCTGGTGACCGGGCCGACGGGCTCGGGCAAGTCGACCACGCTCGCCGCGATGCTCGACCACATCAACAAGAACGAGTACGCGCACATCCTCTCGGTGGAAGATCCCATCGAGTTCGTGCATACCTCGCAGAAGTGCCTGATCAACCAGCGCGAGGTGCACCGCGACACCCACGGCTTCAACGAGGCCCTGCGCTCGGCGCTGCGCGAGGATCCCGACTACATCCTGGTCGGCGAGCTTCGCGACCTCGAAACCATCCGCCTCGCGCTCACCGCCGCCGAAACCGGCCACCTCGTGTTCGGCACGCTGCATACCTCGAGCGCGGCCAAGACCATCGACCGCATCATCGACGTATTCCCGGCCGGTGAGAAGCCGATGGTGCGCTCCATGCTTTCGGAATCGCTGCGGGCGGTGATCTCGCAGGCGCTGCTGAAGAAGGTGGGCGGCGGCCGTACCGCCGCCTGGGAAATCATGATCGGCACGCCCGCCATCCGTAACCTGATCCGCGAGGACAAGGTCGCGCAGATGTACTCGGCCATCCAGACCGGCCAGCAGCAGGGCATGATGACCCTGGACCAGCACCTGCAGGACCTGGTCAAGCGCGGCCTGGTCCTGCGCCAGCAGGCCCGCGAGTACGCCAAGGACAAGCGGTTGTTCGAGTGACCCGATTCGTGATTCGTGACGGGTGATCCGCAGGGAGCGAAACCACCAGCCGCGATGACCCGCTTTCCGAATCCCAGGTCGCAACCACGAATCACGGCTCCGAAGGAGCAAGCCCGATGAACATGCCCACCAATCCCACCGCCGCTCCGCAGCCGGGCATCGGCGCGGTCGACTTCACGTCGTTCCTCAAGCTGATGGCCCAGCAGAAGGCGTCCGACCTGTTCATCACGGCCGGCATGCCGCCCGCGATCAAGGTGCACGGCAAGATCACGCCGATCACCCAGCAGCCGCTCACGCCCCAGCAGAGCCGCGACCTCGTGCTGTCGGTGATGAACCCGCAGCAGCGCGAGGAGTTCGAGAAGACGCACGAGTGCAACTTCGCCATCGGCGTGGCCAACGTCGGCCGCTTCCGCGTGAGCTGCTTCTACCAGCGCAACCAGGTGGGGATGGTGCTGCGCCGGATCGAGAGCAGGATCCCGACGGTCGAGGAGCTGCAGCTGCCGCCGATCATCAAGACGCTGGCGATGACCAAACGCGGCATCATCATGTTCGTGGGCGCCACAGGCACCGGCAAGTCGACCTCGCTGGCGGCGATGATCGGCTACCGCAACAAGAACTCCAGCGGCCACATCATCACGATCGAGGACCCGATCGAGTTCGTGCACAAGCACGAGGGCTGCATCATCACCCAGCGCGAGGTCGGCATCGACACCGACAGCTGGGAAGCCGCGCTCAAGAACACCCTGCGCCAGGCACCGGACGTGATCATGATCGGTGAGGTGCGCACCCGCGAGGGCATGGACCATGCCATCGCCTTCGCCGAGACCGGCCACCTCGTGCTCTGCACCCTGCATGCGAACAACGCCAACCAGGCGATGGACCGCATCATCAACTTCTTCCCGGAGGACCGCCGCGGCCAGCTGCTGATGGACCTCTCGCTCAACCTCAAGGGCGTGGTCGCGCAGCAGCTCATCCCGACGCCGGACGGCAAGGGCCGCCGTGTCGCGATGGAGATCCTGCTGGGCACGCCGCTGGTGCAGGACTACATCCGCGACGGCGAGATCCACAAGCTCAAGGAGGTCATGAAGGACTCGACGAACCTGGGCATGCGCACCTTCGACCAGTCGCTGTTCGAGCTCTACCAGGCCGGCGAGATCTCCTACGAGGACGCGTTGCGCTACGCCGACAGCCAGAACGAGGTGC
This sequence comes from Pseudomonadota bacterium, assembly GCA_049323195.1. GTDB lineage: Bacteria > Pseudomonadota > Gammaproteobacteria > Xanthomonadales > Xanthomonadaceae > Cognatilysobacter. The sequence goes on along the minus strand of JBMOOW010000045.1, from coordinate 7,414 downwards.
GCCTGCGCATCAAGCTGGCGCAGGGTGGCGACGCACGCACGCTGGCGGCGGGCCTGGACGGCGTGGGCGTGGCCGACATCCGCTGACCCATATGCCCGGTTCCACGGCAGGGCGCCTTCGGGCGCCCTTTGCGCGTGGGGCGGATGGCAGCGGCGCCACGGGGGCTTCCAGACCGGTGCTCGGACCGGGCTAGAATGCCTCCATGTCCCTCCCCGACAGCCCGACGCCGCTCGCGAACCAGTTGCTCATCGCGCTGCCTTCGCTTGCCGAGCCCAGCTTCTCGAAAAGCGTCGCGCTGATCTGCCAGCACGACGAGGATGGTGCGCTCGGCATCGTCATGAACCGCCCTTCGGAATACACGGTGGGCGAGGTGCTGGAGCAGATGGGCCTGTCCGGCGGCAGCGATGCGCTGCGCTCGCAGGTCGTGCTCAACGGCGGCCCGGTGCATCGCGAGCGTGGCTTCGTGATCCATGACGGCGGCACCCGCTGGGATTCCACGCTGGCCATCGGCGAAGACCTCTGGCTCACCACCTCCCGCGAGATCCTGGAGGCCATGGCCCGGGGCGAGGGCCCGGAACACGCCGTGATCGCGCTCGGATGTGCCGGCTGGGGTGCGGGCCAGCTCGAGCAGGAGCTGACCGTCGACAACAGCTGGCTGACCGCGCCGGCCGATCCGGACCTGCTCTTCGACACGCCGCTGGAGCAGCGCTGGGAGGCGGCCGCGGGCCGCATCGGGGTCGACTTCGCGCGCCTGGCCGACTACGCGGGACACGCCTGACATGCCCGGCGCGACCACCGTCCTCGGTTTCGATGTCGGTGCGCGCAGGATCGGCGTCGCCGTTGGCAGCTGCTTCGGCAACGGGGCACGCCCGGTGGCCGTGGTCGACGTGCACGCCAGCGGCCCCGACTGGCCGGCCATCGAGCGGCTGCGCCGCGAATGGCGGCCGGATGCGTTCGTGGTCGGCGACCCGATGACGCTCGAAGGCGGCGACCAGCCCGCACGGCGGCGCGCGCGCGCCTTCGCGCTGGAACTGCAGCGGCGGTTCGCGCTACCGGTGAAGCTGGTCGACGAGCGTTCGAGCTCGGTCGAGGCCGCGCAGCGCTTCGCGGTCGAGCGCTCGCAGGGCTCGCGGCGGCGCCGCGACGCGCAGATACTCGACGCACTCGCGGCCGCGGTCATCGTCGAGCGCTGGCTCGCCGCCCCCGGCGAGGCCGTCGAGCTCGAAGCCTCCCTTTCCGGATAAGATCACCCATGCAGCACCTGCTCACGCTCGAGGGCATGACCCCCGGGCAACTCACGGACCTGCTCGACCGCGCGCAGGCGCATGCCGACTCGGCGCGCGATCCCGGAACCCTGGCCGGCATCGCGGTCTGCACGCTGTTCTTCGAGCCCTCCACGCGCACGCGCATGAGCTTCCAGCTCGCGGCGCAGCGGCTGGGCGCGCACGTGCTGAACTTCGACGTGTCGACCTCGAGCGCGCGCAAGGGCGAGACGGCGCTGGACACCCTGCGCAACCTCGAGGCCATGGGCGTGCGTGGCTTCGTGGTGCGTCACCACGACGACGGTGCGGTGGCGGCGCTCGCGCGCGAGGCGCGCGCCGGCACCGCGCTGGTCAATGCCGGCGACGGCCGCAGCGCGCATCCCACCCAGGGCCTGCTCGACATGCTCACGCTGCGCCAGGCCAAGGGCGCCGACTTCTCGCGGCTGAAGGTCGCGATCGTGGGCGACGTGAAGCATTCGCGCGTGGCGCGTTCGGACCTGCACGCGCTGCGCATCCTCGGCGCGGGTGAGATCCGCGTCTGCGGGCCCGCGTCGCTGCTCCCCGACGACGCCACGCTGGCCGGCTGCCGGGTGACCCACGACCTGGACGAAGCGCTCGAGGGCGTGGACGCGGTGATGATGCTGCGGCTGCAGCGCGAGCGGATGGAGGAGGGCCTGATCGGTTCGCTCGAGGACTACCACCGTCACTACGGCCTGACCCGCATGCGCCTGCAGCGCGCGGCCGCCGATGCCGTGGTGATGCACCCGGGCCCGATCAACCGCGGCGTCGAGATCACCGACGAGGTGGCCGACGGCCCCCGCTCGCTGATCCTGCGGCAGGTCGCCAACGGCGTGGCGGTGCGGATGGCGGTGCTGGAGCGGCTCCTGGCCTGAGGCTCAGGCGGGGACGGCCTCGGCGTCCAGCGGCTCGACTTCGCGCGCCAGTGCTTCGAACAGGGTCGAGCGCCCGGCCACTGTGTCCTGCATTGCCAGCCCGGTGGGCCACCACGCGTCCGCTGGCAGCTGCCCGGCTTCGACGAGCCGGTAGCCCATGGCCAGGCCGTCGGCGGCGGTCAGCACGCGCGCCAGCGGCGTATCGGTGCCGGGCTCCAGCGCCTCGAGAACGGGCGTCGGCAGCTGCCAGTGGCTGCAGGCGCGGACCGTGAGCGGCCGCGCGATGACGAGCAGGCGGCCAGCGAAATCCGGGTCGGCGGCGGCGCCTGCGAGCAGGCCCGGCGGCGCCATGCGCGACAGCGCGGCAAGGCCCGTGCCCGCGACGATGCCGGCCAGCTGCGCCTCGCCGGCATCGCAGTCGGCGCCGGCAAGCCGGCCGCAGAGCCAGGTGCGCGCCTCCGACTGCGACCACAGCCGCGCCGCCGTCGACAGCGGCGTCGGGCCCGCATCGCCCCGCAGGATGGGGCGCATCACACTGCCCAGCACCACCTGGCGCAGGCCAGCATCGCCGAGCACGCGCACGGCCTGCTGCAGGCTGCCGGGCGCCGCGCCGCGGCAGTAGTAGGCGCTGCCGGCCACGCGCATCACGTCGCCTGCGAGCGTGGGATCGCGGGCGAGCAGGGCGGCGATGTCGTCGGCATCGGCATCCTCGCGGCGCATGCTGGCCAGCAGCTGCGGCACCAGCGCGGGAAGACGCGGCATGCGGCGCGCGTCGAAGCGGCGCGCCACCGCCTGCAGGTAGGCGAGCGCCTCCGCCGCGGAGACGGTTTCGCCCGGCGCGTTGCCGTCCGGCCCGAAGGCCCAGCCGACGAAGGCCTGCTCGAGCGCCGCGGCGTCGAGGCATGCATCCGGCAGCCGGTCCGCTTCGTCCATTGCGAGCGCGCCCGGCGGCGAAGGCGCGAGCGGCGCCGGCCGTCCCCTCAGGCGGCGGAGCAGGTGACTGATCATCGGCGATTCCCCCGTCGCGACTATTGCCCGCGCACCCCATGCCCGCAAGCCGCGGTGCGTGCGTTCCATCACTGTTCCGGCTGCGTGCTCAGCGGATCAGCACCAGCGTCGCGAGCCCGAGGAAGGTGAAAAAGCCCATGACGTCGGTCACCGTCGTCAGGAAGATGCTGCTGGCCAGTGCGGGGTCGAAGCCCAGGCGGCGCAGCGTGATCGGCACCAGCACGCCGGCGCTCGCGGCGAAGAGCAGGTTGAGGGTGAGCGCGATGGCGATGACGATCGCCAGCCCCGTCATCTTGAACCACAGCAGCACCACGATGCCCAGGACCGCGCCCAGCGCCAGACCGTTGAGCAGCGCGACGCGCATCTCCTTCCAGAGCAGCACGCGCACGTTGGATGCGCTGACCTGCCCGAGCGCCAGGCCGCGCACCATGAGCGCGAGCACCTGCGTGCCCGCGTTGCCGCCCATGCCGGCCACGATGGGCATGAGCACGGCCAGCTGCACGAGCTGGTCGATGGTGGCGTCGAACTGTCCCACCACGCTGGCCGCCAGGAACGCGGTGCCGAGGTTGATCGACAGCCAGATCAGCCGGCGCCGCATCGCGCGCCAGACCGGGCTGAAGAGATCCTCGTCCTCGTCCAGGCCCGCGGCCGACAGCGCCTGGTGCTCGGCCTGCTCGCGGATGATGTCGACCACGTCGTCGATGGTGATGCGCCCGAGCAGGATGTTGTTCTCGTCGACCACGGGCGCGCTGAGCCAGTCGTAGTCCGAGAAGCGGCGCGCGACCTCGGCGGCGGTCTCGCCCACGTAGATGGCCGGCTGCTCGTCGTCGACCAGCCGGTTCACCGGCGTGGACGGCTCGCGGGTGAGCAGGTCCGACAGCGCGATGCGGCCGAGGTACTGGTGGCGGCGGCTGACCACGTACAGGTGGTCGGTGTGCTCGGGCAGCTCGCCGCGCAGGCGCAGGTAACGCAGCACGACCTCGATGGTGGTGTCGGCGCGCACCGTCACCACGTCGGGGTTCATCAGGCGGCCGGCGGTGTCCTCCGGGTAGGAGAGCACCTGCTCCAGGCGCTCGCGGTTCTCGCGGTCCATCGACAGCAGCACCTGCTCGATGACCGCATCGGGCAGGTCCTCGACCAGGTCGGCGAGGTCGTCGATGTCGAGGTCCTCGACCGCGGCGACGATCTCGTCCGGGTCCATCTCCGCCAGCAGGCCTTCGCGCACCTCGTCGCCGACGTGCACCAGCACCTCGCCATCGTCCTCGGCGTCCACCAGGCCCCAGACCACCGTGCGCTTGGCCGGCGGAAGGGACTCGAGCAGGTTGCCGATCTCGGCGGGCGAGAGCGTGTTGACCAGGCGCCGCACGGGGCCGAGGCGCCCGCTGTCCAGCGCGTCGGACAGCAGCCTCAGCTGCCGCGCGGTCTTCTCGTGGCGGACGGATTCGGCCATGCGCGGGTTCCGGCTCGGGCAGGCGGGGCCTGCTTGGATGGGCCGCATCCGCCGGCGTGCGCGCCGCGATACACGACCGTCGTCAGAGGTTCATGCGCGCATTATCGCTGCGCGCGTGGACGTGCGACAACCGAACGCACGGGCTTCAGCCGCGCGCGGAGGCCAGCCACTGCTCCAGCGCCCGGCGGTCGCGCGCCCGCACCAGCGCCGGCGCGCGGGCCTGGAGGGCGGCGAAGTCGCAGCCGCGGATGCGCTGGCGCACCTCGAGCATCGTGCCCGGATGCAGCGAGAAGTCGGTGAGCCCCAGGGCGAGCAGGAGCGGGGCGTAGTCGGGCGCGGCGGCCATCTCGCCGCAGACCGATACCGGGCGCGAGGCCCGGCGGGCGATGCGGATCACGTCGCGCAGAACGCGGATCACCGCCGGGTGGAGCGGCGTGTACAGGCGGCCCAGGCCCTCGTGGTTGCGGTCGGTGGCCAGGAGGTACTGCACCAGGTCGTTGGTGCCCAGCGCGATGAAGTCGACGTCGCGCACGAAGGCGGGCAGGGCGAGCGCCGCAGCGGGCACCTCGATCATCACCCCCAGCGGCACGTCCTCGGCGATCTCGTGGCCATCCCGGCGAAGCGCCTGCGTGGCGTTCGCGATCTCCGCGCGCACCTCGAGGATCTCCTCGCGGCAGGTCACCATCGGCACCAGGAGCCGGATGCGGCCGTAGGCCGAGGCGCGCAGCAGGGCGCGCAACTGCGTGTGCAGCAGGCCGCGCCGCGCCAGCGAGAGCCGCACGCCGCGCAGGCCGAGCGCGGGGTTGGGCTCGTCGCGCAGGGCAAGGCCGGTGCGGTCGACCTTGTCGGCGCCGACGTCGAGCGTGCGGATGGTGACCGGGCGGTCGTTCATGCCCATCACCACGTCGCGATAGGCACGGAACTGCTCGTCCTCGTCGGGCAGCGTATTGCGCTGCAGGAACAGGAACTCCGTGCGGTACAGGCCGATGCCCGCCGCGCCCAGCGCATAGGCCTCGGCCACGTCCTCGCGCGACTCCGCGTTGGCGAACAGGCGCACGTCCACGCCGTCGCGGGTGCGCGTGGGCTCGCGGCGCAGGCGTGCCAGCTCGCGGCGCTCGCGCGCGCTCCCGCGTTCGCGGGCACGGTGGCGCCGCAGGTCGTCGGCATCGGGTTCGACGACGACGTTCCCGCTGCCCCCGTCGACGATGAGCGCATCGCCATCGTTGATGCGCTCCAGCGCCTGCGCGGTGTCGACCACCAGCGGCAGGTGCAGGCTGCGCGCCAGGATGGCGCTGTGCGAGAGCGGGCTTCCGCCGGTGGTGACGATGGCGACGACGCCCTGCGCGCGCAGTTGCGCCATCTCCGCCGGTGCCACGCTTTCGGCCACCAGCACCTCACCGGCGAAGCCGCGCAGCTCGCAGTCGCGGCGGTGCAGCGCGGCATGGATGCGTCCGATGACCTGGTCAATGTCCTCGACGCGGCTGCGGAAGTAGGGGTCGTCCATGGCCTCGAACACGCCGGCAAGGCGGTCGCGCTGCAGGCGCAGGGCATAGTCGGCCGAGAAGTGCTGCTCGCGCACCAGGGCGTCGAGGCCCTGCAGAAGCTCGGGGTCGTCGAGCAGCAGCGCGTGCATGTCGAGGAACTCGCCGACCTCGGCCGCGAGCGCACCGTGCAGGCGCGCTCGCAGGGTGTGCATCTCGGCGCGCACCGACGCGATCGCGCCGTGCAGCTGCGCCAGCTCCGCGTCCACCGCCTCGGGCGGGATGCGCTGTTCGGCGATCTGCAGCGCATGCGGCAGGCGCACGCGTGCACGCCCCAGCGCGATGCCGCGCGAAGCGCCCTGCCCGTGCAGTGTCTGCCGCATGCGGTCAGCTGTCCTCGTCGAAGCGGCGTTCGAACAGCGCGGTGACGGCGTCGGCGGCCGCCTGCTCGTCCTCGCCCTCCACGCGCAGCTTCACCGGCGTGCCCTGGCCGGCGGCCAGCAGCATCACGCCCATGATGCTCTTGGCGTTCACCTCGCGCCCCTTCGCGGTCAGCGTGCAGGCGCTGCGGAACTGCGAGAGCAGCTGCACCAGCTTCGCGGTGGCCCGGGCATGCAGGCCGAGGCGGTTCGAGACGAGGAGTTCGCGTTCGATCATGGGTCGCCGGTTCGTGATTCGTGATTCGTGATTTTCGGTTCGTGGTCGCCGGTGGTGCGCCGGGCAGGAGCGGCCTGCTGGCGATCACCCGCTACCCATCAGGCGTCGTCCAGCAGTACGCCGTTGCGACCGCCCGCGGCCGCGATCGCCGGAAGCTCGTCGAGGCCGAGCTCCGCGTAGTTGAGCACGCGAAGCAGCATCGGCAGGCTCACAGCGGAGACGCGTCGCGCCGGCGTGCCCAGCCGCGAAACGCGCGCGGCGAGGTTGCTGGGGCTGGCGCCGTACAGGTCGGTCATCAGCAGCACGCCGTCGCCCGTGTCGGCGCGCCGCAGTGCCGCCGTGGCCAGCGGCAGTACGATGTCCAGATCCGCTTCGAATGGAACTTCCAGTACTTCCACCCGCAGCGGCAGTGGATCGATGAGGTGGCGCGCGACGTCCAGCAGGGCACTGCCGATGCCTTGGTGGGTGACGAGCAGGATGCCGACGGCCATGCCTCGACGTTAGCAGAGCCGCATGACGCGGCGAAAGCGAAGGCGCGCTAGGGCCTGTTAACACAAACGCAGCCCATCGGCGATCAGTGCAAAGCTGATGAAGCCGACGAACATCACGTCGAGTTTCTCGAAGCGAGAGAAGATGCGGCGAAAGCCCTTGAGGCGCCGGAAC
>JBMOOW010000044.1:0-13321 GCA_049323195.1 Pseudomonadota bacterium | reverse complement strand
GCTACCGCTTCAACCGCCGCTTCGACATGGCGGCAATGGTGCCGCGCCTGCTCTATGTCGCGGTCCGTACGCCGCCGCTGCCCTACCGGCTCGTAACGCTGGATGCGTAATGTGGGGAATCAGGAGAAACCATGCCTGAAAGGACCACAGGCCATTACGTTTCTGGCAGCTTGGCCGGCAGCCGCTATCAGGCCTTCGTCCCCGCCCCCTTGCCACCCCGGCCGCCGCTCGACTACGCGGCCGGCGACCTCGTCGCACGCAAGGAACGCGCTGACCAGGCGCTGGGACGCCTCGACGGCATCACCCTGATGCTGCCGGACCCCGAACTGTTCCTCTACCAGTACGTCCGCAAGGAGGCGCTGCTGTCCTCGCAGATCGAGGGTACGCAGTCCTCGCTGTCGGACCTGCTGCTGTTCGAGCTGGGCGAAGCGCCTGGCGTGCCGGCCGACGACACCGAAGAGGTGTCCAACTACGTCGCCGCGCTCAACCACGCGCTGAGGCGGCTGCGCGAGGACGACTTTCCCCTGTCGCTGCGCCTGTTGCGCGAGACGCATGCCGTGCTGCTGCGCGGTGGGCGTGGGGCCGGCAAGCTGCCCGGCGAATTCCGTCCCGGCCAGGTCTGGGTGGGTGGCGCCACGCCCGCGCTGGCCCACTTCGTTCCGCCGCCGCCGGATGCATTGCCCGACCTGCTGGCCGCGCTCGAGCGCTTTCTCCACATTCCGTCCAGCGAGATGCCGCCGCTGGTGAAGGCGGCGCTCGCGCATGTGCAGTTCGAGACCATCCACCCCTTCAGCGACGGCAACGGCCGCCTGGGGCGCCTGCTCATCGCGCTGGTCCTGTGCAACGAAGGCGTACTCCGCGAACCCAGCCTCTACCTCAGCCTCTATTTCAAGCGTCGCCGCGCGGACTACTACGAACACCTCAATCGTGTCCGCACGCACGGCGACTGGGAAGGCTGGCTGGGCTTCTTCCTGGACGGCGTGGCCGAGACGGCGCAACAGGCCGTGGACACCGCGCAGCGCCTGCTGGCCTTGCTGGCACGCGACCGCGCCCGCATCGCGACGCTGGGCCAGCGGGCTGGGAACGTGGGGCTCGTCTTCGACCAGTTCGCGCGCCGCGTGGCGTCGAATGTCCCGCGCCTTCTGCCCGATGTGCCGCTCAGCGCCCCGACGCTCCGCGCCGCCATCACGACCTTGCAGGATCTCGGAATCCTCAACGAGGTGACCGGCCAGCGCCGGCATCGCGTCTATGCCTACCAGGCCTACCTCGACATCCTGAGCGAAGGCGCCCAGCCGCTGTGATCGCCCAGGCGCTGCTCGACTTCCTCGCCACCCACGCCGAAGAAGCCGAGCGGGCCCTGCGCCAGCAGCGTCACCTCGAGCACCGCGACGATCTGCTTGCCGAGCTCTGGCTCGTGCACCACGCCTTGTCGACCGCCGCGCACCGCACGCTCGACCCGCACGACTCCACCGATGCCGGAGCGAAGGCCTTCCGGGACGTCCTTTTCCACATGCCACGCCGCCGCGTGGCCCCGGTGAGACGGGTCGATCGCGACGATGGCGACATCGACCTCCTGCGAAAGGACGTGCTGCCCGTCGAGCGCAAACCCCGCGGCACGGGCGCTGGACCGCGTTTGCGTGCGCGCGACCGCTTCAAGAGCTCGCACGATGCGGAGCGGCCGCGTTGCGTGCTCGCGTTGGGCTTCGCCCGCTGCCGTTTGAGCGCCTTGCCCCGGCGCTGCCACCGGCGTAGACCGCGAAGCCCCACGCGACGCAGGAAGGCGGCGGGCTAAGATGCGTGCCGCGCTGGAGCCGTCGCTGGCCCTGGAATGACCTGCATGGCACCTGCCTCCTTTCCCGACTACCCGTTCACGCCGCAGCGCATGGAGGTGCGGCCGGGCATTTCGATGTCCTACCTCGACGAGGGCCCGCGCGATGGCGAGGTCGTGGTCATGGTCCATGGCAACCCGTCGTGGAGCTACTACTGGCGCCACCTGGTGCTCGGCCTGCGCGACCGCTACCGCTGCATCGTGCCCGACCACGTCGGCATGGGGCTGTCCGACAAGCCCGACGACGGCGGCGGCACGCTGCCGCCGCGCACGCCGGCGCGTCGCGCGGGCGAGTACGACTACACGCTCACCTCGCGCGTCGAGGACCTCGCGGCGCTGCTGCGGCACCTGGGCATCACCGGCCCGGTCACGCTGGCGGTGCACGACTGGGGCGGGATGATCGGCTTCGGCTGGGCCCTGTCGCACATGCCGCAGGTCGAGCGCCTGGTCATCCTCAACACCGCCGCATTCCCGCTGCCGGCCGCCAAGCCGATGCCGTGGCGGCTCTCGCTCGGCCGCGATTCGACGCTCGGGGCGTGGGCGATCCGCCGCTTCAACCTGTTCGCGCGCGGCGCCTCGCGTTTCGGCGTGTCGCGGCCGATGCCGCGCGCGGTGCGCGATGCCTATGACGCCCCCTACCACGGCTGGTCGAACGCGATCTCCACCATCCGCTTCATGCAGGACATCCCGCTCGCGCCCGGCGATCGCGCCTGGCCGCTGGTGGAGGAGGCCGGCCGCCGGCTGCAGGAATTCGCCGATCGCCCGGCCTTCATCGGCTGGGGCCTGCGCGATTTCGTCTTCGACCAGCACTTCCTCGCAGGCTTCCGCCGCGCGCTGCCGCAGGCCGAGGTGCATGCCTTCGAGGACGCGAACCACTACGTGCTCGAGGACAAGCACGAAGTGCTGGTGCCGGCGATCCGGCGGTTCCTCGACGCGCATCCGCCCGCGCGCTGACGGGCGCACCCTGTCGCGGTCCGGGTGAAGGCCCGGGCGCGGCAGGCCCCTGCACCGGCCGGGTCGCCCGCGGTTCACCGCTGCCGCCGCGCGCGCGACAATGCCGTGATGGACTCTCCCTGCAACATCGCCGCCGCGCTGCCGCGGCTCGCGCGCGAGCGCGGCGCGCAGGTCGCGATGCGCTGCCCCGGCACGCGCGGCCCCGATGGCCTGGCGCGCTACGACGTCGAGCTCACCTATGCGCAGCTCGACGCGCGCAGCGACGCCATCGCCGCGGGGCTGGCCCGGCGCGGCGTGGTGCGCGGCACGCGCTGCGTGGTGATGGTGCGGCCCTCGCCCGAGTTCTTCCTGCTGATGTTCGCGCTGTTCAAGGCCGGCGCCGTGCCGGTGCTGGTCGACCCCGGCATCGACCGGCGCGCGCTGAGGCAGTGCCTGGACGAGGCCGCGCCCGAGGCCTTCATCGGCATACCGCTCGCGCACGTCGCACGCGTGCTGCTGGGCTGGTCGCGGTCGGCACGCCTGCGCATCACCACGGGCAGACGGGCACGGCTGGCCGACGCCACGCTCGCGCGCGTCGAAGCGGCAGGCACCGGCGCCGGCCCGCAACTGGCCGACACGCAGCCGGACGACGTCGCGGCGATCCTGTTCACCAGCGGATCGACGGGCATACCGAAAGGCGTCGTGTACCGGCATCGCCATTTCGTCGCGCAGGTCGAACTGCTGCGCAGCGCGCTGGGCATCCGCGAGGGCGAGGTCGACTTCCCGACCTTTCCACCGTTCGCGCTGTTCGGCCCCGCGCTGGGGCTGACCTCCATCATCCCCGACATGGACGCCACGCGGCCGGCGCAGGCCGACCCGCGCAAACTGCACGCGGCAATCGAACGCTTCGGCGTGCAGCAGCTTTTCGGCTCGCCGGCGCTGATGCGCGTGCTGGCCGACTTCGGTGCGCCACTGCCGACGCTGCGCCGCGTGACCTCGGCCGGCGCGCCGGTGCCGGCCGACGTCGTCGCCCGCATGCGCGCATTGCTGCCGGCCGACGCGGGCTTCTACACGCCCTATGGCGCCACCGAGTGCCTGCCGGTGGCGGTGATCGAGGGCCGCGAGCTCGAGACCACGCGCCAGGCCACCGAGGCGGGCGCGGGCACCTGCATCGGCCGCCCGGTGCCGCCCAACGAGGTGCGCATCATCCGGATCGACGACGCGGCGATTGCCGAGTGGTCGGAGGAGCTCCAGCTGCCGGCGGGGCAGGTCGGCGAGATCACCGTGGCCGGGCCCACCGCCACCGACGCCTACTTCGCGCGCGAGGCGCAGACGCGGCTGGCGAAGATCGGGGAAGTGCTCGCCGACGGCACGCGCCGCATCGTGCACCGCATGGGCGATGTCGGCTATTTCGACGCGCAGGGCCGGCTGTGGTTCTGCGGGCGCAAGACGCATCGCGTCGAGACGCCCGCGGGGCCGCTCTACACCGAGCAGGTCGAGCCGGTATTCGACGTGCATCCGAAGGTGCGACGGACCGCGCTGGTCGGAGTGGGTGCGCCGGGCGCGCAGCGGCCCGTGCTGTGCGTGGAGCTCGCGCCAGGCACGGCGCGCGAGGACTGGCCCGCCGTCGAACAGGCGCTGCGCGGCATCGGCCGCGGCCACGTGCACACCGCCGGAATCGACTGCTTCCTGCGCCATCCCGGCTTTCCCGTCGACATCCGTCACAACGCCAAGATCGGCCGCGAGGCGCTCGCGGCCTGGGCCGCGAAGGAGCTGTCCGCATGAAGATCCTCGTCACCGGCGGCGGTGGCTTCCTCGGGCAGGCGCTCTGCCGCGGGCTGCGCGCGCGCGGGCACGAGGTGGTGAGCTTCAACCGCGGTCACTACCCCGGGCTCGATGCGATCGGCGTGCGGCAGGTGCGCGGCGACCTCACCTCGCGCGACGCGGTGCTCGCCGCCGCCGAAGGCTGCGATGCGGTGATCCACAACGCGGCCAAGGCCGGCGCGTGGGGGCCGTATGCGGAGTTCCATGCCGCCAACGTCACCGGCACCGACAACGTCATCGCCGCCTGCCGCGCGCATGGCATCGCGCGCCTGGTCCATACCTCGACGCCGAGCGTCACCCACCGGGCCACGTTTCCGGTGGCCGGCCTCGGCGCCGGCGCGGTGCCCTATGGAGACGGCCTGAAGTCGCCCTATGCGGAGACCAAGAAGATCGCCGAGCAGCGCGTGCTCGCCGCCAACGACGCCTCGCTCGCGGTGGTGGCCTTGCGGCCGCGCCTGATCTGGGGCCCGGGCGACAACCAGCTGCTTCCGAGGCTGGTCGCGCGCGCGCGCGCCGGGCGGTTGCGGCTGGTCGGCGACGGCAGCAACCACGTCGACACCACCTACATCGACAACGCCGCGCAGGCGCACTTCGACGCCCTCGACGCGCTGGCGCCCGGCGCGGCCTGCGCGGGCCGTGCCTACTTCATCAGCAACGGCGAGCCGCGCACGATGCGCGAGACGATGAACGCATTGCTCGCGGCGGCCGGTGCGCCTGCCGTGGAGCGCACGATCCCGTTCCGCGCCGCCTACGCGCTCGGCGCCGTCTGCGAAGGCCTGTGGGCCACGCTGCCGCTGCGTGGCGAGCCGCCGATGACGCGCTTTCTCGCCGAGCAGCTGGTGACCACGCACTGGTACGACATGGGCCCCGCGCGACGTGACTTCGGCTACGTGCCGCGGGTCTCCTTCGACGAAGGCCTCGCCCGCCTGCGTGCCGCATGGGCTGGCTGCGGCGGCGCGACGTAGCCCGGGTAAGCGAAGCGCACCCGGGATGCATCGCGGCATCGCGCGCATCGCCGGGGATGCGCTGTATTCGCGTGGGCCGGGAGCGTTCCGTTGCTGCCGGGCGCGGAACTCCCGGCTGGGCTTCGCTGACCCGGGCGACGGTCACCGGGCGCCGCGGCGGGCACGGCTAGAATGCGGCCATGGATCCGCGCCCGTCGCCCTTGAATGCCCTCAAGCCGCTCGCCGGCCGTGCGCTGGAAGCCGCGCTCAACCGCGCCATGGCGCTCGATCCCGACACGCGCGAGGGCCTGCGCGCGCTCGACGGCCGCCGCCTCGTCCTGCGCGTGGCCAGCCCGCCGCTCGCGCTGCAGGTCCGCGTCGACGGTGAGCGCCTGTGCGTCGGCCCGGTCGAGGGCGAGGACGCCGACCTCTCCGTGCGCGCCACGCTCGGCGGCCTGATCGCGCAGCTGCCCTTCATGCGGCGCGACGACGCGCCCGGCGTGGGCAGCCTGCGCATCGAAGGCGATGCCGACCTCGCCCGCCGCCTGCAGCGCCTGGCCGAGCGCTTCGATCCCGACTGGCAGCAGCCCTTCGTCGCCGCCTTCGGCGACATCGCCGGGGTGCAGGTCGCGCAGGCCTTCGCGGCCGCGCTGCGCGGCCTGCGGACCGCGGCCGGCGTGGCCGCCACCAATGCATCCGACTTCCTGCAGCACGAGTCGCGCGACGTGCTCTCGCGCGCCGAGCTCGACGCCTTCTTCGACGACGTGGACGGCCTGCGCGACGACGTCGAGCGCCTGGCCGCGCGCATCGCGCGGCTGCAGGCGCGCGGGCGGCCGGCCGCATGACGCCGCTGCTGCGCGCCACGCGGATCGGCCGGGTGCTGATCCGCTACCGCCTCGACGCCCTGCTCGAGGGCACGCCCGCCGAGCGCTGGCTGCGCCTGGCGCGCCCGTTCGTGCCGCGCGCGTCCAGGGAGATCGCCGCGCTGCCGCGGGGCGCGCGCCTGCGGCTTGCGCTGCAGGAGCTCGGGCCGATCTTCGTCAAGTTCGGGCAGATCCTGTCCACGCGCCGCGACCTCATCGCCCCCGACATCGCCGACGAGCTCGCGCAGCTGCAGGATCGCGTCAGGCCCTTCGATGGCGAACTCGCGCGCGGCATCGTCGAGCAGGCGCTCGGCCGCCCCGTCGCCGAGGCGTTCGCGAGCTTCGACACCACGCCGCTGGCCTCGGCCTCGATCGCGCAGGTGCATGCCGCCACGCTGCCCGGCAGCGGCCGCGAGGTGGTGGTCAAGGTGCTGCGCCCGGGCATCCGCCGGCAGATCACCGAGGACATCGCGCTGCTGCGCGCGCTGGCCAGCGTCGTCGAGCGCACGCATCCGGCGGCCGACAAGATCCGCCCGCAGGAGGTCGTGCGCGAGATCGAGTACACGCTCGACGCCGAGCTGGACCTGCAGCGCGAAGGCGGCAATGCCAGCCTGCTGCGCCGCTTCTGGGAAGGCAGCGACGATCTCTACGTGCCCGAGGTGATCTGGTCGCACTCGGGCGAGCGCGTGCTCACGCTCGAGCGCGTGCACGGCATACCGTCCGACGACATCGAAGCGCTCGACGCGGCCGGCATCGACCGGCGTGCGCTCGCTGCCAAGGGCGTGCGGGTCTTCTACACGCAGGTCTTCCGCGACAACTTCTTCCATGCCGACGCGCACGCCGGGAACATCTGGGTGGACAGCGATCCGGCGCGGCGCGCGAACCCGCGCTTCATCGCGCTGGACTTCGGCATCATGGGCCAGCTCTCGGACGAGGACCAGTACTGGCTCGCCGAGAACTTCATGGCCATCTTCAACCGCGACTACCGGCGCATCGCGCAGCTGCACGTGGACGCCGGCTGGATGCCGGGCACCACGCGCATCGACGAGCTGGAAGCCGCCGCGCGCGCCGTCTGCGAGCCCTACTTCACGCGGCCGCTGTCGGAGATCTCGCTGGCCGAGGTGCTGGTCAAGCTGTTCCGCACCGCGCAACGCTACGAGCTCACCCTGCAGCCGCAGCTGATCCTGCTGCAGAAGACGCTGCTCAACATCGAGGGCGTGGGGCGGCTGCTGGATCCGCGCATCGACATCTTCCAGGTCGCGCGGCCGGTGCTGGAGCGCATCCTCGTGCAGCGCTACAGCCCGAAGCGGCTGGCGGCGGAGTTCCGCAAGCGCCTGCCCGAACTGGTCACCCATGCCCCCGACATGCCGCGCCTGCTGCATGCCTGGCTCACGCAGCAGGTGGAAGGGCGCCACGAGCTGCGCATGCGCTCGCAGGACCTCGCGGCGCTCACCGTGGAAGTGCGCAAGATGCAGAAGCGCACGGTGGCCGCCATCCTCGGCACCGGCCTGCTGATCGCCGCGGCGGTGCTGTACGGGCTGGAGGCGGGCGGGCCGCGGCTGTGGTCGATCCCGGCGGCCGTGTGGGTGGCGGGCGTTGGCGGGATCTGGGCGCTGCTGGCGGCCTGGCCGCGGCGCTGAGGCCGTTCGGCGGCACCGATGTGCGTGCCGGGCTGCGACCGGTGCGGTGAGTCGGACTCGTCGCGGCGGGTCGCCCATGATCGCGGTGTGCGCCGCTTCGCTCGTCATCCCCGCGGACGCGGGGATCCGTGGACGTTGTCTTCGCGTTGTGTGGTTAAGAGCAACAGCGTTTCGTGCGCTGTCGCGCCCGCGGTACTTTTCTTTGCTGGCCCAAAGAAAAGCCAAAGAAAGGGCCTTTCCCGGCAGGTCTGCAGCCCGCGACCGGACACGATGCCGGGATCGGCACACTCGCCCTCCATGGCTCGGGTGCCGACGGCGCGCATCCTGCGCGCCGCCCTTCGGGTCTTCCGTTTGGCACTGGCTGCCGGAGTGAATCAAGACGAAGTCCCTGCTAGTTCCACTGGGATCGACGTCACCACAGCAACAGCAACAGCAACAGCAACAGCGACAGCCACGACACAGCCACGACACAGCCACGACACAGCCACGGCACAGCCACGGCACAGCCACGGCACAATCACAGCACTGCCGTCACCGCCGTGCCTGCGGCCACAGCGTTCTCGTCGCCGTTGCCCTCACCGCCGTCCACATCCCCACTCCGTCGTTCCCGCGAAAGCGGGAACCCAGTGACTTTCATCGGCCGCCGATAGCGTCGTAACTCCCGGCCTCTTCCGCCGTCATCCCCGCGAACGCGGGGATCCACGGACGTTGCCTTCGGTGTCGCGTTCCCAACGGCTACAGCGTTTCGTGCGCTGTCACGCGCGACGTACGTTTCTTTGCCGGCCCAAAGAGAAGTACCCAACAGAACGGGCCGCTCCCGACGGGCCCAAGGCCCGCAAGCGGATGCGGCACCGCGGTTGGCGCACTCGCCATCCATGGCTCGGGTGCCGATGGCGCGCGTCCTGCGCCGCCCCTCGGGTTCTCACGATTGGCGTTGCGGTCCCGCCCGCCCGTGAATGCCAGTGCCTCGTGAAGCGAGGCGCTGGCATGCGTCATTTCGCTCCTTGCGGCTGCGCCGCCTTCGCGAAGTCGCCCGCCAGGTACACGCTCAGCTTCGACGGATCGACATGCCGGCGGATTGCCGCATTGACCTCCTCGACCGTGAGCGCCGCCAGGCGCGCGTCTAGGGTCGCGTGGTACTGCATGTCGCGGCCGTAGTAGAGGTTGGACACGAGCGCGCCGGCCACGTTGCCGTCGGAGGCACGCGCCTGCCGGCGCTGGGTGAGCAGGCCGGAGACCGCGTCGCGCAGCTCCTCGGCGGTGATGCCCTCGCGCACGAAGCGTGCAAGTTCCTCGCGCAGCGCGGCTTCGACCTTCTCCGCGTTCTGCGGCGCGGCGATGGCCTGCACGGCGAGGTAGCCGGCGTCGTCGCGCCCCTCGCGGCTCGCGTCGGCGGCGATGCTGCTGCCCACGCCGTAGCTCAGGCCGTCCTTCTGGCGGATGCGGTCGCCTAGTCGCGACTTCATGCCGCCGCCGCCGAGGATGGAATTGGCGACCAGCAGCGCCGGGTAGTCGGGGTCGCGATCGTTGAGCGAGATGTTGTGGCGTGCCAGCACCACGGCATTGGCCTTGTCCGGCGACTCGATGCGCTCGCGCTCGGGCGCGACGTCGACATGCCGGGTGGAGATCGGCGCGAAGCGCACCGGTGCGCGCCAGCCGGCGAACAGCGCCTCCAGCTGCGCGCGCATCGCGGCGGGGTCGAAATCGCCCACCACGCTGATCTCGCCCTCGGCGGTGCCATAGAAGCGCTCGTGGAAGCGTCGCACGTCGTCGAGCTTCAGCGCGCGCAGCTCGGCGATGGACTCGTCGATGGAGCGGTGACGAAGCGGGTGGTCCTTCGGCCAGATGTCGAAGTGCTCGCCCATCGCCTGCGCGGCGAGCGTGCCCGGCTCCTTGCGTGCCGCCTCCACGCCGGTGATCGCCTGCATGCGCGCCTGCTCGAATTCCGACTCGGTGTAGGCGGGGTTGCGCAGCAGGTCGGCCGCAAGCGCGAGCGCGTCGCCCACGGTCTCGCGGCGCGAGGTCAGGCCGATGCTCGCAGCCTGCAGGCCGCCGCCCACCGACCATTCCGTGCGCAGCGCCTCGAAGCGCTGCGCGATCTGCTCGCGCGTCATCGCCTTCGATCCGCGCGAGAGCAGCTGCCCGGCGAAGCTGCCGGCCGGCGACGGGCTGGTCTTGAGCGTGTCGACGTCGCCGAAGCGGAAGGTCGCGCTCACCACCACGGTGTCGCCGCGCGTGTCCTTGGGCAGCAGCGCGACCTTCAGGCCATCGCCGATCGTGAACGTCTGCGTGCGCTTGTCGATGTTCTCGGGCGTCGCCTCGAAGGCTTCGCCCGCCGCCACCGCGGCCTTGCCGGTGTAGCCGGCGAGCACGCTCTCCGCGCTGGGCGCGGGCGGCAGTTCGACGCGGTCGGGCGCCTGCGTGGGCACGAAGCGGCCGAGCGTGCGGTTGCTGGGCTTGAAGTAGGTGCGCGCCACGCGGTTGACCTCGTCGGCGGTGACCTTCTCGATGCGGTCGCGCTGCAGGAAGGGCAGGCGCCAGTCGCCATTGGCCACGCCGGAGGTGAGCGACATGCCCACCGCGTTGACGTCGGTCATCATCAGCTCGAAGCCGTTGGCGATGCGTTGCCTGGCCTGCGCGACCTCGTCCGCGCTGACCGGGCGCGCGGCGATGTCCTCGATCTGCTTCAACAGCTCGGCCTCGACCCTGGCCGGATCGCCGTCCTTGGGATACGCGGCGATGATCGACGCCAGGCCCGCATCGCGCATGAGGCCGGGGCCCGCGCCGACGCCCGCGGCGAGCTTGGTTTCGACCAGCGCCTTGTGCAGGCGCCCGGTGGGCACGTCGCCGAGCACGTTGAACAGCACGCTGAGCGCGGCGCTGTCGGGATGCGTGTAGGCGGGCAGGTGATAGGCGAGCATGGCGATGCGCAGGTCGCCGGCACGGCGCACGGTGACTTCGCGCTCGCCGTCCTGCGCCGCATCCATGGTGTAGAAACGCGGCAGCGCGGTGGCGGGGCGCCTGATGGGGCCGAAGGCCTTTGCGACCTGCGCCAGCGTGCGTGCCGGATCGATGCGGCCGGCGACCACCAGCGTCGCGTTGTCCGGGCGGTACCAGGTCCGGTAGAAGGCCTGCAGGCGCTCGATCGGCACGTTCTCGACGTCGCTGCGCGCGCCGATGGTGGTGTTGCCGTAGTTGTGCCACTGGTACGCCGTGGCGCGCACGCGCTGCGCGAGGACGCCGCCGGGATTGTTCTCCCCGGCCTCCAGCTCGTTGCGCACCACGGTCATCTCGCTGTCGAGGTCCTTCTTCGCGACGAAGGAATTGACCATGCGGTCGGCCTCCAGCGCCAGCAGCCAGGCCAGCGTCTCGTCGCTGGCCGGGAAGGAGCCGAAGTAGTTGGTGCGGTCCAGCGAGGTGGTGGCGTTGTAGCCGATGCCGCGCTTCTTCATTTCCGCGGGAATCTCGCGGTGCTTCGGCGTGCCCTTGAACAGCAGGTGCTCCAGCAGGTGCGCCATGCCGGTCTCGCCGTAGTTCTCGTGCACCGAGCCCACGCCGTAGGTGATGTTCACGGTGACGGTGGGCTTGCTCGCGTCCGGGAACAGCAGCACGCGCAGGCCATTGGCCAGGCGGTACTCGCAGATGCCCTCGATGCAGGGGCCGGCGCTGACGCCCCGGGGCACGGCAAGCGCGGGTGCGACGGCGGCAGCGGGCGGAGCCGCGGGCACCTGTGCGCTGGCGAGGGCGGGGCTGAGGGCGATCGCGCATGCGAGCGCGAGAAGGCGAATCCGGTTCGGCGTCATGAAGGGTCCTGGTGGCAGCGGCGCCCTCCCCGGGCGCCGGACGCGCATTGTGGCAAGGCCTCCGTGCGGGCGTAACCTGCGGAGCCTGAACCGGTTCGGCGCCGAACCGCGCGCGAGGTCGGTTCGGGATCGTCGATGTCAGGTTTCGCGCGTCGCGGGCGACTACATGGATAAGCCTGCACCGAAGCCTGCCATCGATGTCCTCGCGCTCGACCCCGTCCGACCCTCAGTCTTCGGCATCCAGCTCAAGATGGCCGCCGCAGTGGCGCCGCGCCGCGCTGGCCCCCGACACGCTCATCGCATCGCAGATCGAACGCGTGCAGGCCTCGGTGCGCTTCTGGCGCGTCAACACGGCGGTGATGATCGCACTCGCCGTGGCGGTCGCGGCGCTCGGCCTGGCGCACGTGGCGGGCTGGATCGACGGCCTGTCGCCCGGGCGCTGGTGGATCGTCGCGCTGGGCAACCTGCCGCTGGTGGCCGTGTCCCTGCTGTGGGGGCGCAGGCGCGAGAGCGCGCTGCGCCAGCGCCTCGAGGGCCTCGAGGCGCTGCGCCGCCAGCTGTCGGACTGACTACTGACCCAGCGCCTCCCTGAACAGCTCGCGGATGCGGCGGTACTGGTCGTACCAGGCCTCCGGGTGCGCGTAGGCATGGCGCTCCATCGGATAGCTCGCGAGCTCCCACTTGTCCTTCTTCAGCTCGATCAGACGCTGGGCCATCATCACCGAGTCCTTGTAGAAGACGTTGTCGTCGATCATGCCGTGCGCGATCAGCAGGTGGTCCTGCAGGTTCTGCGCGAACTCCATGGGCGAGGAGCGCCGGTAGGCCTCGGGGTCGAGCTCGGGCGTGTTGAGGATGTTGCCGGTGTACTCGTGGTTGTACTGCGACCAGTCGGTGACCGGGCGCAGCGCGGCACCGGCCTTGAACGTGCCGGGCTTCTTGAACAGCGCCATGAAGCTCATGAAGCCGCCGTAGCTGCCGCCGTAGATGCCCGCGCGCGAGGTGTCGCCCTGCTTCTCGCGGCCCAGCCAGGCCAGGCCGTCGAGGTAGTCCTGCAGCTCGGGCGTGCCCATCTGCCGGTAGATCGCCGTGCGCCAGTCGCGGCCGTAGCCCTCGGAGGCGCGGAAGTCGAGGTCGAGCACGATGTAGCCGGCGTCGACCAGCAGGTTGTGGAACATCTGTTCGCGGAAGTAGGTGGGGTACTTGTCGTGCACGTTCTGCAGGTAACCCGCGCCGTGCACGAACATCACGATCGGATACTTCCTGCCGGGCTCGGGCCTCGACGGGCCGTAGTACTTGCCCCAGACCGTGCCGGCGCCGTCGCTGCTGGGAATCCTGACGATCTCCGGCGTGATCCAGTCGATCGCCTTGAACTGCGCGCTGCGCGTGTCGGTGAGATCGCGCGCGGCGCCATTGGCATCCACCACGGCGAGCTGCGGCGGCAGGTAGCTGTCGGAATGGCGCACGAGCAGCTGCGCACCGTCGGGCG
>JBMOOW010000043.1:0-13324 GCA_049323195.1 Pseudomonadota bacterium | reverse complement strand
TGGCCACATGCGCGGCACTTCAGCCGCCCATCGCCCAGCTGGTAGTGCCTGCAACCTCTGCATATCGGGCACCGCTTCATGACCAAATCCTCTCGGAGTTGGTCCGGTTTGGCTAGGAATTACCTTCCTTTTTGTGAGCCCGATGGGCACGACGCGCCGCTTCCCACCACCCGGCACGTGAAGCGGCCGTGATTCCATGCGGCCGAAAGTCACAAACGTGATAGAAGGCACGTAAAGACCTGGAGCATCCGCGACGATACCGGTCGTGGGGAGTGTGGAATCAGGGGAGCGGGTGTGAAGCGTTCATTGGCGTGGATCGCGGGGGGCGTGGTCCTGGCGGTATCGACGGCAGCGGCGGCGGCAGGCTCGGCCGTGGATCTCGAGAACGCCTCCGTGACGGTGTCGGAAGCCGAGCGCACGTTGTACGTCGACGGCGTGTTCGGGCCGGAACTCGAGCCGGACGTGCGCGCGGCGGTGGCTCGCAACCCGCGGCTGGAGCGCGTGGTGGTGCGCAGCCCGGGGGGCATGCGGGCGCCGGCGATCCGCATCGGCGAGCTGTTCAACGGGCGCGGCATGACGGTGCGCGTGGAAGGCCGGTGCGCCAGCGCCTGCGTGCTGCTGTTCGCGACCGCACGCTCGCGCGAGATGACCGCCGATTCGCGCATCGGCCTGCACCGCAGCTCGCTCGACCCGGACCTGCCCATCCCCGACGCGCTGCGCCAGCAGCTGATGGAGCGCAACGACCGCGAGACCGACGAGGTGCTGCGCAAGGCCGGCTTTTCCAGCCGCGTGATCGCCATGGGCGCGGCCACGCCGTCGTCCACGATGACCTGGTTCACCCCGGGCGAGCTGCAGGTCGAAGGCCTGCCCTTCGTGCTGCTCGGCCCGCGGCCGATGCCGGCCGCCTCGACCGCCAGCGCGCAGGCACCCGCGTCGTCGGGCGGCGGGGCGACCCTGGTGGCCGCGCCGCGCTGAGCGCCGCTACAGGGCCAGCCGCTCGCGAAGTTCGCGCGCCTGGCGCCGGGATACCTCGACCTCCGCGCCGTCCTTCATCGTGAGCGTGTAGCCGTCGCCCACCGCGAGGTCGATCGCGGCCACCAGCCGCAGGTTCACCAGCGTGCTGCGGTTGGCGCGGAAGAACAGCGCCGGGTCCAGCCGCGATTCGAGCGTGGCGAGGCTGCGCCCGAGCATCGCCTTCTCACCGCGGAAATGCACGGTGGCGTAGTTGCCGTCGACCTCGATGCGGCTGATCTGGCCGAGCTGCACGAACCAGCAGCGCTCGCCGTCGCGCAGGAAGACCTGGTCGTCGGCACGCAGCAGTTCGCGCGGCGAAGGCGACGTCGGCGCGAGCGGCCTGGCCTTCGCCAGCGCCGCGGCGAGGCGGTCGGCCTGCACGGGCTTGAGCAGGTAATCGAGCGCGTTGGCCTCGAAGCCGCGCACGGCGTACTGGTCGTAGGCTGTGGTGAAGACGATCGCCGGCGCGGCGTCGAGCTGTTCGAGCAGGTCGAAGCCGGTGCCCGACGGCATCTGGATGTCCAGCAGGACGACGTCGGGCCGCAGGCGCTCGATGGCCTCGCGGGCGGCCGGCACGTCGTCCGCCTCGCCCGCGCATTCCACGCCCGGAATGTCGCGCAGCAGCGTGCGCAGCTCCTGCCGCGCCAGCCGGGTATCGTCGACGATGAGCACGCGCAGGGTCATTGCGGGATCTCCAGGGTGGCGATCACCCGTCCCTCGTCTTCGTCCAGCGAGAAACGCCCGCCGATGCCCTCGATGCGATGGCGCAGGAAGGCCAGGCCGACGCCGGTACCGTCGCCCTCCCCGGCGATGCGCCCGGGGTTGGCGACGCGCAGCAGCAGCCGGTCGTCGACCCGCGAGGCGGCGATGCCCAGCTCGCCCCCGCCCGCGGTGCGCGAGATGCCATGCTTGATCGCGTTCTCGACCAGCAGTTGCAGGGCCATCGGCGGCAGCCGCGCACCGTGCAGATCTGCCGGCACGTCGATCCGTGGCCGCAGCCGCTCCTCGTAATGCACCTGCTCGACGGCGAGGTAGTCGCGCACCACGGCGACCTCCTCGCCCAGCGTCGTCCACTCGCGCTGGCTGTGCTCGAGCGCATGGCGCAGGGTCGACGACAGCCGCGTGACCAGTTCGCGGGCGCGGCCGGGATCTTCCAGGATGAGCGCACGCAGGTTGTTGAGCGCGTTGAACACGAAATGCGGATTGAGCCGCGCGCGAAGCGCGTCCAGTTCCATCGCATGGCGCTCGGACTGCGCGCGCAGCGTGGCGAGCTCGCTCTGCCGAGCGCGCCGCACCAGCCGCCAGCCGGCCCATGCGGCCGTCCACAGCCCCAGGATGATGGCGGTATTGACCCAGTAGCCGAAGGCCGCGCCCGGCGAATAGGGCGTCGTCGCCTGCGGCAGCTCGACCCAGCCCATGCGCAGCGACGTGCGCAGCGCGATGGCCACGCCGACCTGCACCAGCCCCGCCAGCACGGCGACGGCCAGCAGCAGGCGCCAGGCCATCGCCGCCGGCTCGCGCCCGAGCCAGCCGCGCGCGACGGCCTGCGCGCGCAGCCCGCCGCTGGCGGCGAACAGCAGCACCGCAAGCGCCACCGAGATCAGGGTGAAACCGCTGCCGCCCTCGCCTCCGACGAAGGCGCGCGCGATGACGATGCTCACCAGGCCATACGCCGCCCAGATGGCGGCGTTGGCGATCCAGAAACGCATGGAACCGGGCTGCGTCATCGACGACTCACTTGGCCTGCGGATGCGCCGCGAGGAAATCTCGGATGTTGGCCTGCACCCAGGTCGGGTCGTCCCACATCAGGAAATGGTAGCCGCCCTCGCTCATCTCCAGCCGCATGCCGTCGAGCTTCGCGTACTGGCTGCGGAAGATGCTCGCGGTCGATTCCTTCGTGGAGCCCATCGGCGCATAGGCGGCCCAGGCGCCCAGCACGAGCGTGGGCGACTTCACCTGCGGCAGCTGCGGGCGCAGGTCGGTCGTCATCAGCTCGTACATAGCCTGCGCGGTGGTGGCGCGATCGCTGGCCCGCCCCCAGGCCTTGACCGTTTCGGCACGGGCCGCATCGCGCGTCATGCCACGCGATGCCGCCTCGGCGCCCTTTTGGTAGGTGGCCGCGTCGGCGGCCAGCATCTGCGCGCGCATGCCCTCGGCCATCGGGCGCACGTTTTCGGGCGTCGCCGCGGGGTTCATGGCGGCGGCGAAGAACGGCAGCGAATCGACGATCACCAGCGGGCCCACCGCGTCGGGAGCGGCGATGGAGACCTGCAGCGCGAGCATGCCGCCCAGGCTGTGGCCGACGATGGCGGGCCGGTCGAGCTTCCTCGCGCGGACGTAGTCGACCAGCTGCTCGCGCATGGCGGGCAGGAATTCGGCATGCCGGGCGGCCGGCGCGCCGGCGAAGCCCGGCAGCTGCACGAGATGGCACTGGACCTCCGGCTGCAGGGCGGCGCAGGTCTCCCGCCAGGTCTCGGCCGCGCTGTCGAGGCCGGGGATCATCAGTACGGGACGGCCGCGGCCGACGACCTCGATGGTGAGGTCGCGATGGCGCTCGGGCGCGGCGTCGGCAATGCCGGCCGCGCTGGCTACGACGAGGGCGAGGATGGCGCTGCGGTACAGGCGGGCGATGCGGTTCATGGCGGGACTCCGTGTCGGGTGAGGGCACAGGCTGCAGGCCGGTGCCGCGCGGTGCGGCAGGAAAATGACGAGCGGCCGCGCGCCTCCACGAGCGGTCGCCGACGCCTGTTTCGCTTCATCGCGATGGAGAGATAGAATTCGGCGTCCCCCGGGAAGGCGCGCCATGGTCCCCATCAGCTTCGAGTTCTACCCGCCCAAGACGCCCGAGCAGCATGCGCAGCTCGACAAGACGGTCGCCCGCCTCAAGGCGCATGCGCCCGAGTACGTCAGCGTGACCTTCGGCGCGGGCGGCTCCACGCTGAGCCACACGCCCGAGACCATCCAGAAGCTGCGCGCCGGCGGCTTCGACGCAGCCCCGCACATCACCTGCATGGGCGGCTCGCGCGAGGAGATCCGCGGGCTGCTCAAGCTCTACCGCGCGCTCGGCGCACGGCGCCTGGTGGCGCTGCGCGGCGACCTGCCCTCGGGCATGGTCAGCGCCGGCGAGTTCCGCTACGCGGACGAGCTGGTGCGCTTCATCCGCGAGGAGACGGGCGACCACTTCCACATCGAGGTCGCCGCCTACCCGGAAATGCATCCGCAGGCGCGGGACGCGCAGGTGGACCTCAGGAACTTCGTGGGCAAGGTACGGGCGGGTGCCGACGGCGCGATCACGCAGTACTTCTACAACGCCGACGCCTACTTCCGCTTCGTCGACGACGTGCGCCGCCAGGGCCTGGACATCCCCATCGTGCCCGGCATCATGCCGATCGCGAACTTCAGCCAGATCCGCCGCTTCTCCGAACTCTGCGGCGCGGAGATCCCGCGCTGGATCGCGCAGCGCATGCAGGCTTTCGGCGACGACGCCGAAAGCGTGCGCGCCTTCGGCGCGGAGGTGGTGGCGCAACTGTGCCGGCGCCTGCTCGACGGCGGTGCGCCATCGCTGCACTTCTACACGCTCAACCTGTCGAAACCGACACTGAACGTTTTGGCAAACCTTCGCTGACCGGCGGCGGTGCGGTTGCGTGGCGGTTCAGTCCCGCGGCCCGTATCCCACTTCGCGTTGACGACGTGGTTTCGAGCATGACCTGCAACGAATACGCAGGTGCATGCCATGAAAACGACGTCCTTCGCCATCGCCCTCGCGGTCGCCGCCGCGCTCACGGCACCGGCGGCCCGCGACGTCCAGGCCGGCTATACCGGCATCCAGAAATGCCGCGCGCCCGACGGCAGCGTGGTCTATACCGACAAGCCCTGCGACGCCTTCGGTGCGCAGGCGGAGGCCATGTCGACCGACCTCGGCCTGCGGCTGTCGGACGCATCGCTCGCGACGGATACCGCCGCGGACGGCGCGCTCGATGTCGGCGCTCCTGCCGCCCAGGGCATGCCCGCTGGACGTCGCTCGCTGGCGGCCGGCTGCGCCCGCTCGCCCATGCAACTGGCCATGGACGTGCAGGCCTCGATGGGCCTGCGCGACGTCAACCGGCTGGCCGAGAGCTACCACTGGGTCGGCATGACCCATGAGCAGGCGGTACCGGTGATGAAGCAGCTCGAGGCCCTCACGCGCGCGCAGCTGCTCGGTGCGCAGGTGCACTCGATGTCGACGGGCCTGCAGTTCGCCGATGCCTCGGGCGAAATGACCGAGCCCGACGCGGGCAGCCTGCTGGTGAGCCTGCAGGCCGATGAAGGCCCCCGCAGCCTGCAGCTGAACGTGCAGCAGTACGCGGGCTGCTACTTCATGCGCTTCTGACCGGCCTCGCAACCCGGGACGCCCGCCTGCGGCTACGCTGCGCGGGTGCCCCGCGTCCTGCCCGCCCTGCTCCTGCTCGCGCCCGCCTTGCTGCCCGGTATCCGAGATGCCGGCGCGCAGGTGCGGCGATGCGAGTTCCGCGACGGCCAGACCGTCTACACCGACCGCCGCTGCGAAACGCTGGGCGCGCGCGAGCGCGCCGCCCCGCCGCCCGGCCAGGTGCAGATGCGCAGCCACCGCATCGCCTGCCCGCGCACCCTGCGCGACCTCTACTTCGAAGTGGGCGCCGCGCTCGAGTCGCGCGACGTCAACCGCCTGGCGAGCGTGTACCACTGGTCCGGCATGTCCACGCGCCAGGGCTATGACGTGATGCGCCGGCTGCAGGCGATCGTCGATCGCCCGCTGGTGGACCTCCAGCCCATCTGGCCCGATGGCGACGACCTGGCCTACCCGCGGCGTCGCGCGCCGATCGGCTTCCGCCTGGAGCAGACCTCGGCGAACGGCAGCACACCCATACGCGCGGTGCTCGGCCTGCGCCGCCACCTCGACTGCTGGTGGGTGACGCTCGGTGGCGCGCCGCGCCCGGCCGCGCCCAGGCCCGATCCGCGGGCGGAAGACACCGATGCGGCGGACGGGGACGGCGACGCGCCCGCGCCATCGCCTGCCGTCGACTGAGCGGGCCAGGCGGCGACGCGGCACAATAGGCCGGTTTTCCCCTACCGGAACCGCGCATGCACTACCCCGAATGGATCTGGCACAACGGCTCCATCAAGCCCTGGGCCGAGGCGACCACCCACGTGATGTCGCATGCGCTGCATTACGGCTCTTCGGTATTCGAGGGAATCCGCTGCTACCGCACGCCGGGCGGCCCGGCGATCTTCCGCCTCACCGACCACAACCGCCGTCTCTTCGCGTCCGCGAAGATCTACGACATGGCCATGCCCTACACGCTCGAGCAGATCAACGTGGCCTGCCGCGAGGTGGTCCTGCGCAACGGGCTGGAGCAGGCCTATCTGCGTCCGGTCGCCTATCGCGGGCTGGGCGGCTTCGGGCTCTCGGCCGATACGCCGACCGACGTCGCCGTCGCCACGTGGCAGATGGGCGCCTACCTCGGCGAGGGCGTGCTCGAGCAGGGCATCGACGCCTGCGTCTCCAGCTGGCAGCGCTTCGCGCCCAACACGCTTCCCGCAGGCGCCAAGGCCGGCGGTAACTATCTCTCGGGGCAGCTGGTCGCGCGCGAGGCGCGGCGCCTGGGCTTCGGCGAGGGCATCGCCCTGGCCTCCACCGGCCTGCTGAGCGAGGGCGCGGGCGAAAACCTGTTCCTCGTGTTCGACGGCGCGCTGCACACCACGCCGGTCAGCGCCGCGCTGCTCAACGGCATCACGCGCAACACCATCATGATGCTGGCGCGCGATGCCGGCATCGACGTGATCGAGCGTGACCTCCCGCGCGAGTACCTCTATCTCTGCGACGAGCTGTTCATGTGCGGCACCGCCGCGGAGATCACGCCGATCCGCTCGGTGGACGGCCGCCAGGTCGGCGCCGGCAAGCCGGGCCCGGTGACGCGACGCATCCAGGAGCTGTTCTTCGGCCTGTTCGACGGGTCGACACCCGACCGCTACGGCTGGCTCGAGCCGCTGGTCGACGACTGATCCGCATGCCGCCTGCCCTGCGCGGGTCGCGCACGCTTCTGGCGTTCGCGATGCCGGCCCTGCTCGCGGCCGTGGCGGCCTGCGCGGTGGGGACCTGGTGGTTCTGGTTGCCCCCACGGGGCCTCGCGCGCGGCCCCGGGCCCTGAGCCGAGGCTGCCCGCTCAGCCGAAGGTGAGCCTGGCCACCACGCCCCGCGCTTCGCCGGGGCGCACCCGCACGTCCCAGCCGTAGAGGTCGCAGAGCCGGCGCACGATCGACAGGCCGATGCCGCCCCCCTGCGAATGCCCGGCATGCGTGCCCCGATAGCCGCGCTCGAACAGGCGCGCGGCGTCCTCGGCGCTGAGGCCCGGCCCGGAGTCGATCACCTCCACCGCGCGCGGATGCAGGCGCACCACCACCTCGCCTTCGGCCGTGTACTTCACGGCATTGCCGATGAGGTTTCCCAGCGCGACGGCGACGGCTGCCTCGGGGGCATCGGCCATCAGCCCGCGCCCCCCCTCGACGCGCAGCGCCACCGGCTTGCCGCCCAGCTGCGCGCGGTGCGCGTCCAGCAGCTGCTCGGCGACGCGGGCGACGTCCGTCGTGCCCTGCCCGCGCTCATTGCGCGAGAGCAGCAGCAGCGCGCTGATGAGGTCCGTGCACTGCTGCTCGGCGCGCTGGATGCGCAGCAGCCTGCCGCGGGTCTTCTCGTCCAGGTCCGGCTTGGCCAGCAGGAGCTCGATCGCGCCGCGGATCACGGCCAGCGGCGTGCGCAGCTCGTGGCTGACGTCGGCATTGAACTCGCGGTCGCGCTGCACCACTTCGGTCAGGCGCGCCGAGTAGTCATCCAGCGCCGCCGCGAGCTGGCCGACCTCGTCGTCGGCGAAATCGTTCGCCAGCGGCTCGGCCAGCCCCGCGCGCGAGCGCTTGAGCCGCTTGGCCAGCTCCAGCACCGGGCTCATCACGCGCGAGGCCGACCACCAGCCGATCAGCGCCGACAACCCCGTGAACACGATGATCACCGCGCCGAGTGCGCGGTTGAACTTCCGCCGGCCCTTCTCGGCCTCGGTCATGTCGTAGGCGAGGAAGAACCATTCGTTGGGCGTCTTGCGCACCGCGAGCCGGTAGGCGAAAGGCGAGCCGTCGTCGTTGGTGCCGCTGACGGTGTGGATGCCGTCGGGCAGCTCGTACCAGTCGGGCTCTTCCTGCCGGAGCTTGGCGAAGTCCTCGCGCTTGACCACCCGCGCGTACATCTGCTGCACCGGCAGGTCGGGATTGCGCGTGGGATCCGAGTAGAAGCGCTTGGCGAACTCGTCGATGTTGCGGTTCATGACGTCGGTGACGAGCTCGTCCTCGACATCCTCGCGCACCCAGTTGGTCGTCCAGGCGAGCAGCAGCGTCAGGCTGAAGCCCAGCAGCACGAAGCCCAGGATGATTCGGCTGCGCAGCCGGCGCCGGTAGCGCGTGCGGCCGCGCGGGCGCGGGGTGGGACGGGCGCTCGCCATCGTCGGTTCGGGTCGGCGGACAAAACGGCCGCCAGTCTAGGGCCTGTTATGGCTATCGGCATGGGTCGCGCCCGCCCTGCCGGCGTTGCAGGCAAGCAAGAGCGAGGAACCGTGCGTCCGCACGCGACCGAGCGATGACGCCGCCTTCGGCGGCGGCAGGACGGGCGCGACCCATGCCGATAGCGTTGACAGACCCTGCAGCCTGCCGCCGCCGATGCGGCGGCAGGTCGCGCTGCTCAGCCCGCGGCGCCCTCCGGCGCGGCGATCCGGTAGCCGATGCCATGACGCGTCTGGATCAGCGGCTGGCCGAAGGGCTTGTCGACCACCGCGCGCAGGCCGTGGATGTGCACGCGCAGGCTGTCGGAGTCCGGCAGTTCCTCGCCCCAGACGCGGGTCTCGAGTTCCTGCCGCGTGACCACGGCGGGCGAGGCCTCCATCAGGGCCTGCAGGATCTTGAGCGCGGTGGGGTTGAGCTGCAGGAGCTTGCCCTGGCGGCGCACCTCGAGCGTGTCGAGGTTGTACTCGAGGTCGGCCACCGACAGCACGCGGGTCTGCACCCCGCGCCCGCGGCGCGCGAGCGCGGCCAGCCGCACCTCCACTTCCTGCAGCGCGAACGGCTTGATCAGGTAGTCGTCGGCGCCGGAGTCGAAGCCGGCGAGCTTGTTGTCCAGCGAGTCGCGCGCGGTGAGCATCAGCACCGGCGTCTGCTTGCGCGCCTCGTTGCGCAGCTTGCGGCAGACCTCCAGGCCGTCCAGGCCGGGCAGGTTGAGGTCGAGCACGATGGCGTCGAAGTCGTGCACCACCGCCAGGTGCAGGCCGGTGATGCCGTCGGCGGCGAAGTCGACCGTGTGCCCGCGGTCTTCGAGGAAGTCGCCGAGGTTGGCGGCGATGTCCTGGTTGTCCTCGATCACGAGGATGCGCATGGAGGTTTCCTGGGGCTGGAGCCGGCCCGTGGCGCTCGCGGGGCGCGGCGACGGGGGGCGGGTCTCGTGGGAGTGGATGTGCATCGTCCGATTCTGCCTCACGGCTGTTCATGTGCCGTGTGGACGTCCGACCGCCGGCCGCCAAAAAAGTGCCCAGGCACGCGGCCTGGGCCAAGACTGTTACCCCGATTACCGCGGACCTCCCGGATTGGCCGACCCGGGCCGAGGAGCGCGGTCCGGGCACGCTACCCCCGGACGGCTTAAACGAGGGTTAAGAACGCATGGAGGCGCTTCGTTAACACTTCGTTATTTCTTCGTGCCCCGCCGGCTACGCGCCTTCCGGCGGCCCGGGGCGGCGAAGCGGACGATCTCCCCCGCCACGTCCTTGCCCGAGGCCTTCTCGATCCCCTCCAGCCCCGGCGAGGCGTTGACCTCCAGGACCAGCGGCCCGCGGTCGGAGCGGATCAGGTCGACGCCGGCCACGCCCAGCCCCAGCACCCGGGTGGCGCGCACGGCGACGTCGCACTCGGCCGGGCTGGGCCGGACCCCGACCGCGGTGCCGCCGCGATGCAGGTTGGAGCGGAACTCGCCGGCCGGCGCCTGCCGGCGCATGGCGGCGATCACGCGGTCGCCCACCACGAAGCAGCGCAGGTCTGCGCCCGCGGCCTCGGCGATGAACTCCTGCACCAGGAAGTTGGCGTACAGCCCGCGCAGCGCTTCGGTCACGCCTCGGGACGCGGAGAGCTTCTCGGCCAGGATCACGCCCGTGCCCTGCGAGCCCTCGATGAGCTTGATGACGTGCGGCGGCGGGCCGAGCAGCTTGAGCAGGTCGGCGGTGTCGTCGGGGTTGTCGCCGAACACGGTGACCGGCATGTGGATGCCCTGCGCCGCCAGCAGCTGGTGCGCGCGCAGCTTGTCGCGGGCACGCAGGATGGCGTCGGACGGGTTCGGCGTGGACGTTCCCATCAGCTCGAACTGCCGCAGCACGGCCGTGCCGTAGCGCGTGACCGACGCGCCGATGCGCGGGATCACCGCGTCGTAGCCGGCAAGCGGGCGGCCCTTGTAGTGCATGTCGAAGCCGTCGCAGGCGATGCGCATGTAGCAGCGCAGCGGGTCGAGCACGCGCACGCTGTGCCCCTGCTCGCGCGCGGCCTCCACGAGCCGCCGCGTCGAGTAGAGCGAGCTGTTGCGCGAGAGGATCGCGAGTTTCATTGGGTCCCCGGGAGTGGCGCGGCGCGTCGGCGACGCCCGTGCAGGAACGAGCGTGACGGATCCACGGTGAAGGCGCCGGCGAGCGCGGTGCGCCCGAGCAGCATGGGAAAGCGCATGCCGCGGCGGTCGGCGAGGTTGACCTCGATCTCGCCCTCGATGCCGGCAAGACGCAGCGGCGTGCGCAGGAAGACGCGCAGCGTGCGATGCCCGCCCGAATCGACCACCACGCGCTCGTCCACGACCGGGGCCTGCGCGTCGACCGCGCCGTCCAGGCCCGGGCTCAGGCGGAAGCCCACCCAGGGCGCGCCGCCCTCGACGAAGCGCCACTGCGCATCCACGTGCAGGGCCGAGCTTCGCGCGCCGGTATCGATCTTGGCGCGCACCGCGACCAGGCCCATGGCCGGCAACGCGGCCCATTCCCGCCAGCCCACCACGATGCGAGACGACACGAGGGCTCTCCGGAAACGACCACCTGGCGCAAACGGGGACGGCGGCCCGGAGGCCGCCGTCTGGAACATGGAGCGGGTGATGGGAATCGATGCCAATCCCCTGAACCCTTACCAGTCAATACTTTAAGGATCGATGCGGCGAAAGCTTCGATACCTCAAACGAGCCCCTACGTTACCACGCACGGCGCGGAGTTCGACGCCCTGCGCCGACCTGCATAGCTCCGGAAATGGGACGGGCGAGCGGGCATTGAGCGGGAGGAACAGGACGTAGGCGCGGTGGCGCTTTCCGCACGCGGCGCACGGCCGAAGATGCGGCAATTCGTGTTACTCGTATCGTTCGGCTGCTGCTACGAGCACTCCCATATTGCCCTTGGGCCCTATCGGTCCGATGCCCTAGCCACGCTGCCGCCGCTGCGTTGCCGTGAGACGCTTTAACGTCGCTAGCGCGTGCATGGCGATAGGCATATGGCGATAGCCCGGGCTGTGCTGTTCGCATCGCACGCCGAACGGAAGCCACGTCAGCTGGCGTGAGTTGGAGCACCCCGGTGCCCGCGCGTGCAAAGTCCCGAAGCATCGCAACGGCGTAACCGGAACTCCCGGATTGCGTGAGCGCTATTGATAGGCTTCGCCGTGCCTGGCCACGGTTCGAATCCACCTTAGCCCCCGCAACCCGCAAGGCCACGCCGTCGCCATCCAGCGAAATCGCCATTGGTCGTAATGCTTCGGCCGGCCGAATTCCGAAGCACGCGAAGATTGCTGCGGCCAGTTCCACTCGGACGCAACGCTTTTGACGTGTTAAGAGCACAAGGAGTTGATCAGGAGTCGGAGCGGACTTCCCAGCTTTCCGCTTACTGCGAGAAATCCTTGGCAACCCAGCATCGCGACAAGCGGCAGACTTCTTCCCCCATGTCTGACGATGCTTGTTACAAGCGTCAGACAAGAACATAAGTTCGAAGACTATGGCTCGCTCAAACGCCTGGACTGTATAGGCACGCATCGCCTCGTAATCGCCATGCTTACGCGCCCTTTCCGACTGCGCACGAAGCTCTTTAATTAGTTCAACTTCGGCGAATTTCCAGCCGGACCGCAGCCGATTGAAGTGCTGAAACGTGGTTGCCTTGTCGACGGGGGTGCGCCGTTCGAAAAGCATATTCGCGTGATCACGCCGATATAGGGACGCCGACCTCTCGCTTGGCGAGGTCGACCCTGCCGCCGCGAGAATAGCGCGGATGCGCTTATCTGCTATTACGCCAGCGTCCGGCTCGCCTTCGCCGCGCAGTCCCCTCTTAGCTTCTTTCACAATCTGCGCGCGAGCCTTTGCGATCATGTCCCCATAGCGCTCTCTCAGCCAATCGGGCATCGGCGCGGCGTTGATGTCGTGCGCATGGCATACCCCTTCCGCTTCTGCGCTACGCGTTCTCCGCGCATCCCCCCGGCTCATGCGCAACGGCACCCGCCGTTGCGCGACGGGCTACGCGCTGCTCCGCCCGTGGCCCTCGCGCTCCCGCGCGTCCCGCCGCTAGCGCGTCGAGACCGGGCCGCCCGCTCCGCTATGGCTTCGTCCCAGCGCCGTCGCGCGGTCCAGTCGCCATAGCTACGGGGCATATTGTCGAACACGTTCGACAATATTGAGAAGCGAAAACCATTCATCGGCTCGGCCTCGGTCGAGCAGCAGCGCGCATCGCTCGGCGCCGGCCCCGGTCCTGGAACGCTTCTAACTGTCGTTGCCCTTCGTCGTCGCGTTCACGTTTGCGAGTCGCGGCTTCGCGACGCGCCGAGAGAAGGTTTCGAAACTCATTCGCACTCGCACGAGCGGAACTTGCACGCGACGCTTCCTCCTCTTCGAAAACCTCCTCCCAGTCGCGGTCGTCGATTTGCTCGTGGCCGTCCGAAGGCGGCGGCGATGAATCTAGCGTGTCCGCAATCATATGCATTCCCGCAGCGATCTGCCGCGGACTCGGCAAATCGCGTGGCAGCGGGTCCGGAGCCTTACCACATTCCAGGCTGAAAGCATAAAAGCGAAGTGCTGCCGCAAGGCCCTTGGGCGAAGGAAAATCATAAATGTCTGACATATCGGATCTCATGGTAGTGGGATGGTAATCCCCCCGCCCGTTAGCTGACGCCAGAAGTGGAATTTTCTCGTACGCTTTCCCGAGGAGGTTCCATGAAGAAGTCCCGTTTCACCGACAGCCAGATCATTGCTGTGCTCAAGCAGGCCGAG
>JBMOOW010000042.1:0-13356 GCA_049323195.1 Pseudomonadota bacterium | reverse complement strand
CGCCGGCAGGCTGAGCCCCGCCTGGAACTGCACCATGTTCTTGGCCATGACCACACCCCTCCTTGTCAGGTGGGGTCAGCATGGAATGGCCGCGTATCATGGGATGCGACAGGTGGGGAATCAGGTGTCGTCTTGATGTGCACGGCCGTGAATTTCATCGATGCCAGCGCCGTTGATCGCCTGCAGGCGATCAACGAGCGCCTGCGCGGGGACGGGGTTCGCCTGCACCTGTCGGAAGTCAAAGGCCCGGTGCTCGATCGCCTGCGGCGCGCCCATGACCCCGGGCGCGTGGCCGATCGCGTGTTCCTGAGCCATTACCAAGCCCTGGCGACGCTTGATCCCGATTCGACCGAACGCGCCATCTCGACCCGACCCCACGTCCTGTCCACCCCGGAGCCTGCCGATGACCCTCATCCTCAATCCCGCGCCTGAGCTGTATGCCGCGGGCCAACCCTCCCCGGAAGAGCTCGCCGAGCTGTCGCGACGCGGCGTGCGCACCGTGATCAACCTGCGCGCAGCGTCCGAGCCCGAGCCTTTCGAGGAAGACGAAGCCGCCGAGGCCCTGGGACTTCGCCACGTCCGGCTGCCCGTCAGCGGGCCGCAGGACCTCAACGCCCAGACCGTCGCGCAGTTCTCCCGGCAGATGGATGAGGCCCGCGCGCGTGGCGCAGTGCTCGTGCACTGCGCCAGCGCCAATCGCGTTGGCGCGATGCTCGCGCTAGAGCACGCATGGGCGCGGGGCGCAGCGGCCCAGCGCGCGCTCGACCTAGGCCGCCGCGCTGGCCTGACCACCCTGGAGCCCACCGTCGCCGTGCTGCTCGGGCTCGACGTGCCCGCCGCGGGAGGTGCGCCATGATCTTCCGCCAGCTGTTCGAGCCGGTCTCCTCCACCTACACGTACTTGCTGGGCTGCCCGGAAACCGGGCAGTGCGTGCTGATCGATCCGGTCATGCCGACCTGGCAGCGCGACCTGGAGGTCATCAACCACCTGGGCATGCAGCTGTCGATGACCATCGACACGCACATCCACGCCGATCACATCACCTCGGCGGCGGTGTTGCGCCGCGAGACCGGTAGCCGCGTCGCGATGCCGGCACTGGAGCGCATGCCATGCGCGGACGTCGGGATGGTCGAAGGCACCCCGCTGGCCATCGGCGGCGTTCGCCTTGACCCCCTGCACACGCCCGGGCACACCGACACCCACTTCGCGCTGCTCGCAGGCGATCGCGTCTTCACGGGCGATGCGCTGCTGATCGAAGGCTGCGGGCGCACCGATTTCCAGAACGGCGATGCCCGGCAGCTCTATGAGAGCGTGCGGGGCAAGCTGTTCGGACTACCGGCCGACACGCTCGTGTTCCCGGCGCACGACTACCAGGGCCGCTGGGTCTCGAGCATCGCGCAGGAGCGCCAGCGCAACCCGCGGCTGGGCGGGGAGCGGACGCTCGAGGAGTTCGTGGAGATCATGGCCAACCTCGATCTGCCCTACCCGAAGTTCATCGACCATGCCGTGCCGGGCAATCGCGCCTGCGGCGTCTGTCCGGACGACGTCCCCGCCGACCTTCGCCAGTACTGCGAGAGCAGCGCGGTCGCGCCACAGGGTTGACCTGCGCCCGGGCTCAGCGCACGGCGAGCTGCACGAAGGTGCGGCAGCTCGAGCCCGAGCAGCGCTTCATGTGGATGCCGCTGGATTTCGCACCCTTGGCCAGGTACATCGCCTCGTCCGCGCAGCGCATCAGCGACTCGGCGTCGAGCGCGGCGCCGTGCTGCACGCCGATGCCGATGCTGGGCCGGATCGCCAGCCGCTGGCCCTGGAACACGGTTCCCGTGCTGGCCGCGTCCAGGATCTTCTGCGCGATCGGCACCGGATCATTCTCCGGGTCGGCGACTGCATCGAGCAGCACGACGAACTCGTCGCCGGCCAGGCGCGCGACGAAATCGCTCGCGCGCAGGCTCCCGCGCAAGCGCTCGGCGAACGCCCGCAACACCACATCGCCCGCGGCGTGACCGTGCGTGTCGTTGACGGCCTTGAAGCCGTCGAGGTCGATGAACATCATCACCGCCGCCGTGCCCTGGCGCTGGTAGCGCGACAGCGCGCGCTCGAGCTCCTCGGACCAGGCGGCGCGATTGGGCAGGCCCGTCAGTGGATCGCGCAGCGCCTGCTCGGCGTGGACGCGCGCCAGCGCCTTGCGGTCGCTGACGTCGAGGCCCATCACGTGGCAGCCGCGCGTGGCCGCGTCCCCTCCCCCGTCCGGCACGGCCACGAACTCGACGTGGCGTTCCCCGCCCTGCGGGTGTGGCATTGCCATCTCGGCCACGCACCGCTCGCCCGCGAGCGCCCGCTCGACGATGCCCCTGAGCCCCTCGCGCTGCGGTGCGCCCAGCAGCGCATCCACCGACGCGCCCACCACATTAGCCGCCTGCCCGCCGTGCCAGTCATTGACGGCGCGGTTGGCGAACTGCACCAGGCCACGGCGGTCGACGTAGGCGATCAGCGCGGGCGCGTTGTCGGTGATCGAGCGCAGGCGGGATTCGCTTTCGCGCAGCTGCAACTCGGTCTCCACGCGTTTCGAAATGTCGTGCAGGAACGCGGTGAACAGCTGCCCGCGTTCGAGTGCGACGCGGCTGATGGTCATCTCCACCGGGAACTCTCGGCCGTCGCGGTGCTGCGCGGTCAGCTGCATGCGCTTGTCGAGCACGCGCGAGGTGCGCGTGGTCAGGTAGCGATGCATTCCCTCCCGATGCGCCTGCCGCAACGCGCGCGGCACGATCAGCTCGGCCATGGGCTGCCCTAGGGCCTCATCCGACGACCAGCCGAACAGTGTCTCGGCCGCCCGGTTCCATTCAACGACCGCACCGGCCTCGTCGATGGCGATGAAGGCATCGTGCGAGTTCTCAAGCACCGCGCGCAGGCGCTGCTCGCTGTCCTTCAGTCGCGCCCTCGCCTCGTGCAGTTCGGTCACGTCGCGCAGGATGCATACCGCGCCCGCGGGCTCCCCACCCGGTCCGACCAGCGCGCGTGCATTGCAATAGACCCTTCGCGTCGGCCGGCCGGGGCGATCAGGATTTCCTCGTCGCGCACGGCCTGCCCGGCGAGGGCGCGCACCAGCGGAATCTCGTGCAGCTCGAGCAGGCGCGCGCCGTCGGGCGTGGACAGCCCGCAGTGCGCCGGCCAGGCCTCGAGCGCAAGGGTAGTCACGTCGGCGCCGAGCCAGGCGCGCGCCGCCCCGTTCAATTCACGCAACCGACCACCCGCGTCGCAGGCGATGATCGCGTCGGGGATCGCATCATGCAGGTGGGCGAGCGCCTGTCGTGCCCGCACCGCCTCCTGCCGCTCGCGATGGCCTTCCAGCACCAGCACCGCTTGCCCCGCCAGCGCGTGCAAGGCCTGACGCTGGAGGTCATCCAGGCGCCGTGGGCGCGTGTCCGCGACGCACAGCGTGCCGTAGGCGTAGCCGTCGCGGCCCACCAGCGGCATGCCGGCGTAGAACCGGATCCCGAGCTCGGCCTGCACGAACGGGCTGGTCGCGAAGGCGGGATCCAGGCGGACGTCCTCGACCTCCAGGAACGCCTGGCAGGCGATCACGTGGGTGCAGAAGGTCGCCTCGCGCGGCACCTCGGACCCGGCCACGCCGCAGGCGGCCTTGAACCACTGGCGATCGGCGTCCATCAGGCCGATCACCGCGATGGGCACCTGGCAGATCGTGGCGGCGAGCGCCACGAGGTTCTCGGTCATTGCATCGGGCGGGCTGTCGAGCACGCCGAGCGAGCGCACGGCGTCCAGCCGTGCGGCCTCATGCGACCTCGCGTCCTCACGCCCCACGTCCACTCACGTCTCCCGTGCCCGTCGCAGGGTGCGAGGCAAGGCGCGTGCCACGCGGGCGCGGGCGCTCATCGGGCCCCGCCCGGGCCGGACGAGCCGGACCGGGCGCGCGATGCCGCCAGCTCCAGGACCACCAGGCCGACCGCGCCGACCATGATCGCGCTGTCGCTCAGGTTGAACGACGGCCAGTAGAACCCCTTCCAGTGCCACTGGATGAAGTCGACGACATGCCCGCGCAGCACGCGATCGAGCGCGTTGCTCGGCGCGCCGCCGATGATTAGTGCATACGGCGCGGCCCGCCGCCATTCGCCTCGGCCCATGCGCGCCAGCGACCGGCCCAGAGCGGTCGACACCACGACCGCGAGCACTGCGAACACCCCCTGCTGCCACCCGCCGGCGTCGCTGAGGAAGCTGAAGGCCGCACCGGTGTTGTAGGAGCGAAACCAGTTCCAGAACCCGGGAATGACCGGCACGGCCGTGTACTCGGGAAGCGCATGGAGCACCCAGGCCATGCTCGCCTGGTCGGCAGCGAGCACCGCGGCTGAAAGCCCAAGCCATGCGAGCGCCGAACGTGATCGTGCCGACGTCATGGGAGCGCCTGCGCGTGCCGGCGCGTGCCACCTGGCGCGTCGATTGCTGGTCCGGGCCGGGGCGGCGTCACTGGCGGCGGCCCGTGTATTGTGGTGAGCGGGGAGCGCATCAAGGCAGTCTTGTGGCGAGTTTTAGCCAAAGCTAAATTATGCCGCCGCGTGCCCACGTGTAAAGCATTTACTAAACTAAGGTGCCCGTGGCCCGTTCGCAGAAGACCCCCAAGACCCGCGCGATGCCCTCGCCCGAGGCGATGGCCCGCCATGCCGACGAGGCAGCCGCGCTGCTCAAGGCCCTCGCCCATCCGGCCCGCCTGCTCGTGCTGTGCCAGCTGGTGGAAGGGGAGGCCTCGGTCGGCGAGCTCCAACCGCTCACGGGCTTGAGCATGTCGGCGCTTTCCCAGCACCTGGCCGTGCTTCGCGACATGGCGCTGGTGCGCACGCGCCGCGAGTCGCAGAGCATTTTCTACTCGCTGGCCGATGGCCC
Source organism: Pseudomonadota bacterium (assembly GCA_049323195.1). Lineage (GTDB taxonomy): Bacteria > Pseudomonadota > Gammaproteobacteria > Xanthomonadales > Xanthomonadaceae > Cognatilysobacter. The sequence goes on along the minus strand of JBMOOW010000042.1, from coordinate 8,463 downwards.
GGCGCTGGCCGTGCTCGACGCACTTTATGCGGCCTACTGCGCGACCGGCGGAGCCCGGCGCAGGTAGAACGTACCGGCTGCTGACACGAAGGCCCGGCACCAGCGTGCCTCCGCCGGCGAGCCGCGGCCGCCGTGCAGCCAGCGGTAGAGCTCCGGCAGCACGATCAGCGTCAGCAGGGTTGAAGAGACGATGCCGCCGATGACGACGGTCGCAAGCGGGCGCCGCAGGTGCTCTGCGCCATTCGGGTGGACCCCGCGCACCGGGCCGCGGGCTCGACCAGCAATTCGCATCGCGGGTAGTGCCGCACCGTTTCGACATCGACGCCTGCGCGCAGCGAGGCGTCCGATCGTTAGCTGCGTCGCCCGACGCTCGACCAGCCTGTTCGCCGGCGCGTTTCCGCCGCGATCGACTCGGCGTCTAAATCGGCGCCGTCGCTATTGGTGCTCTGCTCGTCTTCCCCTACCGCGCTTCCTGCTGCTCTGAGGCCGAACCACGCCGATCGAGGCTTATGGGTGCGTGTTGTTGCTCTCCCACGCGGCCAAGGCGGGCGGCTCGCGGGTCGTGACCTTTGACGTCAAGAATTCCAATTGTCCGGCCGGCGCCTTCACGATCGCGAAGGCGCTCGACCAAGTCCCGGGGTCTCACGGCGCTCGGTCGATCCCTCAGCCGAAATCGTCGGAATCACACTCCAGTCCGCATCTCGAAGCCCGCTTGGCGTCCGCGCCGCGTGATGCGGGCTTCCCGGTGCGTCCGCATGCGCGCTCAGGCACGACTGCGGGGCCTGTGGCGAAGTCCTCCGCCCCAAGCCCGGCGACTGTTGCGTGTTCTGCTCCCACGGCTCGGTGCCCTGCCCCCCGATTTAGCTCGATTCGCCATGTTGCACGGCTGCCCCGCCGGGCCGGTAGCGCCGCGAACGACCCGCTGCCGGGTCGGCCGGTAGGGTCTTTAGGGATTACGAGGCGAAGGTCCTTCGTGATGGCCTCGCTTGCCGGCCGCGACGGTGGGCGAGTGGCTCACCGGAGGCGCGTAAGCCTCGTTGGCTTCCCCAACCCGAATCCGTGATCATGGACGCAGAACGCGGGACGGCCGCCGCCCGACGTCGCCGGCTGGCGCCGGAGGATGGGAATCCGCCTACGCCGGGCGACCTCGGTCCGCGGCGTTCGACAAACGGCACGCGACATCGAGGGCGACCGGAGGTTCCGCCTCGCCGGCGAGGCCCACCAAAAACATGTTGAGCCGACGAGCAGCGCGCGGCCCGAGCCATGCGCCATGGGCTGGCGCGGACTTCGAATGCTTCCCATGCTCCAGACACCCGCGCCACCTCGCCTGCCGCTGAAGCGGGGCCGGATCCTGCGAATGGGCCCGCAGGTGCGCGCACACGGATGACGTCGCGCGCTGTTCCGCGGACAGACGAGGTCGATCCGGTCGAAGTACGGCCCTCAAGTGCCTGCCGCGTATCGCCGCAGGCTCGCTGGGATCGCACGGCTTGCATCCGTGCCGCACGTCGTATGACAGCCGACGCAACCGGCCGGAAATCGCGTCGAAACATTGCAGGCCGACAGTGGCGACTCCCCCGCGAATGGAGTCTCCCATGCGTCACGGCACGACCGTACTGACCGCTGCGATCGCGACACTCGTCACCGCCTCCGCCGTCCGCGCGGCCGAATCCCCCGCGCAGTGGTATCGCGACGGTGCCGCCGCCGCCCGCGCGGGTGCGGCGCAGCGGGCGAACCCGCGTCCGGCGAAGAACGTGATCCTGTTCGTGGGGGATGGCATGGGCATGTCCACCGTCTCGGCGGCGCGCATCCTCGACGGGCAGCTCAAGGGACTGAAGGGCGAGGAGAACGCGCTGAGCTTCGAGCGCTTCCCCTACGTGAGCCTGTCGAAGACGTATTCGGTGGACGGCCAGACCGCGGATTCCGCGCCGACCATGAGCGCGATGATGACCGGCATCAAGACCAACCAGGGCGTGATCGGCCTCACGCAGACCGCGCGTTACAACGACTGCGCCTCGTCGCGAGGCCAGGGCGTCGCCACGCTGCTGGAGATGTCCGAGGCCCTCGGCCTCGCCACGGGCGTGGTCAGCACCGCGCGCCTGACGCACGCGACGCCCGCTGCGACGTTCGCGCACACGGCCAACCGCGACTGGGAGAGCGATGCCGAGCTGACGGCCGAAGCGAAGGCCGGCGGCTGCAAGGACATCGCGCGCCAGCTGATCGAATTCCCGTTCGGCGACGGTCTTGAAGTGGCACTCGGCGGCGGCCGAAGCTACTTCCTGCCTGCCACGGCGGGCGATCCGGAGGACGCCGGTGCGAGGGGCCGCCGCAAGGACGGGCGCAACCTCGCCGGCGAGTGGGCGTCCCGCCCCGGCGCGAGCTACGTCTGGAACAAGGCGCAGTTCGATGCGATCCAGCCCGGTACCACGCGGCACCTGCTCGGGCTGTTCGAGCGCTCGCACATGGAATACGAATACGATCGCCCGAACGACGCCGGCAAGGAGCCCAGCCTGGCGGAAATGACCTCGAAGGCGATCGACGTGCTCGAAGGCGGCGGCAAGCCGGGCTACTTCCTGATGGTTGAAGCCGGCCGGATCGACCATGGCCACCACGCCGGCAATGCGGCGCGCGCGCTGACGGATGCGATCGCGCTGTCGGACGCCGTGCGGGTGGCCGTGAGCAAGGCGGACAAGGACACGCTGATCATCGTCACCGCCGACCACAGCCACGCGTTCACCATCGCCGGCTACCCGGACCGCGGCAACGACATCCTCGGCAAGGTCGTCACGGATGGGAAGCCCGCCCTGGACCGCAACGGCAAGCCGTACACGACGCTCGGCTACGCCAATGGCCCCGGCTACCGCGTGCCGGGCCCGCGCCCGGATCTCACGCTGGTTGACACGACTGACATGGGCTTCCTGCAGGAGGCGACCGTGCCCCTCGATTCCGAGACCCACGCGGCTGAAGACGTCGCCATCTACGCGCGCGGCCCCGGCGCCCATGCATTCCAGGGCGTGGTCGAGCAGAACACGATCTTCCACGTCATGGCGCAGAGCGAGCAGCGGGTGTCGAGGTTCCTGTGCACGCTGTTCGGTGGGTGCGGCAATGCGAAGGCGAAGATCCAGCCCCCGCTGATGGTCAGCACGCTGATGCAGGCGATGCGGATTCAAAACCCGCGCTGATTCCCAGAACTCGCGCCCGCGTGATGGTCTTGGCGACCGGCCCTGCGCGGGCCGGTTCGATCATGACCGATGGCGCCGCCGGCATGCGACCTGTCGCGTCATCGATGCCCGGGGCTGGCGCGAAGGCAGGGTGCTGCGCGACGACGACCCGGTCGCGTTGCGCGATGACGGCGCGCACGGGCTCCCCGATCCGCGCATGCCGGGGTCTCCGGCTGCCAGTCAGCCGCGTCGTTCCTTGCGTTGAAACGCCGATCAAGCGCTATGGGCAGCCCGTCGCGGTGATCGACTGAAGCCGCCGTGCTGCGCGGATGTCGTGGCGGTTCGGGAGCATCCGCAGGGACTTCGTGTCTCGCGATCGCAGCCAATGCGCTGTCGGCGCCGCACTGCCCCGCGACTCACTACGCCCTCGTAACGTCGGCATCTGCATCCTGTTCGCCGGCGCGCTCCCGTCCGGGCTTTGCCGACATCGGTTCAGCATTTCGGAGAAGGTGCGGATGCGGTTCAAGGACAAGGTGGCCATCGTCACGGGCTCGACGTCCGGCATCGGGCGCGCCACGGCCCGGCAGCTCGTCGAGGAGGGCGGCCGCGTGCTGACGACAGGCCTGGATCCAGCTGCGAGCGCGGAGCTCCTGGCCGAGCTCGAGGCCCCGGCTGCCACCTCTGGCGGTGGCGCGCTGTTCGTCCCCGCCGACCTGTCCGACGCGACTACCCCGAAGCGGCTGGTCGATGCCGCCGTGGCGCAGTGGGGGCGTGTGGACATCCTCGTCAACAACGCGGCGGCGATGACGTTCGATCACGTCGAATCCATGGACGTCACCGCCTGGGATCGCCTCTTCGCCGTGAACCTCCGCGCGCCTTTCCTGCTCGTGCAGGCTGCCCTGCCCCACATGGGCACGGGCGCCACGATCGTCAACGTCTCGTCGGTCCATGCCGAGGAAACGATGGCCGGGGTCGTACCCTACGCGGCGTCGAAAGGCGGGCTCGAGGCGTTCACGCGCGGACTGGCGGTGGAACTGCGTGCGCGCGGCATCCGGGTCAGCGCAGTGCGCCTCGGCGCCATCGACACGCCGTTGCTCTGGAACAACCCGAACGTGAAGTCGGGCAAGGAAAAGATCGACCGCGCCGCGGTCGGGACCCCGCGCCAGGCGGCACAGGCCATCCTCTTCCTCGCCAGTGCGGACTCGTCTTTCAGCACCGGCGCGATCCTCAACGTGGACGGCGGCCGGTTGGCGGACCTATGAACACCGGCACGTCCCCGCCCGTCCCGCCCCCTCCACGCGTCGCTCCGGTCTCCGCGGGCACCGAGGCCCGCGTGCCCGGCAGCGTGCCCGACGCGAGCGAGGCCGCCGCCGGAGCTTCAGTAGCGAGCCCCGCCCCGTCCGCCCCGACCGTGCTGTGGAACGCCCCTCCCGATCTCGGCCCCCAAGGCCCGCGCCACCGCTTCCTGTTCGCCACCGGAATCGAAAACAGCTACCCGACGATCCTGGGCCGCGATGGCCGACTGCTGCGGGTGGACGAGATGGCCCGCACCGGGCACTACGAACGGTGGCGGGACGACTTCGCGCTCGTGCGCGAGCTGGGCCTGGAGTTCCTGCGCTACGGCCCGCCCTATCACCTGGTCCATCGGGGCCCGGACGATTACGACTGGGCCTTCGCGGACGCCACCTTCAGCGAGCTGCACCGGCTGGGGATCGTCCCGATCGTGGACCTGTGCCACTTCGGCGTGCCCGACTGGATCGGCGACTTCCAGAACCCCGACTTTCCGTTGCACTTCGCCCGCTACGCCGCCGCATTCGCGCGCCGCTACCCGTGGGTCCGCCTCTACACGCCGGTCAACGAGATCTACATCGCCGCCACGTTCTCGGCGCAGCTGGGCTGGTGGAACGAGCGCCTGGCCAGCGATGCCACGTTCGTGACCGCGTTGAAGCACCTCGTGCGCGCCAACCTGCTCGCGGAGAATGCGATCCTCCAGGCGCGCGGTACGCAGGACACGCTCTTCATCCAGAGCGAGTCGACCGAGTACTTCCACCACGCGCGCCCCGAAGCCGCGTCCCGCGCGGACTTCTTCAACGAAAAGCGTTTCCTGTCGCTCGACCTGAACTACGGTCGCGACGTCTCCGCGCGCATGTACCAGTACCTGACGGACTCGGGCATGACGCGGGCGGAGTACGACTGGTTCATGACCTACGGGCCCCACTACAAGCCGCATTCGGTGATGGGGAACGATTACTACGTCACGAACGAGCACATGACGCCGGCCGGGGACGCGCCCGTCACGCCGTCCGGCGAAATCTTCGGCTACTACCTGATCACGAAGCAGTACTTCGAGCGCTACGGCTTGCCGGTCATGCACACGGAAACGAACCTGGCCGATGCCGAGCGCGCGCCCGCGTGGCTGGAAAAGGAATGGCTCAACATGCTCCGGCTCAAGCAGGACGGCGTCCCCATCATCGGATTCACGTGGTACAGCCTCCTCGATCAGGTGGACTGGGACACCGCACTCCGCGAAGACAACGGCAATGTCAATCCCCTGGGTCTGTACGACCTCGACCGAAGGATCCGGCCGGTCGGCATCGCGTACAAGGAACTCGTGGCGACGTGGCGCGACATCCTGCCTGCCGAGAGCCTCTGCGTCAGCAGCACGCCGTCGACGTTGGCCGCGGGTATTCCGCCCAGGCCCGGGCTTCGTTGACGCGGTTCACCACCGATCTGCCCCCTCCGGCCGGCTGCCTGCGCGGCCGGCACGACGCATCGAGAAGGATCACCATGAGCCGCGTACATGACCCCGTCAAGGAGTTGTTCATCCCAGTCGGCATCGCCCTGCTCGCCATCGCGCCGGCGATGGTTCTGCGCGTTGCCGGCGAGAGCGAGCGTGCCCCGGTCAACGCCGCGCTGTTTGGCCTGGCCATCCTGGCGGCCGGGTTTCTGCTCTCCTGGGGCGCCGAGGCCGCGGAGAAATACATCGCGACAGGCTTCGTCGTGGCGGTCGTGGCGCTGATCACCGTCCTGCCCGAGTACGCGGTCGACTTCTACTACGCCTATCGGGCGGGCCAGGATCCCTCGTCGGGCTACGTCGCCTATGCAGCGGCCAACATGACGGGTGCCAACCGGATGCTGATCGGCCTCGCCTGGCCGTTGATGGTCTGGCTGCACTGGTGGCGCTCGAAGCAGAAAGGGGTCGCCCTGGACCGCGAGAACTCCGTGGAATTTGTCTTCCTGGCGGCGGCGAGCGCGTATGCCTTCGTCATCGTGCTGAAGAACACGATCAGCGTCATCGACTTCGCCATCCTCGCGTCACTGTTCGGGCTCTACCTCTGGCGCACCTCCAGGGGCGAGAACGAGAAGGAGGAAGAAGGGGACGAGCCGGGCCCGGGTGCCATCCTGTCGCACCTCCCGCCCGGCCGGCGCTGGGCCGCGATGGGAGCGATGAGCCTGGTCGCGGCGGTGGTCATCCTGCTCGCGGCGGAGCCGTTCGCCGAATCGCTCGTCGCGTCCGGTCGCGTGCTTGGGCTCGACGAGTTCCTGCTCATCCAGTGGCTCGCGCCGCTGGCGAGCGAGGCGCCGGCCATCGTGATCGCGGTGCTGTTCGTGCTGGACGGCCGCGCCCGCGCCGGACTGTCCGCGATGATCAGCGACAAGATCAACCAGTGGACCCTGCTGGTGGGGATGCTGCCGATCGCGATGAGCGTGGGTGCGGGGCAGCTGACGGCGCTTCCGCTCGACGCACGCCAGCACGAGGAGTTCCTGCTGACGGCGGCGCAGTCGGTGTTCGCGCTCACGCTTCTGATGCGCCTGCGCCTTTCGGTGTGGAGCGCGGTGGTGCTGACCGTCCTGTTCCTCGGCCAGCTGTTCCTCGCGTTCTTCTACCGGGCGGATCTCGAACGCGAGGTCGCGGTCCTCACCGGGGTGGCCTACCTCTACCTCGCGCTGGCCGCCGGGGTCTTCCTGTTCAACGTGCACCGTCTTCCTGCCTTGTTCCGCGATGCGGTGAAGCCCCCGCACGCGACATAAGGCCAGGCGACTCCACGGGGTACCGGTGCCGGCAGCCCGTGATGGAACTGCCTGCCCGAGCGGTCGGAACCCGCGTGTGACCAGCGCCCGTCACATCGTGGGCCGCCATGCGCCGGCTGGCGATGGCCTGCAAAGATCGCGACGTCATAGGTGGGGGCATGTCACGCCACGTGAAGGCGGAGTTGCCCGGCCGGGTCGGATCGTCGTCTGCCAGATCGTTCGCAATCGAGTTCACGGCCGTTATCGCCTGCTTGCGACGTACGTCGGAATTGCCCTGGTCGACCTGCGCAGGCGGAAGATCGGTCGTGGGAGCGAACGCCCGACGTGCTGCGGCGCGGACCGGACGCGGGCTCGCCATTCGTTCTGCATGAGCCGTCTGCCGGGATCGCTGTTGGACCTCCACGCAGCATCGCGCCGTCGATTCGGCTGCGTCACGCGGGATGTGGTCGGATCGGTGTCGCGGCGCTCGATTGCTGGCTCCATTACCGAGGCTTGATGCCATGTCCAACATTCCCAGGGAAAAGTGGCCCGACAGCTCGCTCGCGCTGCTCGCCGACCCCTATCGCTTCATTTCCAAGCGAAGCCGGCTGTTTCGATCCGACGTGTTCGAGACGCGGCTGTCCATGCGCCGGACCTTGTGTCTGACGGGTCAGGACGCGGCTACGCTCTTCTACGATGAGTCACGCTTTGCCCGGACGGGCGTCGCGCCGTCGTGGCTGAAGAAGACACTCTTAGGGGAAGGCGCAGTCCAGGGACTCGACGGTGAGGCGCATCGCCATCGCAAGGCGTTATTCCTATCGCTCATGTCCCCCGAGCGTCTGGAGCAGCTGTTTGCAGCCATGGAGGCACGATGGGCGGACGCGGCACGCCGATGGGCCGGCTTAGACCGCATCGTGCTGTACGAGCAGGCGCAGCAGCTGCTGGCGCAGTCCGTACTGGAATGGTCGGGCGTGCCGGTGGAGGAGGCCGGTCTCGATCGTTGGACGCGCGAACTCACGGCCATGTTTGACCAGGCGGCAGGACCGGGCCACCTGTGGTCTCGACGGGCACGCCGCCGGGCCGAGCGACGGATCGGCACTCTCATCGAGAAGATCCGTGGCGGGCGGTACCACCCAGAGCCCGCCACCGCGGCTGCGGTAGTGGCATGGCATCACCTGATTCCCCACCTGTCGCATCCCATGATACGCGGCCATTCCATGCTGACCCCACCTGACAAGGAGGGGTGTGGTCATGGCCAAGAACATGGTGCAGTTCCAGGCGGGGCTCAGCCTGC
>JBMOOW010000041.1:0-13401 GCA_049323195.1 Pseudomonadota bacterium | reverse complement strand
GTCATCCTCGATCGCACGCCGTTCTATGCCGAAAGCGGCGGCCAGGTGGGCGACGCGGGCGAGCTGGGCGGCGAGGGCATGCGTTTCCCCGTGCGCGACACGCTCAAGTTCGCCGGGCAGTTCCACGGCCATGTCGGACGCCTGGAGGCGGGCCGCATCGCACGGGGCGACCACGTCCTCGGGTCCGTGGACGCCCCGCGCCGCGCCGCCACCGTGCTCAACCACTCGGCCACGCACCTGATGCATGCCGCGCTGCGCCGCGTGCTTGGCGAGCACGTGGTGCAGAAGGGCTCGCTGGTCGCGCCGGATCGCCTGCGCTTCGACTTCGCGCATTTCCAGCCGGTCACGCAGGCCGAGCTGGCCGAGATCGAACGCCAGGTCAACGCGGAGATCCGCGCGAACCACGGCGTCGACATCCACCACATGGGAATGCAGGAGGCCATCGACTTCGGCGCGCTCGCGCTGTTCGGCGAGAAGTACGGCGATCGCGTGCGCGTTCTGCGCATGGGCGAGGCCTCCACCGAGCTCTGCGGCGGCACGCACGTATCGCGCACCGGCGACATCGGTTTCTTCAAGATCCTCTCCGAAAGCGGCGTGTCCGCCGGCGTGCGCCGCATCGAGGCGGTGACGGGGCAGGCGGCGCTGGATTTCGTCTCCGCCGAGCTGCAGCGCCTGGACGAGGCCGCAAGGCTGGTCGGCGCGCCGCGCGCGGACGTGGCCGACAAGCTGCGCGGTCTGCTTGATCGTCAGCGCCGCCTGGAGCGCGAGCTGGAATCGCTCAAGGCCAAGGCCGCCAGCGGGGCCACGTCCGATCTGGGATCGGGCGCCGTCGATGTCGACGGCATCAAGGTCGTCACGGCCCGTCTGGAAGGATTCGACGCGAAGGCCCTGCGCGAGGCGGTCGACCGGCTAAAGCAACAGCTGGGTGATGCCGTTGTCGTACTTGCCGGCGTCCAGGATGGCAAGGCCGCCCTGGTGGCCGGTGTGGGCGGCAGCGCGCTCGGCCAGGTCAAGGCCGGGGACCTGCTCGGCCACGTGGCGCGACAGATCAACGGAAAGGGCGGCGGTCGGCCCGACATGGCGCAGGGAGGTGGTGACGACAGTCCCGCATTGCCTGCCGCCCTGGCGGGTGTCGTCGAGTGGGTGAGGGAACGCAGGAGCGCGGCGGGAACGTGACTTTCGTCCCGGGCGTGTTCCATGGCCGCTCGCTAATATGGCGAGTGTTTGTGTCCATATTCCGACGCGATGCGGGCTTGATCGCGTCCACCCGGCAGTGTGCCGGATCGAGGAGGTTGTAATGCTTATCCTGACGCGCCGCGTGGGCGAAACCCTGATGATCGGCGATTCGGTTTCGGTCACGGTGCTTGGCGTCAAAGGCAACCAGGTGCGGATCGGCATCACCGCGCCGAAGGATGTCGCCGTCCACCGCGAGGAGATCTACCACCGCATCCAGCGGGGCGCCGAAGGCCGCGACGAAGCGGGCGACGACGGCGAGGCCTGACGGATTGCCGAGGCGACGTCGAGCCGGTACCATCTCCGGCTCGCACGCGTAAGCGACTGCGATCCCGGAGACGTGCCCGAGAGGCCGAAGGGGCTCCCCTGCTAAGGGAGTATGGGGTCAAAAGCTCCATCGAGGGTTCGAATCCCTCCGTCTCCGCCAGCAATACCCGCCGCGACGCGGTCCGGTACCGGTGCAGCGATGCAGCGGTTTCGAAACGAAAAAGCATTGACGGCAGGCTGGTTCGACGTCATAATTTTTCGACTACGCGCCCGTAGCTCAGCTGGATAGAGCACCAGGCTACGAACTTGGGGGTCGGAGGTTCGAATCCTTCCGGGCGCGCCACTACGAAGAAGGTCGACGAGCACACGCCGTCGGCCTTTTTTGTGTTGCCAGCCGTATGGCATCGGCTGCATCCGGACGCTTCGACGCTTCGACGCTTCGACGCTTCGACGCTTCGATGCCGTTGCCACGCTATGGGGTCGACGTGCGGTGGCGGCAGGCACGCTACATCGGCACACGCTCCGCAGCGTCATGCGCCATGTCGCCTCGTGCACCAGACGAGCCCGCTCGAAACGGCCTTCTGCGCGGTCCTCATGGCATCGTCCGGAGGTACGCGTGCCTGCAGTCGAAGCCCAGCATTCTGCGTCGTGTCGCGGCCTGGCCATGGCATCGCTGGGGCGATGCCGCAGGGCTACCTAATCGAGCAGGGCGTGCACGACCGCATCCGGGGCGCGCATCCAGTGGAAATGGTCGGGGCGCGCTCCAAGCGTCTCGCGGTCGAGCACGTGTACGCGCTGCTCGCCGCCGCCGAGCTTGCCCAGGAGATAGGCCAGCGAGCCGCGGGGCGCGAGCCAGTCGTGGGACAACAGCACAGCACGGACCGGAACATCGACGGCACGCATGCGCTCTTCGAGGTCGCCGACGCTGGGCGCGGCGTAGCGGCCGCTGAGCGCCGTGCGGCTCCAGTCGCGGATCACGCCGCGCGCCTCCTGTCCGCCGAAGCCAATGCGGCGCCCGGGCAGCGCCCCGAATGCGCGCGCAAGGAGAGCGAGCAGCCGGTAAGCGGCAGGCAGCCACAGGCGGTACGCCCACGGAAACGCCCGGGCATACGGCGCGCCGCTGGCGACCAGCCACAGTGCCTGCGCCGCATCGGGCTGCAGCGCGAGGCTGCAGGTGGCCAGTTGGCCGCCCAGGCTGTGCCCGCCGAGCGTGACGGGCATTGCCATGAACCGTGCCTTCGCTGCTTCGCACGTGGCGGGGATGTCGATGCCCAGCAGCTCGCGGTAGCCCCAGTCACAGTCGTGCGAGGCGCGCAGGGAGCTCGCGCCGAACCCTCGCCACTCGTGCACGACCACCGCGACGCCGCGCGCGGCCAGTGCCCGCGCAAAGGCCTCGTAATGCCGCGCCGGCACCCCGAGTGCGGGAAGCCATACCAGCAGGCGCTCGGGCGATGCGGGCGCGGCGTACATCACCTGCCACCGGTGCCCGTCGCATGCGACCGGCAGCCAGCCCACGTCCATGTTCATCGCGCCGCGCCGAAATGGTCGAGCACCACGACGTCGCCGCGTCCCGGCCGATAGGCGCGCTCGAGCGCACGGTGCACGTAGTCAGCGGCGGCGCGGCAGGCCGCCTGCACATCGTCGCCGAGCGCCAGGCGCGCGGCGATGGCCGAGGCGAGGGTGCAGCCGGTGCCATGGGCGTCCACGGGCAGCCGCGCATGCTCGAAGATCCACTTCGCCTGCGCGGTGTGGAGGCGGTCGACGACCGGGCCGCCCACCGGCAGGTGCCCGCCCTTCAGCAGCGCCGCTTCGGCGCCCAGCGCGAGCAGCGCCTCGGCCGCAGCGGCCGCGTCGTCGGCGCCTGCGATCGGCCGACCGACCAGGAGCTCGGCTTCGGGGACGTTCGGCGTCACGATCGTAGCCAGCGGCAGCAGACGGCCGCGCAGCGCGTCCAGTGCCGCGGGCTCCAGCAGGCGCGCGCCGGAGGTCGCGACCATCACCGGATCCAGCACCACCGCCCGCGGCGAGTGGCGCGCGAGGGCGTCGGCCACCACGCCGATCACGGCGGCGTCGGCGAGCATGCCCAGCTTCACCACGCGCACGTCGAAGTCGTCGAAGCAGGCATCGATCTGCGCCTGCAGGAAGTCGAGCGGAGGCACGTGCACGGCGGTGACGCCACGGGTGTGCTGTGCCGTGAGCGCCGCCATTGCGCTCAGCCCGTGCACCCCGTGCGCCGCGAAGGTCTTGAGGTCGGCCTGGATGCCGGCGCCGCCACCCGAGTCGGAGCCGGCGATGGTCAGTACGCTGGGGACCATCGCGTCAGAGCACGTCCGAGGCGAAGTCGGCCAGGCGTGAGCGCTCGCCGCGACGCAGCGTGATGTGCGCGCTGTGCGGCCAGGCCTTGAAGCGGTCGACGACGTACGTGAGGCCCGACGTGGTCTCGCTGAGGTAGGGCGTGTCGATCTGCTCGAGGTTGCCCAGGCAGACGATCTTCGTGCCGGGGCCGGCGCGGGTGATCAGCGTCTTCATCTGCTTGGGCGTGAGGTTCTGCGCCTCGTCGAGGATCAGCCAGCGCGAGAGGAAGGTGCGGCCGCGCATGAAGTTCATGGAGCGGATCTTGATGCGCGAGGCGAGCAGGTCGTTGGTCGCCGCGCGGCCCCAGCTGCCGCCTTCCTGGTTGCTGGTGAGCACCTCGAGGTTGTCGGTGAGCGCGCCCATCCAGGGCGTCATCTTTTCCTCCTCGGTGCCCGGCAGGAAGCCGATGTCCTCGCCCACGCTGACCGTGGCGCGGGTCATGATGATCTCGCGGTAGATCTGCTGGTCCATCGTCTGCGTCAGGCCCGCCGCCAGGGCGAGCAGCGTCTTGCCGGTGCCGGCGGTGCCGAGCAGGGTGACGAAGTCGACCTCCGGGTTCATCAGCGCATTGAGGGCGAAATTCTGCTCGCGGTTGCGCGCGGTGATCCCCCAGACCGAATGCTGCTGCGTGCGGAAGTCGTCGACGATCTGCAGCCGCACCTTCGCGTGGTCCACCTCGACCACGCGAAGCTCGGCCTCCTCGTCGCCGGGCAGGTGCAGGAACTGGTTCGGATACCAGTCGTCGCCGTCCTGCCGCGCGATCTCGTAGAAGGTGCGGCCCCGATCGGTCCACGAGCGCAGGCCCTTGCCGTGGCGGCTCCAGAAGTCCTCCGGAAGCGCGGTGACGCCGGTGTAGAGCAGGTCGAGATCGGTGAGGGCGCGATCGTTCTCGTAGTCCTCGCTCACCAGGCCGGCGATCGCGGCCTTGATGCGCATGTTGATGTCCTTGGACACCAGCACGACCGGCACCTCCGGCTCGCGCTTCTGCAGCGAGAGCACGGCGGCGAGGATGGCGTCGTCGGGCCCGCCGGACGTCAGCGAGAGGCCCTCGGTGGAGGTGGGGACGGTCTGGAACCGCAGGCGCCCGACCATCTGGCGGCCGCGCAGGTTCACGCCGGCCGGCTGCACCAGCGGCACGCCGGTCGACAGGGCGTCGACGCCGGCGGCCTGGATCAGCTCGTTGAGGTAGCGGCTGGTCTGGCGGGCGTTGCGGCTGGCTTCCGACGTGCCCTTCTTGCCCCGGTCGAGTTCCTCGATCACCTGCATGGGCAGGTAGACGTCGTGTTCCTCGAAGCGGAAGAGCGCGGTCGGGTCGTGCATCAGGACGTTGGTGTCCAGCACGTAGATCCGCTTGGTTCCCGTCATCAACCCACTCCGGCAGGCGCGCGGCTCGCGCGCGGACTAGCGCACCATAGCGCCGGGTCGTCGGGCGGTGAAGGGGCGGTCAGGCCGCCTTCGCGCAAAGTGCGTCGAGGACCGCCCGTGCATGCCCGGGCACCCGCACGCCGCGCCAGGCCTGCGCCACGCGGCCTTCGGGGTCGATGAGGAAGGTGCTGCGCTCGATGCCCACGTACTCGCGGCCGTAGAGCTTCTTGGGCTTGACGACGTCGAAGGCATCGCAGAGCCGGCCGTCGGCATCGCTCACGAGATCGAACCGGAAGCCCTGCTTCGCGCAGAAGTTCCTGTGCGAGCGGATGGAGTCCTTCGACACGCCCAGCACCTTCGCGCCGAGCGCTTCGAACTCCGGCAGCAGCGCGTTGAAGTCCAGGCCCTCGGTGGTGCAGCCGGGCGTGCTGTCCTTCGGATAGAAGTAGAGCACCAGCCAGCGGCCGCGATAGTCCGACAGCGACCGCGTGTCCTCGCTCGCGAGCGCGAGCGGCAGGTCGGGAACGGTAGTACCGACGTCCATCACATCCTCCACGCTCCCGCGAATCCCGAATCCCGAATCCCGAATCCCGTCAGAACTTCATCGGGTCCATGATCGCGTCCAGGTTCAGGTGGTCGCAGAACTCGAGGAAGTCGTCGCGCAGGGCGGCGATGTGCATGCTCGAGGGCACCCCGATGGTCAGCTGGGCGCTGAACATGTCCGCACCGGTCTGCATGGCGCGGTAGCGCGAGCAGTGCAGGGTCTCGATGGTGATGCCCTGGCGGTCGAAGAAGTCGGCCAGCTGGAACAGGATGCCGGGCTTGTCCGCGGCGACGACCTCGACCACGTAGGGCAGCAGGTTCGACTGCACCGGCTTGGGCCCCGTGCGGTACCAGACCAGCTTTAGCCCTTCCTCGCGCTCCAGGCGCGTGAGCATCGCCTCGAGCTTGGCCACCGCGTCCCAGGAGCCCACGGCCAGGGCCGTCACCGAGACGTCGCGGCCGACCGTCGACAGGCGGGCGTCGACCATGTTGCAGCCGCTGTCGGCGATCCGGCGCGTCACCATCAGCAGCGGGGACTCCGGATGCACCGTGTAGGCGTTGATCAGCAGGTAGTTCTCGTTCGGCGACGGCCGGGCGGCGGTGTCGGTCAAGGTGGCGCCTTCGTGGATTCGGAGGGAGGGTCGGGCGGGGCACCCGCGCGGGACCGCGCGGCGGCCCGTGACTTGCCGCCGATTTTACGACGCAAGTACGATCGCCGGGCGCATACTGCGCGACCCACCGTTTTTCCCGCGCCCGCGGAGGCCTCCTTGCGACTGAGCGGCAGCATCACCGCGCTGGCGACGCCCTTTGACGCGTCCGGCGAACTCGACCTCGACGCCTGGCAGCGGCTTCTGGCCCTGCAGCTGGAGGCCGGCACCCAGGGCATCGTCGTCGCCGGCTCCACCGGCGAGGCGGCCGCACTGCTCGACCCCGAGTACGATCTGCTGCTGCGCACGGCCGTGGAGGCGGTGGGTGGCCGCATTCCGGTCATCGCCGGCACCGGGTCCTCCAACACGCTCAAGACCATCGAGCTCACGCGTCGCGCCGCCCGGCTGGGCGCGGACGCCGCGCTGGTGGTGACGCCACCCTACGTGCGGCCGACGCAGGCCGGCCTGGTGGCGCATTACCGCGCCGTGGCCAGCGACGCCGCGCTCCCGGTGGTCCTCTACAACGTTCCCGGCCGCACGGGCTGCGACATGCTGCCCGAGACGGTGGCCGCCCTCAGCGGGCATCCGCGCATCGTCGCGATCAAGGAAGCCCGTCCGGAACCCGAGCGCATGACCGCCCTGCTGGCGCTGCGTGCCGACGACTTCGCGGTGCTGAGCGGCGACGACCCGACCGCCTGCCGCGCCATGCTGCAGGGCGCGGACGGCGTCATCTCCGTGGCATCGAACGTCGTGCCCGGCGCATTCCGCCGCCTGTGCGACCTCGCGCGCTCGCGCGATGCGCAGGCGGAGGCCTGGGATGCGCGGCTGCGCGAACTCTACGACTTCCTCGGTGTCGAACCGAATCCGATCCCCGTGAAGGCGCTGCTGGCGCGGATGGGGATCGGCGAGGGGCTGCGGCTGCCGCTGCTTCCGCTCTCGGCCGCGCACGAGGCCGACGCCATCCGCCTGGCGGGCGTCGTCCAGCAGATCGAAACCGCCTGCCGCGAACACCTCGCGGCGTGACCACCGGAGTATCCATGCATCGACCGTCGTTCCCCTCGCGCGCCGTGCTCGCCGCGCTCGTCCTCGCCGCCGCCGCGACCTCGGGCTGCTCGTGGTTCCGCCGCGGCAACGCGCTGTACGCGGGGCCGGCGGAAAGCCGCCCGCTGGAGGTTCCGCCGGAACTCGACACCGCGACCACCGCCGCCAGCACGTCGGCCGGCTCCGTCACCGCCTCGGGGGCGCAGCAGGCCGCCGCGGCGGCGCAGGCGGCACTCGGCTTCACCGTGGCCGGCGAGCGCGATGCGGTCTACAACCGCGTCGGCGAAGTGCTGGGCGCCATGGAAGGGCTCACGATCGCCAGCCGCGCACAGCTGCTGGGCGCGTACGACGTGAACTACGCCGGCGCGAGCTTCCTCGTCCGCGTCAGCCCCGGTACGGGCGGCGTGTACGTGTCCGCGGTGGATCCGCGCGGGCTTCCGGCCACCGGCGACGCGCCCAAGCGGGTGATCGACGCGCTGCGGGCTGCACTCGCGCGCTGAGCCTCGTCGGCCGCAATGGAAAACGGGCGCTTCGGCGCCCGTTTTCGTTTCCGCCTGGCCGCGGCCTCAGCGTTCGAGCAGCGGCAGCTTGTTCGGCTTGCCTTCCCAGTCCTTCGCGTCCGGCAATGCATCCTTGCGCGCGGTGATCGCGGGCCATTCCTTGGCGAGCTCGGCATTGAGCGCGATGAAGTGCTCCTGGCCCGCGGGGACGTCGTCCTCGGGGTAGATCGCGTTGATCGGGCACTCCGGCTCGCAGAGCGTGCAGTCGATGCACTCGTCCGGGTCGATCACCAGGAAGTTGGGACCCTCGCGGAAGCAGTCGACCGGACAGACCTCGACGCAGTCCGTGTACTTGCACTTGATGCAGTTCTCGGTGACGACGAAGGGCATGGCGGTCTTTCCGGAAGGTCGGCGCGGTTGTGCGTCGTGGCCTGAAACGAAACAACCCGCGCATCGCTGCACGGGTTGCCGGTGGGTCTATCGCATCGAGGATGACGCGCCGGACCGTGTATGGCGCTCCCTACGGGATTCGAACCCGTGTTTTAGCCTTGAGAGGGCCACGTCCTAGGCCTCTAGACGAAGGGAGCAGGGGAGGTGCCGGAAGCTCCGTCCGGCACGCTGCTAGTATAGGCAGGCTCGGCGCCCGCGGCAACGGGCGCGTATCCCACTTCCCACGTAAACGGCGCAACGCCGGCCGATGCCCAACGAATCCCACGTCGCCCCCACCGTCATTCCGCGTGACGCCCACAATGTCTCGCGGCGGGACATCAGCCCCAATGCGCTGCGCGTGCTCTACAGGCTGCGCGAGGCGGGCTTCGGCGCATACCTCGTCGGCGGCGCCGTGCGCGACCTGCTGATCGGAGGCCATCCCAAGGACTTCGACGTGGCCACCGACGCCACGCCGGAGCAGGTGCGCCAGCTCTTCCGCAACTGCCGGCTGATCGGCCGCCGCTTCCGGCTCGCGCACGTGGTCTTCGGTCGCGAAGTGATCGAAGTGGCCACGTTCCGCGCGAACCAGCAAGTCGAGGACGACGTGGAGGCGCACGAGGTCGAGGCGATCGTGCGCGACAACGTCTACGGCACCATCGACGAGGACGCGGTGCGGCGCGACTTCACCGCGAACGCGCTGTACTACTCGATCGAGGACTTCTCGATCCGCGACTACGTCGGAGGCTTCGCCGACGTGCAGGCACGCGTGATGCGCCTGATCGGCGATCCCGAGCGCCGCTATCGCGAGGATCCGGTGCGCATGCTGCGCGCCGTGCGGCTGGCCGCGAAGCTCGGTTTCGAGATCGAGCCCGCCACGGCCGAACCGATCCCGAGGCTGGCGTCGCTGCTGCGCGAGGCCGCGCCGGCGCGCCTGTTCGAGGAATGCCTGAAGCTGTTCCTGTCGGGCCATGCGGTGGCCAGCTTCCTGGGCCTGGAGCGTTACGGGCTGCTTGACGTGCTGCTGCCCGAGGCCGCCGCGGCGCTGCGTTCCAACCGCAGCGGAGCGCTGCGGCGCATGGTGCTCAAGGGCCTGGGCGATACCGACGCCCGCATCGCCGCCGACGAGCCCGCCTCGCCCGCATTCCTGTTCGCGCTGCTGCTGTGGCCGGCCTACTGCCGCGCGCTCGCGCGCCTTCAGGCCGATGGCGTGCACCTGCCCGAAGCACAGCAGCGCGCGGCCGACCGCGTGACGCTGCACCAGATGGACGTGGTCGCACTGCCGCGGCGTTTCTCGCTGCCGATGCAGGAGATTTGGCTGCTGCAGCCGCGCTTCGCGCAGAGGCAGCGCCGGCGCGTCTTCCGGCTGCTGTCGCACCCGCGCTTCCGTGCGGCCTTCGATTTCCTCGTCCTGCGCCTGGCCGCGTCGGACGAGCATGCCGCCGATGTCGAGTTCTGGCGCGAGGCCCAGCAGCATCCGGACGCCGCGATCTCGGCGGTGGAGTCGGGCCACGACGATGCCGACGGCGAGGGCGGGAGGCCGCGCCGCCGTCGCAGGCGGCGGCGGGCCGGCGCGCCGGAGTGAGCCGGCCCGTCCGTGCCTACGTCGGGCTGGGCGGCAACGTGGGCGACGCGCGAGCGCGCGTGACCGACGCGTTCGACGCCCTGGCGCGCCTGCCGCGCACCCGGCTCGTGGCCTGCTCATCGCTCTACCGGACGCCCGCCTGGGGCCCGGTGGCGCAGGACGACTACGTCAATGCCGTGGCCGCGGTGGACACTGGGCTGCAGCCGCTGGAGCTGCTGGAGGCCCTGCTGCGCCTGGAGCGTGAAGCCGGCCGCGACCGCGGGACCGCCCTGCGATGGGGCCCGCGTACACTCGATCTCGACCTGCTGCTCTATGGCGAGGACCGCATCGACCTGCCGGGCCTGCGCGTGCCCCACCCGCGCCTGCACGAACGGGCCTTCGTGATCGTGCCGCTGGCGGAGATCGCACCGGCGCTGAGTATTCCCGGCCATGGCGAGGTCGGCGCATTGCGGGCGTCGATGGAAACCGCGGACATCCAGGCGCTAGGCTAGTCGCATGTACTCCGACCGCCCCGACGCCACGACGCCCGTCACCGTGCCCGCGCTGTTCGACGCAAAGCGCGACGGCCGGCGGCTGACGATGCTCACCTGCTACGACGCCGGCTTCGCGCGCGCGATCGATGCCGCCGGGGTCGACATGGTGCTGGTGGGCGATTCGTTGGGCATGGTGGTGCAGGGGCATTCGAGCACGCTGCCGGTGACGGTGGAGGACATCGCCTACCACACCGCCTGCGTGGCTCGCGGGCTGCGCCGCGCGCTGCTGGTCGCCGACCTGCCGTTCCAGGCCGATGCGACGCCCGCCGACGCCTTGCGGGCGTCGACGCTGTTCCTGCGCGCGGGCGCCACGATGGTCAAGCTCGAGGGCGCCGGCTTCAAGCTCGACGTGATCGGGCACCTGGTGGAGCGCGAAGTTCCGGTCTGCGCGCACCTGGGGCTGACGCCGCAGTCCGTGCTGCGCCTGGGGGGCTACCGGGTGCAGGGGCGGGGCGAGGCCGCGGGCGAGCGCCTGCTCGCCGACGCGCGGGCCATCGCCGAGGCGGGCGCTTCGCTGCTGGTGCTCGAATGCGTGCCGATGGAGCTGGCGCGGCGCATCACCGAGACGGTCGGCATCCCCACCATCGGCATCGGCGCCGGCCCCCACTGCGACGGTCAGGTGCTGGTGCTGCACGACATGCTGGGGCTGCGTCATGGCCGCCGGCCGCGCTTCGTACGCGACTTCCTGGCCGATGGCGGCAGCGTGCAGGGTGCGTTCGAAGCCTTCGTGCGCGAAGTGCGCGAGGGTGCGTTTCCCGCCGCCGAGCACGGCTACGCCTGAGCCATGACCGAGATCGTCGACGCGCTCACCGACCTGCGCGAACGCGTGCGCGCCTGGAAGCGCGCCGGTGAGCGCGTGGCCTTCGTGCCGACCATGGGCAACCTGCACGCCGGGCACTTCTCGCTGGTTCGCCTCGCGCGCGAGCATGCCGACCGCGTCGTGGCGAGCGTCTTCGTCAACCCCACCCAGTTCGGCCCGAACGAGGATTTCGCGCGCTATCCGCGCACGCCGGCGCAGGATGCCGCAGGCCTGGAGCAGGCCGGCTGCGACCTGCTGTGGATGCCCGGCGTCGAGACCATGTACCCCTTCGGGCCGCAGGCCGCCGTGCAGATCCGCGTGCCCGGGATCACGGACGTGCTCGAAGGCGCGCACCGGCCGGGGCATTTCGACGGCGTGGCGACGGTGGTCGCGCGCCTGTTCCTGCAGGTGCAGCCGGACGTGGCGGTGTTCGGGCTCAAGGACTACCAGCAGCTCGCCGTCATCCGCTACCTCGCCACCGAGCTTTCCTTCCCGGTCGAGATCGTCGCCGGGCCGACCCGGCGCGACGAGGACGGACTGGCGCTGAGCTCGCGCAACCAGTACCTGTCGCCGGCCGAGCGTGCCGTGGCGCCGGAGATCCATCGCAGCCTCTTGGACATGCGGGAGCGCGTACTGGCCGGGGCGCCGTTAGCCGAGGCCGAAGCGGCCGGCGCGGCGAGGCTGCGGGCCGCGGGCTTCGAGGTCGACTACGCCGCGCTGCGCCGCCCGGACCTCCGCGAGCCCGGACCCGCGGACGGGCGGCTGGTGGCGCTGGTGGCCGCGCGGCTGGGCCGCACGCGGCTGATCGACAACCTGGAGTTCGACCGGCCCGCGGACGCGCCCAAAGCCGGCTGAACGGCGGCATGTTGCAGCGCGCCATGCGCTGCTAGACTTCGCGCGTCCACGCCCGCAGCCCGCGGGCCGAGTGCGCCGCCATGCTCCTGAACATGCTCAAGGCCAAGATCCACCGTGCCACCGTCACCCATGCCGAGCTGCATTACGAAGGCTCCTGCGCGATCGACGGGCGCCTGCTGGACATCTCGGGCATCCGCGAGTACGAGCAGATCCACATCTGGAACGTCAACCAGGGCACGCGCTTCGTGACCTATGCGATCCGCGCGGACGAAGGCAGCGGGATCATCTCGGTCAACGGCGCCGCGGCGCACCTCGCGCAGCCGGGCGATCTGGTCATCATCGCGGCCTATGGCCAGTGCGACGAAGCGGAAGCCGCGAAGTTCAAGCCCGTCTGCGTCTACGTCGATCGCGACAACCGCCTGACGCACACCAACCATTCGATCCCGGCACAGGCGGCCTGAGGCCGGGCATCGTCGCCGCGATCACCCGGCTTTGCAGCCGGCGACGGCACAGTGGCGCGCATTCACGCGCCACTTCGCCGATGATTCACGCATGACGCCTGCCGATCGCATCGCCGCCCTACGCGCCGCCGCCGCGCCCGTTTCCGACGTTCCCCTCCGCGAACTGATCAGTGCCGACGCCGACCGCGTGCGGGATTTCGCGCTCCGCGTCGGCCCCATCCACGCGAGTTTCGCGCGCCAGCACCTGGACCGCGCGGCGCTCGACGCGCTCTTCGGGCTCGCAGGCGAATGCGACTTCCAGGGTCGCTTGCGCGCACTGTTCTCGGGCGAACACGTCAACGGCACCGAGGATCGTCCCGCACTGCACACCGCCTTGCGTGGTGCACTGGTCGACGCCGCTGCGGCCCGCGCGGCCCATGCCCAGGCGCGGGAAGGCCGCGATGCGATGCGACGCGTCATCGAAGGGCTGCGTGCGCTGGGCGTGCGCGACGTCGTCAGCGTCGGCATCGGCGGCTCGGACCTCGGGCCGCGCCTGGCGGTGGACGCACTCGCGCCGGTCTCGGGCGGGGAGTTCCGCGTCCATTTCCTGTCGAACGTCGACGGCCATGCCGCGCAACGCGTCCTGGCGGGCCTCGACCCCGCGCGCACCGCGGGGCTGCTGATCTCGAAGAGCTTCGGCACGCAGGAGACCCTGCTCAACGGCGCGATCCTGCGCGACTGGCTCGACGACGACGCGCGCCTGTTCGCGATCACCTCCAACGAGCAGCGCGCAGCCGCTTATGGCATTGCGG
>JBMOOW010000040.1:0-13554 GCA_049323195.1 Pseudomonadota bacterium | reverse complement strand
TCGGCGCGACCTGCGCTCGGCGCTGGCGTCGCTGCGCGCCGCGCGCCCGCTCGCCGCGGCCTCCGGCGTGCGCCAGCTGCAGCTGCGCATCGACCTCATGGAAGCCATCGCCTCGCGGCGCGACGTGAGGCGCTTCGACGCGCCCACCGCCGACCTCGGCCATGCCGGCCTGCGCATCGAATGGCTGCAGGCTGCGCTGGCCGACGCGGTGGCGCGCCGCGATGCGGCCAGCGCGACCGCGCTGTATCGCGAGGCCGCCAGCCGCGTGCGAGGCACGCACTCGCCCGCGGCGATCCGCCTGCATGCCATGGGCGCGCAGGCGCGAACGCTCGCGGGCGACGCAGCCGGCGCCGACGAGGCCCGGCGCGCCGAGGCCGAAGCCCGCGCCGCGCGCCAACGCGGCCTTGCCGCAGCCAACGCCACCCTCCCAGCTCCCCCGCAGGGACCGCGATGAACATGCCCCCCCATGCCCATGAAGGCGCGGGCCGCTACGAGCAGCTCCTCGCCCGTGTCGAAGCCAACGAGCGCGAGTTCCGCCGGCTCGGGCGGTCGGTGCTGCGCGTGCAGGAAGACGAGCGCCGGCGCCTTGCGCGCGATCTGCACGACGGCGTCGGCCAGAACCTGACCGCGCTCAAGCATCGCCTGGCGCAGCTGCGCGACAGCCTCGGCAACGGCGCCGATGCCGTGCGCGCCGGCCTCGACGCGGCCATCGCACTCTGTGCCGACACCCTGGAAGACACGCGCGAACTCTCGCGCCTGCTGCGTCCCACCATCCTCGACGACCTCGGCCTGGAGCCCGCGCTGCGCTGGCTCGGACGCAGCGTCGGCGAGGCGGCGGGCATCGCGGTGGCGGTGGAGATCGAGCCGCTCCCGGACATCGACGGCGAGCGCCAGACGCTGCTCTTCCGCATCGCGCAGGAGGCGCTCAACAACATCGCCCGGCATGCGCATGCCCGCAGCGTGCTGCTGCGCCTGGTCGAGCGCGACGGCCAGCTGCAGCTCCAGGTGGTGGACGACGGCACCGGCTTCGATCCCGCGATACGCCCGGCGGGCAGCGGGCTCTCGGGCATGCGCGAACGCCTGCGCCTTTTCGAGGGATCGCTGGAGATGCATTCGGCGCCCGGCAACGGCACCCGCATCCGCGCGGTGGTCCCCCGCACAGGTGCCTGACGCGGCTTGACGCCGCCCGTCCCGGCCGCGCAGGGTGGCGTCATGCCCGTCATCCGCATCCTGATCGCCGACGACCACACGCTGGTGCGCGAGAGCCTGGTCGGCCTGCTGCAGGCCGAAGGCGACGTGCGGGTGGTGGCGCAGGCCGCGGACGGCATCGAGACCATCGAGAAGGCGCTCGCCGTGCGGCCCGATGTCGTCGTCGCCGATCTCTCCATGCCGCGCCTGGGCGGCATCGAGGTGGTGCGCCGCCTGCGCGAGGCGCTGCCGGACACGCGCGTGCTCGTGCTGACCATGCACCAGGAGGACGAGTACGTGCTGCAGGCGGTGCGGGCCGGCGCCTCGGGCTACCTGGTGAAGGACAGCGCGGCCTCCGAGCTGCTGGCCGCCGTGCGCAACCTGCATGCCGGGCGTGGCCACTTCGGCCCGCAGGCCGCGCGCACGCTGGCCCAGCAGCTGCAGCACCCCGAGCGCGCCTTCGACGACCCCTACGGGCGCCTCACGGCACGCGAGCGCGAGGTCTTCCACCTCATCGCCGAAGGCCATACCACCAAGGAGATCGCGCGCCAGCTCGACATCTCCGTCAAGACGGCCGAGAACCACCGAGCCCGCGTGCTCGACAAGGTCGGCGTGCGCAACACCGCGGAACTGGTGCGCTTCGCGCTGCGCAAGGGGCTGCTCGACTAGGGCCCGCGGGCGTGGACAGACGGTGGCGCATGGGGGTTTTCACCGATTGCCACTGGGGTGTGGACCGGATGGGACGTGCCGCCGATGCCGCCGATGCTGGCATCCGGATTCCCCCGCCGAGACCCCGCCATGTCGATCCTGCGCCGTCCCCGCCTCCGCGCCAGCCTGCTGGCCGCCGCGATCCTCGCCACGCCGTTCATCGCCGAGGCGCGTCGCCTCGATCGCCAGCTCGAGGCCGTGCTCCCCACCCTCGCCGCCACCGACTCGCTCGAGGTCATCGTCACCTTTCACGGCAATGCGCCCATCAGCGACGCGCAGCGCAGCCAGCTCGCCTCGCTCGGCCTCAAGGGCGTGACCATGCGTTCGCTGCCGATCGCGGGCGTGGTGGCTACCCCCGCGCAGATCCGCTCGCTGCTCGCCATGCCGGAGGTGCGCTCGGTCTGGCTGAATGCACCGCTGCAGCTCGAGAACCGCGAGGCCACCGCGCTCACCGGCGTCGACCGCCTGCGCACCGACAGCGGCATGCGCATCAACGGCATGCCGTTCACCGGGCGCGGCCTGAGCGTGGTGGTGAACGACTCCGGCGTCGACGGCACGCATGCCGACCTCGCCTTCCCCGAGCACACCCGCCAGAACGTGCTTGCGCAGACGAACCTGTACTCGCTGGATTCGATGCTGCCGGTCACCTACCAGGAAGGGGTGGCGAACACCGACATCGGTGGCGGCCACGGCACGCACGTGGCGGGCATCATCGGCGGCAACGGCGCGCGCTCGCCGGGCGCGTCGATGGAAGGCGTCGCGCCGGGCGCCGGCATCATCGGCTACGGCTCCGGCGCCGGGCTGTTCATCCTCGACACCATCGGCGGCTTCGACTACGCGCTCACGCACCAGGCGCAGTACAACATCCGCGTCATCTCCAACTCGTTCGGCAATACCGGCGATACCGGCACCGAGTTCGACCCGGACGATCCCACCAACGTCGCCACCAAGAAGCTGGCCGACCGTGGCGTGGTCGTGGTGTTCTCCGCAGGCAACTCCGGTTCCGGCGAAGGCACCATCACCGGAAACTTCAAGAAGGCGCCCTGGGTGATCACCGTGGCGGCCGGCGACAAGAAGGGCCGCCTGGCTTCCTTCTCCTCGCGCGGCGAGAAGGGCCGCCGCGGCCAGGTCGAGGTCGATGGCGTCACCTACACCTGGGAAGACCGCCCCACCGTCACCGCCCCGGGTGTCGACATCGCCTCCGCGCGCGCCTCGCTCGGCGCGCTCGACAAGGCCTCGATCAACACCGACGCCGAGGCGCTGGGCACCGGCCTCGCGCCGTACTACACGATTCTGTCCGGCACCTCGATGGCCGCGCCGCACGTCTCCGGCGTGGTCGCGCTCATGCTCGAGGCCAATCCCGGAATGGACTGGCGCGACGTCAAGCGCATCCTGCAGGAGACCGCCTCCAACATCCCGGGCCACGAGTCCTGGGAAACCGGCGCGGGCTACGTCAACGCGTATGCGGCGGTGCAGGCCGCGCTCAAGGCCGGCAGCTTCGGCAGCACCGTCAACGCCACGCGCGTGTTCAACGCGAACGCGCAGGTCTCCACCGCCGGCAGCCGCGACTACGCCATCGACTTCAGCCCCGTCGGCCCGACCGCCTCCGTGCAGTTCGACGTCGCCGAAGGCATCTCGCTGGTTGCCGCCCGCGCCAACGTAGGCGACAACACCGTGGCGATCTCGCTGACCGACCCCAACGGCAAGCGCTACGGCTCGTCGATCGCACTGCCCGTGCTGGGCCAGAACATCGCGGTTTCGGCACCCGGCGTGCCCGGCACGTGGACGCTCACCGTGCGCGGCATCGGCTCGGTGTCGGGCACGAACCTCGACCCGGCGCGCGTCACCAACGGCTATGGCGTGCCCGGCACGGTCGACGTCAACGTCAAGCAGCTCAGGACCGACGGATACACCGGCCTGATCGACGTCGCCAGCCATCCGGCCCGCGGCTTCATCGAGCTGGGCGTCTCGCGCCGCCTCGTGGACAGCCATCCCGATGGCCGCTTCCTGCCCGACGCCCCGCTCACGCGTGCGCAGCTGGCCGACTTCCTGGTCATGGGCGCGGGCATCCGCCAGAACCGGGCGATCGGCAACGGCTCGACGCTCACCGACGTCGCGCCCGCGAACCCGATCTCGGGCGCTGCCGAAGCGGTGACGGCGAACGGCGCGTCGCAACGCGACCTCAGCCACCGCCAGGCGGGCGTGATGGGCCGGGTCAACGGCGCGTTCCGGCCCGACGACGTGGTCACCCGCGTGTCCCTGGCCTATTCGCTGGTGCAGAGCCTGGGCCTGCAGGCGGAAGCCTCGTCCTTCAGCGGCGGGCTCACCGCGCTGTACGACGGCAAGCGTGTCCCGGTCGAGGATGCCGCGGCGATCCCGGCGACCCTGCGCGGCTACGTGCAGTACGCGCTGGATCTCGGGCTGATCAACGCGCGTTTCGAAGTGGTCCAGGGGCCGTACGACCTGCAGCCCACGCTCAAGGCCTACTTCGATCCCTCGCAGGTGATCACCCGCGCGGCCTATGCCGCGGCCGCGAGCCGGCTCTACACCGCCTACGGCCTGTAACGGCGCCACCCGCGTCGCGCCGAAGCCCGCCGATCCGGCGGGCTTCGTCGTTCCGGGCCGACGCAGCGAAACCGTGCGCACGGGTATGCTCGGCACATCCAAGGGAGGACCGCGATGCGCCCACGAATCGCCCATGCCAGTCTCGTTCTCGGCCTCGCCGCGCTGCTCGCCGCCTGCGGCGGACCGGTGCGGCGCGTTTCCGAGCCGGCCGCGCAGATCCAGCAGCTCACCGTCCGCGCCGACGGGCGCTGGGACGTCGACCTGCGCCTGCAGAACTACAGCAGCATCCCCATGCGCTTCGACACCCTGCGCCTGGCGCTGAGCGTCGGCGGCGAGGCCGCGGGCGAACTGCGCGCGACACCGGCGCTCGGCGTCGGGCCGGAGTCGGCCGACGTCGTCACCGTGCAGCTGGCTCCCTCGGCCGCGGCGAAGCTGGTCGTGGCCGATGCCCTCGCCGCACGGCGCAGCCTTCCGTACACCCTCTCGGGCGACGTGACCGCGACGCCGGACGAAGCGGCGCAGCGCAGCTTCGACATCGAGCGCAGCAGCGCGCTCACCCCCGCTCCGGGCCTGCCCGGCGTGCTTCGCTGAGACGATCGCCATGAGCCGCTACGACGCACCCCTCGCCGACATCCGCTTCGTCATGTACGGCCTGCTCGACGCCGAGCGCGAGTTCGCGCGCCTGGGCTTTCCCGATGCCACGCGCGACGTGCTCGACGCCGTGTTCGAGGAAGGCGCGCGCTTCGCCCGCGACGTGCTCGCCCCGCTCAACCGCGTGGGCGACGAGACGGGATGCAGCCTCGACAAGGCCACCGGAACCGTCACAACGCCGCCGGGCTTCCGCGAGGCCTATGCGCAGTACGTCGAGGGTGGCTGGACGGGCCTGGTCGCCTCCACCGAGCACGGCGGCCAGGGCATGCCGCATGCGGCGGGCTTTCCGATCAAGGAGATGATCGACGCCGCCAACCTCGCCTGGGGCAACTTCCCGCTGCTCTCGCACGGCGCCACCGAAGCGCTCGCGCACTACGGCACCGACTGGCAGAAGGAGGTCTTCCTCAAGCCGCTCGTCGATGGCCGCTGGACGGGAACCATGTGCCTGACCGAGCCGCACTGCGGCAGCGACCTCGGCCTGCTGCGCACGCGGGCCGAGCCGCGTGGCGACGGCGGCTACGCGATCTCCGGCACGAAGATCTTCATCACCGCCGGCGAGCACGACATGACGGAGAACATCGTGCACCTGGTGCTGGCGCGCCTGCCCGATGCGCCGGTGGGCAGCCGCGGCATCTCGCTGTTCGTGGTGCCGAAGTTCCGCGTGGCGCAGGATGGCACCATCGGCGAGCGCAACACGCTGCGCTGCGGCAGCCTCGAGCACAAGATGGGCATCCATGGCTCGGCCACCTGCGTCATGAACTTCGACGCCGCGGAGGGCCACCTCGTCGGCGAGCCGCACAAGGGCCTGGCCGCGATGTTCGTGATGATGAACTCCGCCCGCCTCGCCGTGGGCCTGCAGGGCCTGGGCCTGTCCGACCGCGCCTACCAGAACGCCGTCGTCTACGCGCAGGAACGCCTGCAGATGCGCGCCGCCGGGGGCGCGAAGTTCCCCGACAGGCCCGCCGACCCGATCATCGTGCACCCCGACGTGCGTCGCATGCTGCTGACCTGCAAGGCGCTGGTCGAGGGCGGCCGCGCACTCGCCTACGACGCATCGCTGCAGCTCGACATCTCCCTGCACGCGCCCGACGCCTCCGAGCGCGAGCAGGCCGAGGCGCTGGTCGGCTTCCTCACGCCCATCGTCAAGGCATGCCTGACCGAGTGGAGCATCGAGTGCACCTACGACGCGCTGCAGTGCTTCGGCGGGCACGGCTACATCCACGAGCACAGCATGGAGCAGCTCGCGCGCGATGCGCGCATCACCACCCTGTACGAGGGCACCACCGGCATCCAGGCGCTGGACCTGCTCGGCCGAAAGGTCATGCTGCAGAAGGGCGCGGGGATGAAGGCGATGCTCGCGCGCATCCGCGGCTTCTGCGAGACCCATGCCGGCCACGCCCGGGCCGGGCAGTACTGCGAGGCGCTGTCGGCGCTGGCGTCGCAATGGCAGGCACTCGCCGTGGAAGCCGCGCGCCGCAGCGAGGCCGACCCCGACGAGCTGGGCGCCGCCGCCTACGACTTCCTGATGTTCTCCGGCTACACCTGCCTGGCGTACTGGTGGGCCCGCAGCGTGGCCGTCGCCGACGAGGCCTCGCCCACGCCCGCCTTCGCCCAGGGCAAGCACGCGACGGCGCGTTTCTACTTCGAACGCCTGCTGCCGCGTGCACAGGCGCATGCCGCCGCGCTGTCGGCCGGGGCGCCCGGCCTCATGCAGCTCGACGCCGTAGCCTTCGACGCGGGGCGCTGAGGCCGGCTGAACCGCTCATCGCGGGGGCTCCCGTGACGCGCAATCGTCACGGGACCGTTATACAGTCGGTGCATGGAGGCCCATCGCACCCGGTTGCGGTTGATCCAGGGCGGTCCCGATGCCGGGATCGAGCCGGAGCTGCCCCGTCGCCCCGCCGCCGACCTCCCGCTCGACGGCGTGCGCCTTCTCGCCCTCGACGCCCACGGCCACGTGCTGGACTGGCTGCACTGGCACGACGCGACCTGCCTGTACGCGCGCGGCGCCGTGGCCTGGACGCTGGGCGAGCCCTGCCTGCGGGTGCGCGGGGGCATCTGCCGGCGCACGGGTGAGCGCAGCATCGTCGAACTGCATCCCATCGTGGCCACCCGGGGCCGTGCGAACGCCCGTGCGCTCAATCCCACGCCCACCCTCACCAACCCCGCGCTGTTCGCGCGCGATGCGCAGCTGTGCCTGTACTGCGGCCTGCCGTTTCCGCGCAGCCAGCTCACCCGCGACCACGTGGTGCCGCTCTCGCGCGGGGGGCGCGATACGTGGGAGAACGTCGTTTCCGCCTGCTTCCCCTGCAACTCGCGCAAGCGCAACCGCACGCCGCAGCAGGCCGGCATGCCGCTGCTGGCCGTCCCCTACCGGCCGAGCTGGATCGAGCATCTGATCCTCTCGAACCGGCACATCCTGGCCGACCAGATGGACTTCCTGCGCAGCCAGCTGCCCAAGGCCCGACGCATCCCGGCCTGAGCGGCATCCCGGCGCGACTGCGCGCCCGCTCACAGAACCCTGCCCGCCGGCAGTACCGAGACGACTTCGCGTTGACGCGGCAGGACGCGTCCGCAACACTCGGGGCGAACTCCCAGGCAGAGACGTATGGCCGTACTGAACCTCGGCTTTACCGGCATGGACTCGGCGACCGAAGCCGAACTGCGCCGCGCGTTCGAGCAGGCCCTGCCGGCGGCCGGCGGCGGCTGGCAGCTGGTCGCGGACACGCATGCCGACTACGTCGTGGTCGACATGGACAGCATGTACGGCCCGATGAGCTGGCTGCGCCTGCACGCCGCGGGCAAGCAGGTGATCGGCCTCACCGCCGCGCCGCGCTCGCAGACCCCGTATCGCATCGGCCGGCCGATCGACGCCGGCGAACTCGCCACGCTGCTGCGCGAGATGCGGGGCCCCGCGGCGGAGGTGGCGCCGGCCATCCCCGAGCCGCCCGCGGCCGCGCCCGCGTCCGTGCCCTCGGGCATGACGCCCTCGCCCGAACCCCAGGACCAGCTGCCCGAGGAGCTGCCCATCGCGGCGGCCGCGGCCGAGCTGCCGCCCAATCCCGATGCCATCGTCGAGCCTGCACTGCCCGCCGCCGAGCCGCCCAGTTCCGCGGTCGGGCAGGTGCTTCCGCCTGCACCGAGCATCGCGCCCCACGTGCCGGCCGCACCGGCACCGGTGCCGGCACCACCGCCGTCGACGCCGTCCCGCAGCGCCGAACCCGAGACCCTGGCCGAATGGCTGGCGTCCGGGCGCCTGCGCGGCCGGACCCGCTTCGAGCGCGGTGGCGCGTCCGTCCTGGTCGACGCCGACCAGCGCCACTACTTCGGCCCTGCCGCGCTCAAGCCGCTCGCTCCCCTGTTCGAATCCACGGGCGTGCTCCAGTCCGACTTCGAGCCGGTGGGCGCCGACGTCTGGTCCGCGCAAACCGCCGCGCTGGGCGCTGCGCAACCGCTCGCGCGCCTGGTCTGGTACGGCGCGCTGCTCGCCGGCGGCGGGCGCATCGTGCCGGGCTACGATGCAGGCACGCGCTTTCGCCTCACCAAGTGGCCGCAGACCGAACGCGAGTTCCCCAAGCACTTCCGCATCGCGACCGCGATGATGAAGGGGCCGGCCACGGTCGCCGAGGTCGCGCAGGCGGCCGGCGTACCCGAAGGCGACGTGGCGGACTTCGTGAACGCCTCGCTGGCCACCGGTTTCGCGGAACCGTATCGCGAGCCCGAGCCCGAGCCTGAAGCACCGAAGTCCGGCGGCCTGTTCGGACGGCTGCGCGGCCGCTGAACGCCGCGCCTTGCTCCCGCCGGTACGCCGGCGGGACAATGCGGAGTTCGCTTTACCGGCTGCTCCGATGATCGACCCGCAGCGCTACCCGCGCCTTTCCCGCATCGCCGTTCCCGCCGACCTGCGCCAGTTCGGCGAAGACGAGCTGCCGGCCATCGCGGACGAACTCCGCGCCTACCTGATCGAGCAGGTCGCCCGCGTGGGCGGCCACTTCGGCGCCGGGCTCGGCGTGATCGAGCTCACGGTCGCGCTGCACTGGCTGTTCGAGACGCCGCGCGACCGCCTGGTCTGGGACGTCGGCCACCAGACGTACCCGCACAAGATCCTCACCGGTCGCCGGGACACGATCCACACCGTCAAGCAGAAGGACGGCGTCGCGCCCTTCCCCAAGCGCGAGGAGTCCGAGTACGACACCTTCGGCGTGGGCCACAGCTCGACCTCGATCTCCGCCGCGCTCGGCATGGCCATCGCGTTGCAGCGGACGGGCGACGACCGCAAGGTCGTGGCCGTCATCGGCGACGGCGCGATGACCGCGGGCATGGCCTTCGAGGCGCTCAACCATGCCGGCGGCATGGAGCCCGAGCCGAATCTTCTGGTGATCCTCAACGACAACCAGATGTCGATCTCCGAGAACGTCGGCGCGCTGACGAAGATGCTCGGACGCCTCAGCGGCAACCGCGCGCTCAACGCGATCCGCGAAGGCGGCAAGAAGCTGCTAGGCGACAAGAACAGCGCCCCGGCCAGGTTCGTGCGCCGCTGGGAAGAGCACTGGAAGGGCATGTTCGTGCCGTCCACGCTGTTCGAGGAGCTGGGCTTCCACTACACCGGCCCCATCGACGGCCACGACATGGACGCGCTGGTGTCCACGCTCAAGACGCTGAAGGGGCTGAAGGGCCCGCAGCTGCTCCACATCATCACCACCAAGGGCAAGGGCTACGAGCTCGCCGAGGGCGACCAGATCGGCTACCACGCCGTATCGCCCTTCGATCCCGCCAAGGGCATGGTGGCGAAGGCCGGTGCGAAGAAGCCCACGTACACGGACGTGTTCGGCGACTGGCTCTGCGACATGGCCGCCGCCGACCCGCGCCTGATGGGCATCACGCCGGCCATGCGCGAAGGCTCGGGCCTGGTGCGTTTCTCGCGCGAGTATCCCGAACGCTACTTCGACGTCGCCATCGCCGAGCAGCACGCGGTGACGCTCGCCGCGGGCATGGCCTGCGAGGGCGCCAAGCCGGTCTGCGCGATCTACTCCACCTTCCTGCAGCGTGGCTACGACCAGCTCGTACACGACGTCGCCATCCAGGACCTCGACGTGCTGTTCGCCATCGACCGCGGCGGCGTGGTCGGCCCGGACGGCGCGACGCATGCAGGCAACCTCGACCTGTCCTACCTGCGCTGCGTACCGAACATGGTCGTGATGGCGCCGGCCGACGAGAACGAGTGCCGGAAGATGCTCTCCACCGGCCACCGCTACGCAGGCCCCGCCGCGGTGCGCTATCCGCGCGGCACCGGCCCGGGCGCGGCGATCGAGCCCACGCTCGACACCCTGCCGATCGGCAAGGCCGAGCTGCGCCGCCGCGGCGCACGCATCGCGCTGCTCGCGTTCGGCGCGATCGTGCCCGCCGCCGAGGCGGTCGGCGCCGAGCTCGGGCTCAGCGTCGTCAACATGCGCTTCGTCAGGCCGCTGGACCGCGAGCTCGTCCTCGAACTCGCGCGCACGCACGAGGGCTTCGTCACGCTCGAGGACAACGTCGTCGCCGGCGGCGCGGGCTCGGGCGTGGCGGAACTGCTCAATGCCGAAGGCATGACCCTGCCCATGCTGCACCTCGGCCTGCCCGACGAGTTCCAGCACCACGCCAGCCGTGAGCAGCTGCTGGCGGAAGCGGGGCTCGACGTGGATGGAATCCGCGCCGCGGTCCTGCGGAGATGGCCGGACCTGCTGCCGTCATCGCGCGCGGCGGCGCTGTAGGGAGCGCAACGGCGGCTAGCCGTGACTTGCACGCGGATGCGGCAGTGCAGTCAGAGGAAACGATCCGGCTACCCGCGAGAAGTGCAACTGCGATTTTCGCGACCTGCGAACGACCGTCCTGGCACCGGCATCGGCACCGCTGCCCTCAGCGCGAATCGACATTCAGGTGCCGCCGTCGTACGCACGAGCCGAGTCATTTCGCACGAGCAAAGTCGCTGGGTTCCGCTCTCGCGGGAACGACGGTGCGGGGTGACGCGCTTGTAGTCCCTCTCCCCCTGGGAAGCAAAGCGGCGTTGCTCGTGAGTCACCGGCTCGCACGTCACCGCTGTCATCCCGAGCGCAGCGAGGGATCTCCAACGAACGCGACAGATCCCTCGCTACGCTCGGGATGACAGCGTGGCGTGTCCATCATCGAACACAAGCGCCAGGCCGATCAGAGCGCGTCCATCACACAGACTCCGGCTGCGCTCATCCGCCTCCGCACGCCGCCGACGCGAACTCCTAAACCACACACGCGCCGCGGCACAAGGCGACGCTCAAAAACCCCACCACTCACCGCACCTCCCCCGCAGCGGACGCTGACGCCTGCGCCTCCACGCCGGGCGCTTCCACCACGTACCCCTTCGCCCCCAGCGCCGCCACCAGCCCATTGGCTGCGATCACATCGTTCATCGGCAGCACCGCGAAGGTCACGCGGTTGCGCGCCAGGCTCGCCTCGGCCTCGGCAATCCACTTCGCACGCGCCTGCGCTTCGAGTGTGTCGAAGCCGTGCTTGGCCGCGAACTGCCCGCCCAGCATGGCGCGCTCGCAGACGTCGCCCAGGTCCGGATTGCGCAGCCTGCCGAGGGCCTGCACGTCGCCCATGGCCCAGGCATTCGCGCGCGCGGCCAGGGCGGGGAGATCGTGCTCCACGCGATCCAGCGTCTTCTCGAAGCATTCGAGATCCGCGAACTGCGCGGTCTTGAACTCCTTCACCACGGCCTTGGGATTCTTCACCTTGACCCGCGCGCTCACGCTCACAGGCTTGAGGCCGCGCGCCTTCATCGTGTCGGCGAGATCGGCCCACACCACGTCCCGGGTCGACAGCCCATGCTCCTCGATCGCCTCCTCGAACAGCTTCATGCCGGCGAAGATGGGCCGCCAATTCTCCACCGAGCCATCGCGGCCGATGTGACGCTGCTTCAGCGCCTGCCAACGCGCATAGAGCGGCGCCGGAAGCACGTCGGCCAGCGTCTTGTCGCCCGGGTTTTCGCGCACGCCCACCAGCGAGGGCAGCAGCGCGAGCTTGCCGAAGAAGCCGATGTCGGCGTCCACCACCACCGAAGGCAGGCCGATCACTGCATCGGCCTGCATGAGCACCGCACGCGCCTTGGCCGAGTTCCAGGCCATGCCGGCCGGCAGCGGCGAGACCGTGCCCAGCACCCACAGCGTATTCTCGCCCTTGCGCACCTTCCACATGCCCGGGCCGGGCACGCGCACCACGGTGTTGTCGAGCACGGGCTCGCCGGGCGGGGCCGCGGCGGCCGCGGGTGCCACCTGCGCGTGCACGGACGAAAGCGACAGGGCCAGCGCGAGTGTAGCGAGGCGGGACGGACGCATCGAGACTCCTTTCTGTACCGCGGCGGGTGAATGACGGCCGCTGTGACTGCGCACGCGCGGCGTAAGTTCCGCTCACGATGCGCCACCCGGCGTGCCTTCGCCCCTGCTGGAAGTCCCACTGCCGTCGGCGGCGTACGCCAGGCACGGAAACGACGACGCCCGGCACATGGCCGGGCGTCGCGTTGCATCGAATTGGTCGGGTAGCCTCTACCAAATAGCACCCCGCAGACCAGTATTTGCGAGGCTTTCTCCCCGGATGCGCAGGACGATGCCCCCAAAGATGCCCCCAGACACTTGCCGCTAGAAGGTCGATTGCTGCCCGGTACCGACCGCCGCAAGCCGGTCGCAGGGTCTACCCATACACTCTTGGCAACCTGCCCCGTCATCTTGGAGCGCCACACGTGCGCCTGGCCATCCTTTCTCTTGCCCTCATCGGTTGCCTCGCAACTCCCCGCGTGGCGCAGGCGCAAGGCGACGCGCCGTTTTGCGTCGTTTCCAACAGCGGCTCCCCCAGCTGTATCTACTGGAGCTTAGATGCGTGTCGAAACGCGGCGGCGTCGCTTCGGGGAATGTGCGCAGTCAATTCCACGCGCGACAGCATGCCCGCTCGCCCAGCGCCTCCTCCAGCCCAGGTGTTGCCTGACTATTTCGGAGACGCGATGCGCGCCGCAGAAGCAGGAGCGCGAGCGCGTGAACGCAGACGCCCGACGCAGGCGGCGTCGCCCTCGGGGCGGGATGGCTCGGACGTCCCTGCCTTTATCGTCTATTCGTGCCCTCAGGCCGATGGGACGTGGCAGGAGACCCTGCGCCCTGAAGTCGGATGCAAAGTTTCGTTTGTGTACTGGTAGCGGCGAGATGACGTCCAAGCCGCGCGCGCCCCATCTATACAGCTCCACCCGAGCAGCGCTCCGACGCAGGCGCGAGGGGAAACCCTACAGACGCACCCCGCGATGAACGGCGATTCTTTAGGCTCTGTTCGCGTTAGTTGAGGATGGGCTCACGCGGAGATGGCCAAAGCCAGCAGGGATGCGGCGCTGGCGCCGGATCGGGCATTCCGGTCGAGCGCCCGGAACCAGCCCAGGTAGTTCGGCAG
>JBMOOW010000039.1:0-13583 GCA_049323195.1 Pseudomonadota bacterium | reverse complement strand
CGCCGGCAGGCTGAGCCCCGCCTGGAACTGCACCATGTTCTTGGCCATGACCACACCCCTCCTTGTCAGGTGGGGTCAGCATGGAATGGCCGCGTATCATGGGATGCGACAGGTGGGGAATCAGGTCCATCCTTGCCCCCCGGGAAGGTCAAGCGGCGCGCGGCATGCTGGCCGGGGCTTGACCTTGCCATCATGGGAAGGTGCACGCTGACCATACCCAGACCGGAACGTCCTCCATGTCCACTACCTCCATCAGCCTGCCCATCGAGGGCATGACCTGCGCCTCCTGCGTCGGCCGCGTCGAGCGTGCCCTCAGGCGCGTGCCGGGCGTGGTCGCCGCCGAGGTCAATCTCGCGACCGGGCGTGCGCACGTGCTGGCATCGGATGCCGCGCCGGAGCCGGCCGCCCTCGCGCGGGCGGTCGAAGACGCGGGCTACCAGGTGCCGGTGCAGCGCCACGAGCTGCCCATCGAGGGCATGACCTGCGCCTCCTGCGTGGGCCGCGTGGAGCGCGCGCTGCGCCGCGTGCCCGGCGTGCTTGAGGCGAGCGTGAACCTGGCGACCGAACGGGCGACGGTCAGGGCGCTGGGCGACGTGCGGCAGGCCGAGCTCGTGCGTGCGGTGCAGGAGGCCGGCTACCGGGTGCCCGAGGCGCCCGCGGGCACCCCGGCCTCCGCGCCGGCCGACGACGCCAGCGCCCGGCGCGAGAAGCGCCACCTGATCCTCGCCACCCTGCTCACGCTGCCGCTGGTTCTGCCCATGCTGGGCCTGGTGGCCGGCGAGCATGCCGGGCTGCCCGGCTGGCTGCAGTGGCTGCTGGCCACGCCGGTGCAGTTCTGGCTGGGCGCGCGTTTCTACCGCGCCGGCTGGAAGGCACTGCGCGCGGGCAGCGGCAACATGGACCTGCTGGTCGCCGTCGGCACCAGCGCGGGCTATGGGCTGAGCCTGTGGAACCTGCTGCGCGACACGGGCCACCACGGCGCGGCGCCGCTGTACTTCGAGGCGTCCGCCGCCATCGTCACGCTGGTGCTGCTGGGCAAGTACCTGGAGGCGCGCGCCCGGCGGCAGACCAGCGAGGCGATCCGTGCGCTGCAGGCGCTGCGCCCGGCCACCGCGCGCGTGCGGCGCGACGGACACGACGTCGAAGTGCCGATCGAGCAGGTGACGCCCGGCGACGTCGTCGTGGTCGGCCCCGGCGAGCGCTTCCCGGTGGATGGCGAGGTGCGCGAGGGCTATACCCATGCCGACGAATCGCTGGTCACCGGCGAATCGCTGCCCGTGCCCAAGTCGCCGGGCGACCGCGTGACCGGGGGCGCGATCAACGGCGAGGGCGTGGTGCTGGTGGAGACGCGCGCGGTCGGCGCCGAATCGGTGCTGGCGCGGATCATCCGCATGGTCGAGGACGCGCAGGCACGCAAGGCGCCGATCCAGAAGCTGGTCGACCGCGTGAGCGCGGTGTTCGTGCCCACGGTCGTGGCCATCGCACTGGCGACGCTGCTGGGCTGGGGCCTGGCGACGGGCGACTGGCAGCAGGCCATCCTCAATGCCGTGGCGGTGCTGGTGATCGCCTGCCCCTGCGCGCTGGGTCTGGCCACGCCGACGGCGATCATGGCCGGCACCGGCGTGGCCGCGCGCGCCGGCATCCTCATCAAGGACGCGCAGGCGCTGGAGGTCGCGCACCACGTGGACGTGGTCGCCTTCGACAAGACCGGCACCCTCACCGCCGGCCGGCCGCGTCTGGTCGACGCGGTGGCGGCCGATGGCGATGCGGACGCGCTGCTCGCCATCGCCGCCGCCCTGCAGACCGGCAGTGCCCACCCGCTCGCGCATGCGGTGCTCGAAGCCTGCGACCCCTCGCGGCGCGCGCGCGCCGTGGACGTGCGCGCGGTGCCGGGGCGCGGCGTCGAAGGGCGCGTCGAGGGCACGACCTACCTGCTGGGCAACGGCGCCATGCTGCGCGAGGCCGGGATCGACACCACGGCGCTGGAATCGCGCGCGGCCACGCTGCGCGAGGCCGGCCACACGCTGTCCTGGCTCGCCCGCGCGGGTGACGATGCGCGCGCGCTCGGCCTGCTCGCCTTCCGCGACGAGCCGCGCGCCGACGCGGCCGCCGCGCTGCGTCAGCTGCACGAACTGGGCATCCGCACGGTGATGATCTCCGGCGACCATCCGGGCGCCGCGCGCGCCGCCGCCGCGCAGCTCGGCATCGACGAGGTACGCGCCGACGTGCCGCCCGAAGGCAAGGCCGATGCGGTGGCCGCGCTGCGCGGGATGGGCACCGTCGCGATGGTCGGCGACGGCATCAACGACGCGCCCGCGCTCGCCGCCGCCGACGTCGGCATCGCCATGGGCAGCGGCACCGACGTGGCGATGGAGGCCGCGGCTATCACGCTGATGCGGCCGCGCCTTTCGCTGGTGGCCGACGCCATCGACGTCTCCCGCCGCACCACGCGCAAGATCCGCCAGAACCTGTTCTGGGCCTTCGCCTACAACGTGGTCGGCATCCCGCTGGCGGCGTTCGGCCTGCTCGACCCGGTGATCGCGGGCGCGGCGATGGCCACCTCCTCGCTGAGCGTGGTGGGCAACACCCTGCTGCTGCGGCGCTGGCGCCCGGCTACCGATGCCGCGACGACGGAGGCCGCCCATGCCGCGTGAGCCGCTGCCGACGCTCGCCGAGGCCGGCGCCGGTGGCTTGCACCCCATCGGCGAGGCCGCACGCCTGTCCGGCGTGAGCACGAAGATGATCCGGCACTACGAATCGATCGGCCTGCTGCCCGCGGCGGCGCGGACGGACGCCGGCTACCGCCTCTACAGCGACGCCGACGTGCACCGCCTGCGCTTCGTGCGGCGCGCGCGCGACCTGGGCTTCCCCATCACGCGCATCGCCGGGTTGCTCGACCTCTGGGCCGACCGCGCGCGTGCCAGCGCCGAGGTGCGCGGGCTGGCGCTTGCGCAGGCCGAGGCACTGGAGGCGCGCATCCGCGAGATGGAGGCCATGCGCGACACGCTGCTGGCGCTCGCGCAACGCTGCCATGGCGACGACCGTCCCGACTGCCCCATCCTCGACGATCTCGCCCGCAGCCCGGCGGACTGAAAACGCCTCAGTCCGCGAAATGCTCCCAGCCCCGGCGCGGCGGCAGCCAGGCCGCGCCCCGGGCATCCCGCGCGGACACGCCCCGGCCCGCGACCACGCGGCCGATGCACGTCACCGGCGTACCCGCCTGCGCGGCCGCCTGCAGCACCGCGGCATGCGATGCGGCTGCCGCGGTGAAGGCCAGCTCGTAGTCGTCGCCGCCGGCGGCCTGCAGCCGGCGGCGCGCGTCGGCGTCGAACAGCGCGCACAGCGCATCGGAGGCAGGCAGGCGATCGACGTCCACCTCGATGCCGGTGCCGCTCGCACGCGCGAGGTGGGCCAGATCCGCGAGCAGGCCATCGGACACGTCGATCGCCGCATGCGCATGCGGGGCGAGTGCGCGACCCAGCGCGATGCGCGGCGTCGGGCGATCCAGCCGCGCATGCAGCGCGGCCCGTGCCGCGTCGTCCGCGGCGATGGCCGGGGCGGGCAGCGGGCCCAGCCCGAGCAGCGACAGGGCACCAGCCGCGTCGCCCAGCGTGCCGCTGACCCAGACCTCATCGCCCGGGCGCGCAGCGTCGCGGCGCAGTGCACGCCCCGGCTCGACCAGGCCCTGCACGGTGACGCAGACCGACAGCGGCCCACGCGTGGTATCGCCCCCCACGAGCGCGACGCGGTGCATGGACGCGAGCGCCGAGAAGCCCTGCAGGAAGGCATCCAGCCAGGCTGCGTCCGGCGCCGGCATGGACAGCGAGAGCGTGCACCAGGCCGGCTCGGCGCCCATCGCGGCAAGGTCGGACAGGTTCACCGCCAGCGCCTTCCAGCCGATGTCGGCCGGCGCCGTCCCGTGCGGGAAGTGCACCCCCGCATTGAGCGTGTCCATGGCGACCACCAGCTGCCGGCCGGGGGGGACCTCGAGCAGGGCGGCATCGTCGCCGATCCCGAGCACGACGTCGCCACGCGCCTGCACGCAACGGGCGATGCGCGCGATCAGGTCGAACTCGCCGGGGCGCGATGCGCTCATCGCGGGCGCGGCGCTCAGCGGCGGCGCGCGGCCTGCACTTCCACCGCGCGCCAGTCGGCGGCGGCGCGGTCGAGCACGCCGTTCACGTAGGTATGGCCGTGCTCGGCGCCGAACTTCTTGGAGGTTTCGATGGCCTCGTTGATCACCACGCGGTACGGCACGTCAGGCCGCATGCGCAGCTCGTAGGCGGCGATGCGCAGCACCGCGCGCTCGATGGGGTCCACCTGGTCGATGTCGCGGTCCAGGTAGGGCTGCAGCGCCTCGTCCAGCGCGTCCTGGTTGGCGTCCACGCCACGCACGAGGTCCTCGAAATACTCGAGGTCGGCGATCTCGCGCGCCTGCTCGTGCGCGAACTGCGCGATCACCTCGCGCGCGGAGGCGCCCGACAGCTGCCAGGCGTAGACGGCCTGCAGCGCGCGGCGGCGTGCGCGCGAGCGCAGCACGGGGTCGATGCCGTCGCGGCGGGGCTGCTTGTTCATTCGATGTCTCCGGCCGGCAGCTGCGTGAGCAGGTGCGCCATCTCGACGGCGACCAGCGCCGCCTCCTCGCCCTTGTTGCCGTGGCTGCCGCCGGCGCGCGCCTGGGCATCCTCGAAACGGTCGACCGCCAGCACGCCGTTGGCCACCGGCACGCCGGTGTCGGTGGACACGCGCATCAGCGCGTCCGCGCAGCCGTCGGCCACCTGCTCGTAGTGCCGCGTATCGCCGCGCACCACGCAACCCAGCGCGACGATCGCCGCATGCTCGCCGCGCGAGGCCAGGTGCATGGCGACCACCGGGATCTCCCAGGCGCCGGGCACGCGCAGCACGTCGACGCAGTCGTCGGGCACGCCATGCGCGGCGAACGTCTGGCGGGCACCGTGCACCAGCGCATCGGTGATGCGCGGGTTCCAGCGGCTGGCGATGATGGCGTAACGCGCGCCGGACGGGCTGCGCAGGTCGCCTTCGATATGCGGCATCAGGGGGAGTCGGTGAAGGGGGGCGACAGTTTACCGGGTGGGGGTGGGACAGCGCGTTCTTCAGCCACGGATCGACACGGATGAACACGGATGGATCCAGCGCGGCATACCTTCCCCGGCTCGCGACCGGCATGCACGCGGCGCATCCGATCCGTGTCCATCCGTGTCCATCCGTGTCCATCCGTGTCCATCCGTGGCTGATACGCCACTCAGCGCAGCTCGACGTACTCGACGACCTCCAGCCCGAACCCGCCCAGCCCGATCTGCTTGCGTGGCGCGCCGATCACGCGCAGCCGGCCCAGGCCGAGGTCGGCCAGGATCTGCGCGCCGGCGCCATTGCGACGCCATTCGGCCAGCCCCGCGCCACGGCCGTCCGGATCGGGGGCCGGCTGCTCGCGGATGCGCGCCAGCAGCGTGGCCGGGTCGGTGGGCTCGGACAGCAGCACCAGCGCGCCGCGGCCCTCCTTCGCGATCTGCGCCAGCACGTCGCCCACCGCCGGGCCGAAGTCCGCGCGCCGCCAGTGCACGGCGTCGGCCAGCGGGTTGAGCATGTGCACGCGCACCAGCGTCGGCGCCTCGGGGTCGGCCTCGCCACGCAGCAGCGCGAAGTGCAGGGCGTGGCTCAGGCGGTCGCGGTAGACCGCGAGCTGGAACAGCCCGTGCTCGGTCTCGATGCTCCGCGTCTCCACGCGCTCGACCGTGTGCTCGTTCTCCAGCCGGTAGCGGATCAGCTCCTCGATCGAACCCATCTTCAGCCCGTGCTCGCGCGCGAACACCTCGAGCTCGGGCCGGCGCGCCATGGAGCCGTCCGGGTTCAGGATCTCCACCAGCACGCCCGCCGGCTCCAAGCCCGCCAGCAGCGCGAGGTCGCTCGCCGCCTCGGTGTGGCCGGCGCGGCTGAGCACGCCACCGGGCTGCGCCATCAGCGGGAAGATGTGGCCGGGCTGGCTGAGGTCGGCGGCCGTCGCGTCCGGGCGCACCGCGGTGCGCACCGTATGCGCGCGGTCGTAGGCGGAAATGCCGGTGGTGACGCCTTCCGCCGCCTCGATCGACACGGTGAAGTTGGTGTGGTGCGGCGAGGTGTTGTCGCGCACCATCGGCGGCAGGCCGAGCTGGCGGCAGCGCTCGCGCGTGAGCGACAGGCAGACCAGGCCGCGCGCGTGCGTGACCATGAAGTTGATGTCCTGCGGCCGCACGAGCTCGGCGGCCATGATCAGGTCGCCCTCGTTCTCGCGGTCCTCGTCGTCGACGATGACCACCATGCGGCCGGCGCGGATCTCGTCGAGCAGTTCGGGGATGCTGGCGAAGCTCATACTTGCCTCGGGGTTGTGCTTGTCTGGAATGCGACCAGGCGCTCGACGTAGCGGGCGACGAGGTCGATCTCGAGGTTCACCGCATCGCCCACCCGCGTCGACGCGAACGCCGTGTGCGCGACGGTATGCGGCACCAGGGCGACCTCGAAGCCATCGTCGTCGACCTCGTTGACGGTCAGGCTCACGCCGTCGACGCAGATCGAGCCCTTCTTGGCGACGTAGCGCAGCAGCGGCCGCGGCGCGCTGAAGCGCCAGCGCTGGGCGCGTCCGTCCGCGGCGATCGAGGTCACGGCGCCGACGCCGTCGACGTGGCCGCTGACCAGGTGGCCGCCGAGCCGGTCGCTCGGCCGCATCGCGCGCTCCAGGTTCACCGCGCTTCCCGGTGCCAGACGGCCCAGCGTGGTGAGCGCGAGCGTCTCCGTGGAGGCGTCGGCCTCGAAAGAGCCGGCATCGAATGCGACCACGGTCAGGCAGACGCCGTTCACCGCGATGCTCTCGCCCAGGCGCACCTCGTCGAACGGCAGCGTGCCGGTGGCCACGCGCAGGCGCAGGTCGCCGCCGCGCGGCTCGATCGACGCGATCGCACCGACGCCTTCGATGATGCCGGTGAACATCAGCGCGCCTCCCGGACGGAGGCGTCGGCGAAGCTGGAACTGGACATGAAACGTTTCTCGCAGGACGGGGCGGGCGAAAAACGCCTCAAGGCACGAGGCGACGGCCTGCACGGGGCAGGCGGGCGTCGTCTTCTTCCATCCGGACTTTCCGGGATCCTTCGACCCCGACCGTCGGCCCCGGCATCGGACCGGGTCTGCTGACCCTCCGCATCGCGGAGGCGCTCGCGGGCTCGCACGGGCGCGCCGTGCCTACCGCCGGTGGGGAATCGCACCCCGCCCTGAAGACGTCATCGAGCCGGCGAACCGGCGCGGCTAGTGTAGCCGGGGCCGCGCCCCCGCGGCCCGGCCGGCGGGCCCGGGCGCTGGCACGGTGCATCGCGGGGCGGGAACGCGGGCGCGTGCCGCGCGAGCAGCCCGGACAGGGCATCGGGATACTCCGGACGCGCCGCGGCATACGTCGCGGAAACGCTGCAGAAGTGGTCCTGCACGCTCATGCGCGCGGCCGCAGCAGCAGGCGCAGGTCGTCGCCCAGCCGGCGCGTCTCGACGATGTCCAGCCGGTGGCGCTGGCGCATGTCGCTGATGCCCAGGCCGTCGAACAGCGGGCGCGCATGCGCGCCCAGCAGCACCGGCGCCACGTAGAGCAGCAGCTCGTCGACCAGGCCGGCGCCCATGAACGCGCCGGCGAGCGTGGCGCCCGCTTCGGCCTGCACCTCGCCGATGCCGCGCTCGGCCAGCAGGCGCAGCACGGCCCCGAGGTCGAAGCGCGCGCCCTGCACGGGCGCGGCCGCCATCTGCGCATTGACGCCGCGCGGGATGCGCGCGCCGGGCGCATGGATGTAGAGCGTGGGCGCGCCGCCCTCGCGCACGTGGCCGCGGTGGA
Organism: Pseudomonadota bacterium; assembly: GCA_049323195.1. Taxonomy (GTDB): domain Bacteria; phylum Pseudomonadota; class Gammaproteobacteria; order Xanthomonadales; family Xanthomonadaceae; genus Cognatilysobacter. The sequence continues at coordinate 5,720 of JBMOOW010000039.1, read as the reverse complement.
TCGTCGCCAGCCCGGGGTCGAGCACCACGCGCAGCGGTGGCACGAAGTCGGTGTCGTCGCCCAGGCGCACGGTGAGGTACGGATCGTCGGCGAGCACCGTGCCCGCACCCGTGAGCAATGCACCGGAGCGCGCGCGCCAGCGCTGGACGTCCAGCCGCGCGGGCTCGCCGCTGATCCACTTGGACTCGCCGCTGGCCAGCGCGCTGCGGCCGTCGAGGCTGGTGGCCAGCTTGACGCGCAGCCATGGGCGCCCGCGCTCGATGCGCGAGAGGAAACCGCGGTTGAGCGTGCGCGCCTCGGCCTCCATGAGGCCGGACTCGACCGCGATGCCCGCCGCGCGCAGGCGTTCGAAGCCCTGCCCGGCCACCTGCGGGAACGGGTCGACCATGGCCGCGACCACGCGCGAGACGCCGGCCTCGACCAGCGCATCGGCACAGGGGCCGGTGCGCCCGGTGTGCGCGCAGGGCTCCAGGGTGACGTAGGCCGTGCCGCCGCGCGCGCGTTCGCCGGCCCCGCGCAACGCGAAGACCTCGGCATGCGGGCCGCCCGCGCGCTGGTGGAAGCCCTCGCCCACCACCTCGTCGCCCTGCGCGATCACGCAGCCGACGACCGGATTGGGCTTGGTCGTGTACAGCCCGCGCTCGGCCAGGCGCAGGGCGCGGGCCATGTGGGCGTGATCGCGGGCGGTGAAGGGGCTGGAAGCCGTCATGCGCGGGAACCGGTGGCGTCGATGCGCCCATGGTAGGTGCAGACGCGCGCGGCTGCGGCCGGCGCGATGCCTACGCAGGCGCCATGCGGGCATGCCAGGACACCGCCTGGTGCCTGGCCGGAGCAGACGGCGCGCGCCAGCGTCGCCACGTGCTGCCGGGCTGCACCCCGCGTGGTCGTCAGCGTCGCCGCTTGTCCGGCCTGGGCTCGCCGTCCGCCAGCAGCGGCAACTGCCCTTCCACGGGCGTGACATCGCGCTCGAGGCGGTCGAGCTCCTCGCGGAAGTCGGCCACGTCCTCGAAGGCGCGGTAGACCGAGGCGAAGCGCACGTAGGCCACGTGGTCGAGCTTGCGCAGCTCGTTCATCACGAACTCGCCCACCCGGCGCGAGGGCAGCTCGCGCTCGGCGGTCATCCGCAACTGGTGCACGACGGCGCGCACCGCGGCCTCGATCTGTTCCTCGGCCACCGGGCGCTTCTGCAGCGCGCGGTCGAAGCCCACGCGCAGCTTGCGGGCGTCGAAAGCCTCGCGGCGCCCGTCGCTCTTGACGATCACCGGCAGCTTGAGCTCGATCGTCTCCAGCGTGGAAAAGCGCTCGCCGCAGGCCTCGCAGACGCGCCGGCGACGGATCGTCGCGCCGTCCTCGGACACGCGCGAGTCGATCACGCGCGTGTCCTGGTGCTGGCAGAAGGGGCAGTGCATCAGGGGCCGGGATTGGGGATCGGGGATTGGGGATTCGCGAAAGCGGGCGCCGTGCTGGCGACGGATCCCGGCTTCCGTCGACCGACAGGTCGACCATCGCGAAGCCCGAATCCCATCGCCTCAGCCATACACCGGGAACTTCGCGCACTGCGACTGCACCGCGTCGGCCACGCGGGCGATCACCGCCTCGTCCTTCGGGTTGTCGAGCACGTCGGCGATCCAGTTCGCCAGCGCGATGCACTCGGCTTCGCGGTAGCCGCGGGTGGTCACCGCCGGCGTACCCAGGCGAAGGCCCGAGGTCACGAAGGGCGAGCGCGGGTCGTTCGGCACCGAGTTCTTGTTGACGGTGATGTGCGCGCGGCCGAGGGCGGCCTCGGCCTCCTTGCCGCTGACATCGCGCCCGATCATGTCCACGAGCATGAGGTGGTTCTGCGTGCCGCCCGAGACGATGCGGTAGCCGCGCTGCATCAGCGTGTCGGCCATCGCCTTCGCGTTCTTCACCACCTGCTCCTGGTAGGCGCGGAACTCCGGCTCCAGCGCCTCCTTGAAAGCGACGGCCTTGGCGGCGATCACGTGCATCAGCGGGCCGCCCTGGATGCCGGGGAAGACGATGCTCTGCAGCTTCTTGACCAGCTCCTCGGACAGATTCTTCGCCAGGATGATGCCGCCGCGCGGGCCGCGCAGCGTCTTGTGCGTGGTGGACGTGACCACGTGCGCATGCGGCAGCGGGCTCGGGTACACGCCCGCCGCGACGAGGCCGGCGATGTGGGCCATGTCGACGAAGAAGATCGCACCGACCGAATCGGCGATCTGGCGCATGCGCGCCCAGTCGATGATCTGCGAATAGGCCGAGAAGCCGGCGATCAGCATCTTCGGCCAGTGCTCGGCCGCGAGGCGCTCGACCTCGGCGTAGTCGATCAGGCCATTGGCGTCCACGCCGTACTGCACCGCGTTGAACAGCTTGCCGGAGGCGTTGACCTTGGCGCCGTGGGTGAGGTGGCCGCCATGCGCCAGGCTCATACCGAGGATGGTGTCGCCCGGCTCGAGCAGGGCGAAATACACCGCCTGGTTGGCCTGCGATCCCGAATGGGGCTGCACGTTGGCGTAGTCGGCGTGAAACAGCGCCTTGCAGCGGTCGATGGCCAGCTGCTCGGCCACGTCGACGTGCTCGCAGCCGCCGTAGTAGCGCTTGCCCGGGTAGCCTTCGGCGTACTTGTTGGTGAGCACGCTGCCCTGTGCCTCGAGCACGCGGGGGCTGGCGTAGTTCTCCGAGGCGATCAGTTCGACGTGATCCTCCTGGCGGCGCCGCTCGTTCGCGATGGCCTGGGCCAGTTCGGGGTCGAATCCTTCGATACGGGCATCGCGCGGGAACATCGGCACTCCGGAGGGTCGGGAAGACAGGGATTGTAGGGCCCGCCCCGGTCCGCCGCTCGACGTGCCGCCCGGCCGCGCGCGCCGGCCGGACGGCAGGGCGGCCGCGGCCTATAATTCGCGGTCATCCCCACCGTCCGCGGCCCCTGCCCCGAGCAGGCGGCGGCCGCCTGCCCCGCGCGGCCCCGAGCCCGCGCCCGACCGGAGCCCCGAGCCCCATGCAGTACATCTACACGATGAACGGCGTCAGCAAGACCGTTCCGCCCAAGCGCCAGATCATCAAGGACATCTCGCTGTCGTTCTTCCCGGGCGCCAAGATCGGCCTGCTGGGCCTGAACGGCGCCGGCAAGTCGACCGTGCTGCGCATCATGGCCGGCGTCGACAAGGACTTCTCCGGCGAGGCCCGCCCGCAGCCGGGCATCAAGGTCGGCTACCTGGCACAGGAGCCGGAGCTGGACCCGGAGAAGACCGTCCGCGAAGCCGTCGAGGAAGGCGTGGGCGAGGTGCTGCAGGCGCAGAAGCGCCTGGAGGAGGTCTACGCCGCCTATGCCGAGGAAGGCGCCGACTTCGATGCCCTGGCCAAGGAGCAGGAGCGCCTGGAGGCCATCCTCGCCGCCGGCGACGCGCACACCCTGGAGAACCAGCTGGAAGTCGCCGCCGACGCGCTGCGCCTGCCGCCGTGGGACGCGAAGATCGCCAACCTCTCCGGCGGCGAGAAGCGCCGCGTCGCGCTCTGCCGGCTGCTGCTGCAGAAGCCGGACATGCTGCTGCTCGACGAGCCCACCAACCACCTCGACGCCGAATCGGTCGAATGGCTGGAGCAGTTCCTCGCGCGCTACACCGGCACCGTGGTGGCGGTGACGCACGACCGCTACTTCCTCGACAACGCCGCCGAGTGGATCCTCGAGCTCGACCGCGGCCGCGGGATTCCGTGGAAGGGCAACTACACCGAGTGGCTCGTCCAGAAGGAAGAGCGCCTCAAGCAGGAAGAGAACCAGGAGAAGGCGCGCCAGAAGGCGATCGCCAAGGAGCTCGAGTGGGCGCGGCAGAACGCCAAGGGCGGCCGCTCCAAGGGCAAGGCGCGTCTTGCTCGAATCGAAGAGCTGCAGTCGGTCGACTACCAGCGCCGCAACGAGACCAACGAGATCTTCATCCCGCCGGGCGAGCGCCTCGGCCAGAAGGTCATCGAGTTCAAGAACGTCAGCAAGAAGTTCGGCGACCGCCTGCTGATCGACGACCTCTCGTTCTCGGTGCCGCCGGGCGCGATCGTGGGCATCATCGGCCCGAACGGCGCCGGCAAGTCGACGCTGTTCAAGATGATCACGGGCAAGGAGCAGCCGGACTCGGGCACGATCGAGATCGGGCCGACGGTCAAGCTGGCCTACGTCGACCAGAGCCGCGACAGCCTGGAAGGCAACCACAACGTCTTCCAGGAAGTGTCGGGCGGGCTGGACATCCTCAACATCAACGGCATCGAGATCCAGTCGCGCGCCTACATCGGCCGCTTCAACTTCAAGGGCCAGGACCAGCAGAAGATCGTCAGCCAGCTCTCGGGCGGCGAGCGCGGCCGCCTGCACATGGCCAAGACGCTGCTGCAGGGCGGCAACGTGCTGCTGCTCGACGAGCCGTCCAACGACCTCGACATCGAGACGCTGCGCGCGCTGGAAGACGCGCTGCTCGAGTTCCCGGGCAACGCCTTCGTGATCTCGCACGACCGCTGGTTTCTCGACCGCATCGCGACGCACATCCTCGCCTTCGAGGGCAACTCGCACGTCGAGTTCTTCCAGGGCAACTACCGCGAGTACGAGGAAGACAAGAAGCGCCGCCTCGGCGCGGAAGGCGCACAGCCGCACCGCCTGCGGTTCAAGGCGCTCAAGTGACGCAGTGGCGCGCCTGCGCTTGCGCGGGCGCCTTTGCCACTGCGTCATCCCCGCGAAGGCGGGGATCCGTGGACGCTGCCCCGGACGTGGCTGTCCGGTGCGCGTCCACCGCGGGAGAGAACGACGTCCATGGATGCCCGCGCTCGCGGGCATGACGGAGCGGAAAGGATCACCTGCTCCGACACGAGATCACGGGAGCCGCCCATGAGCTTCATGCAGCACCTTCGCACCCGCTGGCAGCAGGCGAACACCCTCGTCTGCGTCGGCCTCGACCCCGAGCCCGCGAAGTTTCCCGCACGCTTCGCCAACGATCCCGACGCGGTGTTCGCCTTCTGCCGCGACATCGCCGACGCGACGGCCGAATTCGCCTGCGCCTTCAAGCCGCAGATCGCGCACTTCGCGGCGCTGCGCGCGGAAGGCGCGCTCGAGCGCCTGATCGCGCACCTGAAGTCCGCGCACCCGCAGGTGCCCGTGATCCTCGACAGCAAGCGCGGCGACATCGGCAGCACCGCGCAGCACTACGCCGCGGAAGCCTTCGACCGCTACGGCGCCGACGCGGTCACCGTGAATCCCTACCTCGGGCGCGACGCGCTCCAGCCTTTCCTGGACCGCGCCGACCGCGGCGTGATCATCCTCTGCCGCACCTCCAACCCCGGCGCCGGCGAGCTGCAGGACATGCTGGTCGCGGGCCGCCCGCTGTACCAGCACGTGGCGGAAAAGGCGGCGATCGACTGGAATGCCAACCGCAACGTCGCGCTGGTGGTCGGGGCGACCTGGCCGGAGCAGCTGGCGGAGGTCCGCGCGCTGGTCAAGGACGTGCCGCTGCTGGTGCCGGGCGTGGGCGCGCAGGGCGGCGACGCGGCCGCGGTGGTGGCGAACGCGAAGACGCCGGACGGCACCGGCCTGATGATCAGCTCCTCCCGCGCGGTGCTCTACGCCTCGGCGGGCGACGACTACGCGCAGGCCGCGGCGAACGCGGCGCGGTCGCTTCGCGACGCCATCAACCGGCATCGCTGACGCCTCGCTCACCGTAGCCCGGGTAAGCGAAGCGCACCCGAAA
>JBMOOW010000038.1:0-13727 GCA_049323195.1 Pseudomonadota bacterium | reverse complement strand
CTTGATGGCCCTGGCGTGGGCCCTGCTCTGCATCGCGGCCGCCAGGCCGCAGCAGCTCGGTGCGCCGGTGCAGCCCCCCGCGCAGGGCCGCGACCTGATGCTCGCGCTCGATCTCTCCGGGAGCATGAGCGAGCCGGACATGGAGCTGGGCGGCGATGTCGTCGACCGCCTCACCGCGGCCAAGGCGGTGCTCTCGGACTTCATCGACCGACGCGCCGGCGACCGCCTGAGCCTGGTCGTGTTCGGGCGCCAGGCCCACGTGCTCACGCCGCCCACGGCCGACCGGCAGACCGTGCGCGAGCAGCTCGCCGACGCGGTGGTCGGGCTGGCCGGGCAGGAAACCGCGATCGGCGATGCGATCGGCCTGGCGACGCGTCGCCTGCGCGGCCAGGAGGGTGGCGAGCGCGTCCTCGTGCTGCTGACCGATGGCGTCAACACCGCGGGCGTGCTCGATCCGGTCCGCGCCGCGCGCATCGCCGCCGACGAGGGCGTGCGCATCCACACCATCGCCTTCGGCGGCGACGGCACGATCTCGCTGTTCGGCCTGCGCCTGCCGATGCCGGCCGGCGAACAGGCCGACCCCAAGGTGCTGCGCGACGTGGCCGCCCTCACCGGCGGACGCTTCTTCCGCGCGCAGGACACCGCCCAGCTCGCGGGCATCTATGCCGAGATCGATCGCCTCGAGCCGGTCGCCCGCGAAGGCCGCGTGGTGCGGCCGCGCATCGAGCGCTACTGGCTGCCGCTGGCGGGCGCCATGGCGCTCATGCTGCTGGGCGCGCTGGCAGCGAGGTGGCGTCGATGAGCCCCGCGCTGCCCGAGTTCCTTCGCCCGAGTTGGCTGTGGCTGCTGCTGGCGCTGCCCCTGCTGGTACTGCTCGCACGCCGCGCCGGGCGTGCGGCCGGGGCCTGGCGCGATGCCGTCGACCCGCACCTCCTGCCGCACCTGCTGCAGCAGGGGGGCGGGCGTCGTGCCCATCGCACGTGGCCCTGGCTCGCCGCGGGCGTGGCCTGGGTGCTGGCGGTGCTCGCACTGGCGGGTCCGAGCTGGCGCGAGGCCACGCAGCCTCTGTGGCAGTCGCGGCTGCCGACGGTGATCGCCGCCGATCTTTCCAGCGCGTCGCTGGCAGCGGACCTGCCGCCCTCGCGCCTGGCGCGGATGCGCGCGGCCCTTGCGCGTCGCCTGGAACAGCATCCCGGCGGGCCGCTCGCGCTGGTGGTCTTCGCGGGCGATGCCTTCACCGTGGCCCCCCTCACCGAGGACGTGGCGAACATCGGGCTCTACCTCGACGCCCTGCAGCCCGATGTCATGCCCGTCGACGGCCAGGCCGCCGACCGCGCGATTGCGTGGTCGCGCGAGCTGATGCGCCGGGGCGGCCACGCGCGCGGCCACATCGTGCTGCTCACCGACCATGCCGACGCGGCCGCCCAGCGCGCCGCAGCAGCCGCGCGCGCGGCCGGCTACACGGTCTCCGCGGTGGGGATCGGCTCCAGCGGCGGCGCAGCGGTGACGACATTGACGGGTGCCCCGGCGCGCGTGGCGCTGGACGAGCGGTCGCTGCGCGCACTCGCGCGCGCCGGCGGCGGCCGGTACGCCCGCCTGGGCGAGGACGATGCCGCCGCTTTCGACCCACCCGGTGCGGCTCCGGCCCGCGGCGACGGCGAGGGCGCGCGCATGCCGCAGGACCAGGGTTACTGGCTGCTGCCCCCGCTGATGCTGCTGGCGCTGCTCGCCTGGCTGCGCGCGCCGCGCGCCATGGCCGCGGTGCTGGTCGTCGTCCTGCTCGCCCCTCCGCTGCCTGGCCACGCGGCGGAGATCTGGCGACGCGCCGACCAGAAGGCGCATGCCGATCTCCTGCGTGGCGTGGAGGCCTACCGGCGTGGCGACTACGATCGGGCGGCCGAACTGTTCGCACGCGGGAGCGATGCGACCTCGCACTACAACCGCGGCAACGCGCTCGCCCGCGATGGCCGGCTGCAGGACGCCGTGGCCGCCTACGACGAGGCGCTGCGCCGGGATCCGCGCATGGCCGATGCGCGCGCCAACCGCGCGGCGGTGATGGCGGCGATGCAGCGCCAGGGCGTGGGCAAGGGCGATCCGTCCAGCCAGCGGCGTGGGGGGGCGTCCGACCGGGGTGACCAGCGGTCGTCCAGGAACGCGCGCAGCGAAGGCGAGGGCGCCGCGCGGGGCGGGCAGGGCCGGCCCGCGAAGCCCGCGCCCGATCCCGAGGCCCGCGCGGATGCCGCCCAGCGCCAGCGCATGCAGGACGCGCTGCAACGCTCGCGCGCACAGCAGGCCGCGGGCGCACAGCAGGCCGCGCGCGACCCGCAGAGCGCGCGGCAGCGCGAGCGCAGGCTTTCCAACGACGCGGCGCTGCGCCGGATTCCCGACGAGCCCGGCAGCCTGCTGCGCGAAAAATTCCGCCTGGAGTACGAACGGCGCCGGCGCGAGGGAGGCCCCGGGTGAGCGTCGTCGACCGCCTGGCGCGCGTGGTCCTGCTCGCCTGCCTGCTGGTCGCGGCACCGGTGCATGCTCAGGTGCGCGCGTGGCTGGACCGCGATCGCATCGAGCTCGGCGAGACCGCCACGCTCAACATCGAGGCCGATGGCAACGCGGCGCCCGATTACGCGCCGCTGCTGGCGGACTTCGACCTCAGTGGCCATGCCAGCCGCCAGCAGTTCGACTGGGTGCAGGGCCGCATGCAGGCACGCAGCCTGTACGCCGTGGCCCTGCGTCCGCGTGCCCCCGGCCAGCTGCGCATTCCCCCGCTGCGCGTGGGCAGCCGGCGCACCGCGGCGCTGTCGCTGCTGGTCACCGCGCCCGCGGCCTCGCGTGCGCCGCTGTCGCGCGGGCGTGAGGTCTTCATCGAGAGCGAGGCCGATGACCAGGATCCCTACGTGCAGCAATCGGTGGGCTGGACCGTCCGCCTGTACGCCCTGCCGGCGCTCGTTTCCGGGCGGCTGGACCAGGACGCGCCGCCCGGCGCGAGCCTGCAGCGCATCGGCGACGACGTGCAGTACCGCCGCGACATCGGCGGCCGCAGCTACCAGGTGATCGAGCGGCGCTACCTGCTGATCCCCGAGCGCAGCGGCGAGCTCGCCATCCCGCCCGCGCGCTTCGAAGGGCGGGCCATCGGCGGCGTCTTCGATCGCCTCTTCGGCGATGGCCAGGTCGAGCTGCGCGCCCGCGCCGCCCCCCGCGTGCTCCAGGTGCGCCCGATCCCGGCCGGGGCGCCGGTGCCGTGGCTGCCGCTGCACGCCGCCACGCTCGAATACGTCGAGCGCCCGCAGGCCGCGCGCGCGGGCGAGGCGGCCACGTTCGTCGTGCGGCTGCTCGCCGATGGCGCCAGCCGTGCGCAGGTGCCCGAACTCGAAATGCCCGCGCCCGCGGGCGCCGAGGTGTTCGCCGAGGCGCCCCAGGTGGACGAGGTCGTGGTGGCCGGACGGCCGCGCGTGCGGCTCACGCGGCGGTTCTCGATCGTGCCGGCGCGCGAGGGCCGGCTGCGCGTGGAGGGGCCGCAACTGGGGTGGTGGGACGTGCGCGCGGGCCGGGCACGCCTGACGCGGCTGGCGCCCGTCGAACTGGACGTGGCGCCGGGCATCGTCGCGCCGGAGGCCGCCGGCGACGCAGCCCCGACCGGGCGCCCGGCGCCGCCATCGAACCCACTCGGGCCGCAGTGGCCGCTGGCGGCCCTGGGGGCGCTCGCGCTCGTGTTGCTGGGCTGGGGCCTCGTGCGTCGCCGGGCTGCGCCGCCGTCGGGCGCGGCAGGGGCAGGGGATGCGCCGTCGTCCGCCGCAGCCGGTGGGGTGCCCTTGTCGCGCGCGCTCGACCTGGGTGATCTGGGCGACATCGAGGCCGCCCTGCGCGCGCTCGCGCCCGCGGGCGGCGAGCTCGAGGCGATCGCCGCCCTGCTCGACGACGTCGCGCAGCGCGAGGCCGTGCTCGCATTGGAGGCCGCACGCTGGGGCGGCGGCGACGCACAGCGCGCGCGGGTGCTCCTGCGCGAGGCCTTCGCGGGCGGGCCGCGCTGGCGACCGCCGGCAGCGCCCCCGCGCGAACCGTTGCCTCCGCTGTATCCGCAGGGCTGAGGCCGGCCGGCGGGCGTTTGCTACCCTCTGCGCTCGTTTTCGGGGACAACGCCTCATGTCGGACGCCGCGCGCACCGCTCCCGCCACCCGTACGCCGCGCGCCGGCCTGCCCCTGCACTGGAAGATGCTGATCGGCTTCGTCGCCGGCCTGCTGCTGGGACTTGTCGCCCACTACGTCTCCGGCCCCGACGCCGCCTGGGTGCAGACGCTCACCCGGTACGTCACCCAGCCCGCCGGCACGCTCTTTCTCAAGCTCATCTTCATGCTGGTGCTGCCGTTGCTGTTCTCGGCGCTGGTGGTCGGCGTGGCCGAGATGGGCGACGTGCGCGCGCTCGGCCGCGTGGGCTGGAAGACGCTGGCCTATACGGTGATCGTCTCCGGCATCGCCGTGCTGATCGGCCTGGTGCTGGTGAACTGGCTCAAGCCGGGCGCCGGCATGGACCGCGACGTCGCCGCGCGCATGCTCGCCGAGGGCAGCGAGCGCGCGAGCGCCATCGTCGGCACCAGCACCGCCTCGCCCACCGGCATCGACATGCTGCTTGGGATCATTCCCGACAACGTGATCCGCGCCGCTGCCGACAACACCATCCTCGCGGTGATGTTCTTCGCGCTGTTCCTCGGCATCGGCCTGGTGCTCACCCGCACGCCGGCGGCCGAGTCGCTCAAGCGCGGCATCGAGGGCCTGTTCGACGTGTCCATGACGCTGATCGGGCTGGTCATCCGGCTCGCGCCGTACGCCGTGTTCTGCTTCATGTTCAACCTGGCCGCGCTGTTCGGCTGGGACCTGCTGGCCCGGCTCGGCGCGTTCGTCGGCGTCGTGGTGCTGGCGCTTTCGCTGCACATGTTCGTGACGTATCCGCTGGCACTGAAGCTGCTCGGCGGCTATTCGCCGCTGCGGTTCTTCCGCGATTCGCAGGAGGCCATGCTGATGGCCTTCTCGACGGCCTCGTCCAACGCCACGCTGCCCACCGCGCTGCGCGTGGCCGAGGACAGGCTGCACCTGCCGCCGCGCATCTCGCGCTTCGTGCTCACCGTCGGCGCCACCGCCAACCAGAACGGCACCGCGCTGTTCGAGGGCGTGACCGTGCTGTTCCTCGCGCAGTTCTTCGGTGTCGAGCTGAGCCTGGCCCAGCAGGCGACCGTGATGTTCGTCTGCATCCTCGGCGGGATCGGCACCGCCGGCGTGCCGGCCGGCAGCCTGCCGGTGGTGGCGCTGATCTCCGCGATGGTCGGCATCGACCCCATGGGCATCGGCCTGATCCTGGGCGTCGACCGCTTCCTCGACATGTGCCGCACCACCCTGAACGTCACCGGCGACCTCGTCGCGGCGACGGTCGTCTCGCGCGGCGAGGCGCCCGAGCCTGCGTCGCTGCCCGCCTCGGCCTGAGGCCGCGGCCGGCCGGGGCGACGCTGGCCTGCGAGGGATGGGACAATAGCGGGCTCCCGCCGCCCGCTCCGGTGACCCCGGATCCCCACGCCCGATGACCACGCCGACCCGTCGCGACCTCGCCAACGCCATCCGCATCCTCGCCATGGACGCCGTCCAGGCGGCCAATTCCGGTCATCCGGGCATGCCGATGGGCATGGCCGACATCGCCGAAGTGCTGTGGAACGACTTCCTCAAGCACAACCCGAACAACCCCGGCTGGCTCGACCGCGACCGCTTCATCCTCTCCAACGGCCACGGGTCGATGCTGCAGTACGCGCTGCTGCATCTGTCCGGTTACGACCTCTCGCTGGACGACCTCAAGGCCTTCCGCCAGCTCGAGAGCAAGACCCCGGGCCATCCCGAGAACTTCATGACCCCGGGCGTGGAGACGACGACCGGCCCGCTGGGGCAGGGCTTCGCCAATGCCGTGGGCCTGGCGCTGGCCGAGAAGCTGCTCGCGCAGCGCTTCAATCGCGACGGCTTCGACATCGTCGATCATCGCACCTGGGTGTTCCTGGGCGACGGCTGCCTGATGGAAGGCATCTCGCACGAGGCCGCCTCGCTCGCTGGCACGTGGGGCCTGGGCAAGCTGGTCGCGTTCTGGGACGACAACAGGATCAGCATCGACGGCAATACCGATGGCTGGTTCACCGACGACACCCCGGCACGCTTCGAGGCCTACGGCTGGAACGTGATCCGCTCGGTCGACGGACACGATGCGGAGTCGGTCAGGCGTGCGATCGGGCAGGCGCTGGGCTGCACCGACAGGCCGACGCTGATCTGCTGCCGTACCACCATCGGCTACGGCTCGCCCGCCAAGGCCGGCAAGGAGTCCAGCCACGGCGCGCCGCTGGGCAAGGACGAGATCCTGGCCACCCGCGCGCAGCTGGGCTGGACCGGCGGGGACTTCGAGATCCCCGCGGCGATCGCCCATGCCTGGCGCGCCAACGATACCGGCGCGCTGCGCGAGGCCGAATGGGAGCGCCTGTTCCAGGCCTATGCCGCGCAGTTCCCCGCCGAGGCCGCTGAGTTCTCGCGCCGCATGCGCGGCGAGCTGCCGGCGGACTTCGTCGCGCAGGCCGATGCCTATGCCGCAAAGCTGCAGGCCGACGGCCCGGTGGTGGCCTCGCGCAAGGCCTCGCAGATGGCCATCGAGGCCTTCGCGCCCCTGCTGCCGGAGCTGGTCGGCGGCTCGGCCGATCTCGCGCACTCCAACCTCACGCTGTGGAAGGGCAGCAAGTCCGTCGCAAGCAGCGACCCGAACGCCAACTACATCTACTTCGGCGTGCGCGAGTTCGCGATGAGCGCGATCTGCAACGGCCTGGAGCTGCATGGCGGCTTCATTCCGTACGACGCCACGTTCCTCGTCTTTTCCGACTACGCGCGCAATGCCGTGCGCATGTCGGCGCTGATGGGTGCGCACGTGATCCACGTCTACACGCACGACTCCATCGGCCTGGGCGAGGACGGCCCGACGCACCAGCCCATCGAGCACCTCGCCGGCCTGCGCTACATCCCCGGCAACGACGTATGGCGCCCCTGCGACGCGGTGGAATCGGCCGTGGCCTGGAAGGCGGCGATCACGCGCAATGACGGCCCGGCCTGCCTCGTGTTCTCGCGCCAGAACCTGCCGCACCAGCCGCGCAGCGGGCAGCAGCTGGCCGACATCGCGCGCGGCGGCTACATCCTGCGCGACAGCGAGGGCACGCCCGAGCTGATCCTCATCGCCACGGGCTCGGAAGTCGGCCTGGCGATGCAGGCCGCCGACGTGCTGGCCGCGGACGGCTGCAACGTGCGCGTGGTGTCCATGCCCTCCACCGACGTCTTCGACCGCCAGGATGCGGCCTACCGCGAGTCGGTGCTGCCGTCGGATGTGCGCCGCCGCGTGGCCATCGAGGCCGCCACGCGCGACTACTGGTACAAGTACGTGGGCCTGGACGGGGCGATCATCGGCATGGACGGCTTCGGCGCCAGCGCGCCGGCCGAGAAGCTGTTCCCGTACTTCGGCCTCACCGTCGAGCGCGTGGTCGAGGCGGCACGCTCGCTGCGCTGATCAGGCGCCCGTGCGCAGCCGGCCGACCACCTCGGCGGCCGGTTGCGCATGCCCGATGAAGTAGCCCTGTGCGCGGTCGCAGCCCAGCGCGCGCAGCAGGTCCAGCGTCTCGCCGTCCTCCACGCCTTCGGCCACCACGCCCAGCTCCAGGTGGTGGCCCAGGTCGATGATGGAGCGCACCACGCGCCCCGAGCGCGCGTCGCTGCGCATGTCGGTGACGAAGCCTCGGTCGATCTTGAACTCGGTGGCCGGGAACTGCTTCAGGTAGGCCAGCGACGAGTAGCCCGCGCCGAAGTCGTCGATGGCGATCCCGAGGCCCGCTTCGCGCAGTCGGTGCAGCAGCTTCAGGCTGGCGACCGGATCCTCCATCAGCGCGCTCTCGGTCACTTCCAGCGTCACGTCCTGCGCCGGCACTTCCCAGACGCCGAGGGCGCTGGTCACCTGCGCCACGATGTCGCGCTGGCCGAACACGCGCGGCGAGATGTTGATGGAGATGCGAAGCGGTATGCCCGCGGCCCGCGCATGCGCCACGTGCCGCAGCGAGGCATTGAGGCTCCAGCGCGTGAGTTCGGCGATCAGGCCGGTGTCTTCGGCCAGGCGGATGAACACGTCGGGGCGCACCGGCCCCAGGCCGGAGGCCGTCCAGCGCGCCAGCGATTCGTAGCCACCGACCGCATTGCGCCGAAGGTCCAGGATGGGCTCGAAGTGCGCTTCGAGCTGGTTGTTGCGCAGCGCGTCGTGCAGGCGCTCGTACGGCACGGCCACGCGCTCGGTGCCCGGCACGAACAGTGCGCAGCGGTCGGTGGTGCGCTTGGCGTCGCGCAGCGCGAGTTCGGCCCGCCGCAGCAGGGTGTCCGGCTCCAGGCCATGCACCGGGTACAGGCTCACGCCCACCGCCACCGGCGCCATGACCGAGTGCGCACCCACCGACAGCGCGTCCTCGAAGGCGCGCACCACGCGCGCGGCGGCGAGCATGGCGTGCTGGCCGTCGCGCAGCCGGGGCAGCAGCGCCACGAACTCGTTCTCCGCCACCTGGACCAGCTCGTCCACCGGACGCAGCACGTCGCGCAGGCGGACGCCGGCCGCCGCGCCGATGGCGTCGCTGGCCTCGTAGCCGTGCACGAGGCGGAATTCCTGCAGGCGCTGCAGGCGCACGAGCATCACCGCCAGCACGCCGGGATCGCCCGCATGCAGCAGTGCGGCGAGGCGGGTGGTGATGTCGGTGCGGTTCACAGGTAGAGCTCGGTGAGGTCGATGCCGTATTCGTCGGGCGCCACCGGGCGGCGGATCTCCAGCGCGGGCGTGTCCAGCGGCTGGTCCATCAGGTCGACGCTGGCAAACCCCTCGCGCAGGCGCTTGTCCGCATCGGTCAGCAGCATGAGGCGCGGGCGCAGGCGGCGGCTGGGGTTCTGCGCCAGCACCACGGCCACCTCGCCCGTGTTGAGCTCCACCAGCGAGCCGGTGGGGTACACGCCCAGGCAGCTGATGAACTGCTCGACCAGCTCGCCGTGGTAGAGCGTGTCGCGGCCGCGGTAGAGCTCCTGCAATGCGTCGTAGCGCTGCATGGCGCGCGCGTGCGGACGGTCGCTGGTCATGGCGTCGAAGCTGTCGACGATGCCCGCGATCCGCGCATACACCGGAATGGCCGGGTCGCGCAGCCGCTGCGGATAGCCGCTGCCGTCGAAACGCTCGTGATGGCCGGCCATCATCTCGCGGACGATCGGATCCTGCTCGCCGCCGTCGTTCAGGATCTGCAGGCCCAGCTCCACGTGGCGGCGCGCACGCGCCATCTCCAGCGGATTGAGGGGCCCGGGCTTGTCGAGGATGTCCACCGGCACGCGGGTCTTGCCGATGTCGAACAGCAGCGCGCCGCAGGCCAGCCGCACCAGCATCTCGCGCGGCAGGCCGAGGTGGCGCCCGAAGGCGGCGGCCAAAGCGCTGCAGTTGATCGCGTGGCTGTAGGAATAGGCATCGTGCGCGCGCAGGGCGTTGACCCAGAACAGCGCGTCGGCATTGCGCAGCACGCTGGCGACGATCGGCTCGGCGGCCAGGCGCGCATCCTCGGGCACCAGGTCGCGGCCTGCGCGGACGTCGTCCAGGATGCGCGCGCCGATGCGCCGGGCCTCGTCGACCGCGGCCGCCGCGGCCGGCCGCTCTTGCTCGGTGGTAACCGTATCGACATAGCGCACCTGCCCCGCGCCCGGAACGTGCAGGCGCGACCGGGCCGGCCCGCGGCGCGGCGTCAGGCGCTCGAGCCGCGCGAGCGTGAGCTGGGCCGCGGGACGGGTAAGCTCCACGTCGATCCACACGCGGCTGCAGTACTCGCGCAGCGTCGCGAGTTGCTCGATGTCGGTGACGAGAAACCCCTGCAGGGGAAACGGCGTATCGGTCCACGGGCGGTCGAGCCGGCAGACGAACATGCCGATCGCCACCTGGTCGGTCCCGATTTCGCGTTCTTCGATCGCCATGATTCCCCCGCGGGACGCCGACGCGCCGCGCCCGCCTAGCCTACCCCTACCCGGTCCTGCACGCTCAGCGCTTCAGCGCGGCATTGAGCACCCGCGCCAGCTGCGCGCCCGCCCGGCGCAGCTGTGCGTCGATCAGCGGCGTCCAGGCCGACACATAGGCCGCATCCAGCCGGGTACCGGGCGGGTAAAGCCCGGGGCGCTGCGTGATCCGGCAGGACTGGCTGGCCCATTCCCCGGCAGGTGGCGGCAGCGCCGGGCCCTGCGCGGGCAGGGCGAGCGGACGGTCGCGCAGGCGCGCGAGATAGGCCGCCTCGTCCAGGTCGCGCAGCTCGATGATCCCGCTGTCCCAGGCGCTGTGCAGGTTGGTGCCACGGTCGCCGCCGGCCTTCGTCGGCAGGCGCACCTGCACCACGTTGCCGCCCTTGTCGTCGCGGTTGTTGGCATGCAGGGGCTGGTGGATGTCGCCGACGAAGTGCACCACGAACTTCAGCGCGGTACGGCGCGCTTCCAGGGGTTGCGAGCGGTCGGCGAGGATCGCCGTCTGCGCCTGGATCGCGCCCACCACGCAGTCGCCGCCGGCGCAGTCGGTGGCCGCGTCGTAACCGCAAGTCTCCGAATGGATGCCGACGTAGTGCCAGGGCGCGCTGCGCCTGCCGAGCACCGGGTCGCTGCCGCGCAGCTCGTCGGCCCAGGAGGCGATACCCGCCAGCGTGGGTTCCTTTTCGCCTGCGAGCAGGCGGTCGACCTCCTGCCTTGCGGCGGGGCCGAGTTCGTCGAAGGCGAGGTCGGCGACGAGGCGGTGACCGAGGCGTCCCCAGGCAAAGGCCGGGGACGCCAGGCAGAGCAGGAGGCTGGCGGCGAGCAGGCGGCGTGTCATGGCTGCAATCGTACGCCAGCGTACGCCGCCCGCCCCGTGTCAGAAGCTGACTACGTAAGACGCGCCGTAGGCCAGCGGGTCGATCTCGGCGGAGCCCATCGCCGCGCCGTTGACGCTCACGTCGCTGTCGATGTCCATCCAGCGCGCGTCGACGCGGATGGCGCCGCGCTCGCCGACCTTGAAGTCCACGCCCGCGTGCAGCGCAGCGCCCCAGGAGTCGTCGAGCTCCAGCGTGGCGCCGGCCAGGGCGCCGGCGGTGCGTTCCTTGAAGAACGTCGTGTAGTTCAGGCCCACGCCCAGCAGAGGCGATACCTTGCCGCCCGCGTTGAAGTGGTACTGCAGCGAGACGGTGGGCGGCAGCTGCTTCGTGCTGCCGACCTTGCCCACGCCCTCGACGTCGATGTCGTGGTCGAACGGCAGCGCGGCCAGCACCTCGACGCCGAGGTTGTCGGCCACGAAGTATTCGCCGGTGAAGGTCGGGCGGACGCTGGAGCCGATGTCCAGCGGCAGGCTGCCGCCGGCCAGCGCACCGTTGTCGGACTTCGGGTTCACCTGGTGGACGCCGACGCCCAGCGTGTAGTCGCCCTTTGACTGCGCGAACGCAGGCAGCGCGGCGGCAGCGAGGGCGAGGGCCAGGACGGAACGACCGAGTTGCAGCTTCATGGGAACGATCCCTTGGTTGGAGTGGCGACAGTCTCGCGTCGCCATCCAAACGTGCGTTTGATCGGGCTCAAATCCGGCCGCTCCGGGCCGTGGCATGGCGGCGCTGCTAGAATGCGCGCCACTTTCCGGCGCGCCGGACACCCTCGCAGGAGCTCCCACATGACGATCAAGGTAGGCATCAACGGCTTCGGCCGCATCGGCCGCAACGTGCTTCGCTCGGCCGTGCAGAACTTCGGCGACGACATCCGCATCGTTGCGATCAACGATCTGCTCGAGCCCGAATACCTCGCCTACATGCTCCGCCACGATTCGGTGCACGGCCGCTTCCAGGGCGACGTCGCAATCGAGGACGGCCAGCTCGTCGTCAACGGTTCGAGGATCCGCCTCACGCAGGAGCGCGACCCGGCCAACCTCAAGTGGGACGAGGTGGGCGCCGACGTGGTCATCGAGTCGACCGGCCTGTTCCTCGACAAGACCACCGCGCAGAAGCACCTCGACGCCGGCGCGAAGAAGGTCATCCTGTCGGCGCCGTCGAAGGACGACACGCCCATGTTCGTCTACGGCGTGAACCACGACACCTACAAGGGCGAGGCGATCATCTCGAACGCGTCCTGCACCACCAACTGCCTGGCCCCGGTGGCCAAGGTGCTCAACGACAAGTGGGGCATCAACCGCGGCCTGATGACCACCGTGCACGCGGCGACCGCGACGCAGAAGACCGTCGACGGCCCCTCGAACAAGGACTGGCGCGGCGGCCGCGGCATCCTCGAGAACATCATCCCGTCCAGCACCGGCGCGGCCAAGGCCGTGGGCGTGGTCATCCCCGAGCTCAACAAGAAGCTCACCGGCATGAGCTTCCGCGTGCCGACCTCCGACGTGTCGGTGGTCGACCTGACGGTCGAGCTCGACAAGCCCGCCACCTACGACGAGATCTGCGCGGAGATGCGCGCGCAGTCGGAAGGCGCGCTCAAGGGCGTGCTGGGCTATACCGAGGACAAGGTCGTCGCCACCGACTTCCGCGGCGACGCGCGCACCTCGATCTTCGACGCCGACGCCGGCATCGCGCTGGACCCCACCTTCGTCAAGCTGGTGGCCTGGTACGACAACGAGTGGGGCTACTCCAACAAGTGCCTGGAGATGGCGCGCGTGGTCGCGCGCGGCTGAGCGCCCGGTCACCGCTGATTCGAAGCCCCGCTCCGAGCAAGAGAATGGGCCCCGCGCGAGCGGGGCCTTTTCGTTGCGCGCGGGCGCGTCGCGATGCCGCGCGCCGCTCCCGCCCGGTGACCCCCGCGTACAGGCGTGCGGGGCGTCTCGCGCGCGCGCGGAACCGGCCGGTCGTGCGGCTTTGCTACCGTGGTGCCCCAGGGAGGGACGATGGACAGTCTGATCATGATGCTGGTGCTCGCCGTACTGGCGGTGCCGGTGCTGATGGCGGTGGGCCTGGCGACGCTGCTGCGGCTGCGTGCGCGCGTGGCGTCGCTGGAGGCCGCGGTGCGTACGCTCCAGCAGGCTCCGGCGCACGAGGACGCGTCGCCCACGCTGGCCGACTGGATGCGCCGTTCGCAGGCGGCATCGCCCGCACCGGGCGCGCCGGGCGGCGGTCCGGCGTCGCCCACGCACGCGCCCGCGGGTGAGCGGCCCGCCACGGCCGCGTATTCGCCAGGCGAGGCCGCGGTCACCCCGTCCCATGCGATGGACGCGGTACCCGGACCCGTCGCGCCACGCCCGGCCGCCGATGTGCCGCGCGCCGTGCGCACCGACGATGGCGCGCCGTCGGCGGCCACGCCCCCACCTCTGCCGCCGCGCGCGCCGGCGCCGATGCCGCCTGCGCCAGCGCGCCCCGACCCCGTCGCATTGGCCTTCCGCACTGCGCGCCGTTGGCTCACCGAGGGCAACGTGCCGGTGAAGGTCGGCGTGCTCGTCCTGTTCGCGGGCGTGGCCGCGCTGCTCAAGTACGCCAGCGACCAGGGCCTGCTGCGCATGCCGATCGAGCTGCGCCTGGCAGGCGTCGCCGCCGCGGCCATCGCCGCACTGGCCTTCGGCTGGCGCCAGCGGGAGGCGCGGCGCGGTTTCGCGCTGGCGGTGCAGGGTGGTGCGGTGGGCGTGCTGCTTCTCGTGCTGTTCGCGGCGTCCAGGCTCTATCCACTGGTGC
>JBMOOW010000037.1:0-13917 GCA_049323195.1 Pseudomonadota bacterium | reverse complement strand
GTCTGCGCCGGCGTGCCGATCGCCACCGGCGGATGGGCCGGCGCGGCGCGCAGCAGCAGGACCTCGCGGCCGCGGTCGATCTGCGCCGCGGGCTGCACCTGCCCGCGCAGGAAGGCACGCGACTCGTCGGGCTCGAGCCTCACGATGCGCCCCACCGGAAAGCCCGGCGGGAAGCGCGCGCCCATGCCCGACGTCACGATCACGTCGCCCACCTTCACGTCGCTGGACAAGGGGATGCTTTCCAGCGTGAGCCGGTCGCTGCGCCCCGTGCCATAGGCCACCAGGCGCACGCCGTTGCGCGCGATCGCCACCGGCACGGCATGGTCGGGGTCGGTGAGCAGCAGCACGTCCGACTGCAGCGGGCCGACCCGCGTCACCTGCCCGAGCAGGCCGCGCGCGTCGATCACGCTCTGGCCCACGCGCACGCCGTCGCCGCGCCCGGCATCGAGCACCAGGCGCTGGCGCGTGGGGTCGAGGTCGACGTCGAGGATGGGCGCGAGCTGCACGTCCAGCCGCGCGCGCTGGGCGGCGTCCAGCAGCATGCGCAGGCGGGCGTTGTCGGCGGCCATGGTGTTCATCCGCGCCATGCGCGCCTGGGCCACCAGCAGCTCCTGCCGCAGCCGGCGGTTCTCGCGCGCCAGCCGGGCCACCGTGCCCACGTACTCGCCCGCGCCGCCCACGGCACTGGCCGGCAGGCTCGCCGCGGCGCGCAGCGGCTCGGCCACCACGCCGGCCTGCCGGCGCGCGGCCTGCAGCCAGCCGCCGCGATGGTCGAGCACGACGAGCGTGACCGCCAGCGCGAGATAGGCCAGCAGCCGCAACGTGCCCGCGGCATCGCCGAGGCGGGGACTGGGTGGACCGGCGTAGGACGGCACGGATGGGTGATTCGCGGTTGGTGATGGCTGATTCGAAAAAGCGCGGCGCGCCCTTCAAACGTCGATGCCGCGCCGGCGCGGCCGCACCCCGTAATCCGTGATCCCCGTTCGGATCACGAACCACGAATCACGGGTCACGAACCACCGCTTCCCTCAGTCCGGCGCGAAGAACTCGTTGCCGTGCATGTCGACCAGCTCCAGCGCGCGCCCGCCCCCGCGGGCCACGCAGGTGAGCGGATCGTCGGCGACCTGCACGTGCAGGCCGGTTTCCTCGCTGATCAGGCGGTCGAGGTCGCGCAGCAGCGCGCCGCCGCCGGTGAGCACGATGCCGCGCTCGTAGACGTCGGCGCAGAGTTCCGGCGGGGTCTGCTCCAGCGCCAGGCGGATCGCGGCCACGATGCCGGCCAGCGGCTCGCGCAGCGCGTCGAGCACCTCGTTGGAGCTGATCGTGATCATCTTCGGCACGCCCTCGGCGAGGTTGCGGCCCGAGACCTCGATCGTGCGCACCTCGTGCTGCGGGTACGCGCAACCGATCTCCATCTTGATGCGCTCGGCCGTGGCCTCGCCGATCAGCGTGCCGTAGTGGCGGCGCACGTAGTTGATGATCGATTCGTCGAAACGGTCGCCGCCGATGCGGACCGACTGCGCATAGACCACCCCGTTGAGCGCGATGACCGCGACCTCGGTGGTGCCGCCGCCGATGTCGACCACCATCGAGCCGCGCGCCTCGGTCACCGGCATGCCGGCGCCGATCGCGGCCGCCATGGGCTCCTCGATCAGGTAGACCTCGCGCGCGCCGGCTTCTTCCGCCGACTCCTTGATCGCGCGGCGCTCGACCTGGGTCGACCCGGCGGGCACGCAGACCAGCACGCGCGGGCTTGGGCGCAGGAAGCGGCTCTTGTGCACCTTGCGGATGAAGTACTTGAGCATCTCCTCCGTATAGGTGAAGTCCGCGATCACGCCGTCCTTCATCGGGCGGATGGTCGTGATGTGGCCCGGGGTGCGGCCCAGCATCTGCTTGGCCTCCGCGCCCACGGCGGCCACCGAGCGGGTGGCGCCGACCATGCGGTCCTGGCGGACGGCCACGACCGACGGCTCGTTCAGGACGATGCCCTGGCCGCGCACGTAAATGAGGGTATTGGCCGTGCCCAGGTCGATGGACAGGTCGTTGGAGAAAATGCCGCGGAACTTCTTCAACATCGGGAGGGGGGGCCCGGACAGGGAGGCGCGAGGGGGGGCTGCGCCGCAGGCGGGCGCTCGAGCAGGCAGCCTAGCAACGGCCCCCCGCCTGAGCAAGGAATCACGGGGCCTTCACCCCAGTCCGCCAAGTCCGTCGCAAAGCCCCTGCAGCCGGGGTTCAGCCCGCCGGGCAGCCGCCTCGCTGGCCGGCGGCAGGGCCAGCCGCTACCCTACGCGCCGCGCCGCGCCGGGCGCGGTGACCTGGAATCGAATCGGAATGTCTGCCCTGATCTGCGGCTCGCTGGCCTACGACACCATCATGGTGTTCCCGGACCAGTTCAAGAATCACATCCTGCCGGACAAGGTGCACATCCTGAACGTGTCCTTCCTGGTCCCCCGCATGCGCCGCGAGTTCGGCGGCTGCGCCGGCAACATCGCCTACAACCTGAAGCTGATCGGTGGCGACCCCATCCCGATGGCCACGGTCGGGCAGGACTTCGCGCCCTACCGCGCGCATTTCGAGAAGCACGGCATCCGCCTGGACCAGGTGCGCGTGATCGACGACATGTTCACGCCGCAGGCCTTCATCACCACCGACCTGGACAACAACCAGCTCACGGCCTTCCACCCCGGCGCGATGAGCCGCAGCCACGACAACCACGTGCGCGACGTCGAGGGCGTGACCTTCGGCATCGTCGCGCCGGACGGCCGCGAGGGCATGCTGCAGAACGCGCAGGAATTCCACGACTGCGGCATCCCCTTCATCTTCGACCCGGGCCAGGCGATGCCGCTGTTCTCCGGCGAGGAGTTCCGCCACTTCATCGAGCTGGCCGACTTCGTCGTGGTCAACGACTACGAGTCGAACCTGCTGCAGGAACGCACGGGCTGGGACGAGCAGACCATCGCCTCGAAGGTGCGCGCCTACATCACCACGCGCGGCCCGCGGGGCTCGCAGATCCACGTCGACGGCGAGGTGCACGAGATCCCGCCGGCGCGCGAGCGCGACGTGGTCGACCCCACGGGCTGCGGCGATGCCTACCGGGCGGGGCTGATCCTGGGCCTGATGCGCGGCTACGACCTGCCCACCTGCGGCCGCATGGCCTCGCTGATGGGTGCGCTGAAGGTCGGGCACGCCGGTACCCAGAACCAGTTCTTCACCTACGACGAGTTCGCGGTCGAGTTCCGCGAGCAGTTCGGCTACGCGCTGGGCTGAAGCCGCGCCTGCGGCGGCGCGGAACCCGCGCTGCCGCGCTCGAACACCGACCAGTCTGGCTCGGGCAGCGCGCCCAGCCGGGGGCGTGCGATCAGGTAGCCCTGGAACAGCTCGATGCCCACGCCGCGCAGCCAGTCCAGCTCGGCGCGGGTTTCCACGCCTTCGGCCAGCAGGCGCGAGCCGATGCGCGAGGCCATCGTGGCGACGCCGTCGACGATCGCCTGCTTGGCGGGCTGCGAGTCGACGTCGCGCACCAGCTCCATGTCCAGCTTCAGCACGTGCGGCTGGAAACGCGTGAGCAGCGCGAGCCCGGAGAAGCCGGCGCCGAAGTCGTCGATGGCGGTGGTGAAGCCGCGCCGGGCGTAGTACTCGAGCACGCCCAGCGCATGGCCCGGATCGGTGATGCGCTCGCTCTCGGTGAGCTCGAACATCAGCCGCTCGACGGGGAAGCCGACGCGCTCGGCCGCAGCCAGCGTGAGGCGGATGCAGCTGGCCGGCTCGTAGACCGCATTGGGAATGAAATTGATCGACAGCCGCGTGTCCAGGCCCAGTTCCGCGGCCGTGGCGATCGCCAGCACGCGGCAGGTCTGGTCGAAGCGGTACATCTGCTCGGCCTGCACCTGCCCGAGCACCCAGCCCGCGCCCTCGCCCTGCGGACCGCGCACCAGCGCCTCGTAGGCGAAGACCTCGCGCCGCGCCACGTCGACGATGGGCTGGAACGCCATGCGCAGGTCCAGCGGGAACGGGGCATCGGTGTCGCGACAACGCAGGCAGCCATGCATCGACGCGTCGTCGGCGAAGAAACGGCTCAGGTACATCGCGATCCCCACTTTTCGCGTGACCTTAGCAGCCTTGCATGACGATGCGCGCCGTGACGTGGTCCTGCCTGCCTCAGCGCGCCACGCAGGTCAGCTGGCCGCGGATGTTGGCGATGTCGCTTCCGTCGGGGCAGCGGGCGAGATCGAGCGTGGTCGGTACCGTACCCTCGCCTTCGATGGTCAGGCCCAGCACCTTCACCTCGCCGCTGCCGGTGCGGCATCGCGCTTTCAGCCATCCATGCTCGACGTTGCCCCAGCAGCTGTCGAACCAGCTGCCGGGCGGCAGCACCGCGCCGTCCCAGTTCGCGCGCACCGACGTGATGCAGACCAGCCGCCCGTTGCGGTTGGAGATGTCCGCGCCCGCACACTTCGGCCAGGGCAGGCTCGAGGCGATCCAGCGCCCGTCGTGGCCGGCATCGCATTCGGCGTGCAGCATCGACGCCGTGGCCCGTGGCGCACGGCAGGAACGCAGGTAGCTGCCATTGGGAACCGGGACGGGCTGCTCCAGAGCCGCGGCCTTGAGTGGCGCGCTGGTGACCGGCTGCGCCGGCGTCACGGGTACCGGACGCACGAGCGGCCGGGACGGCGATGTCACCGCCGGTGGCGGGGTCCGCGGCGGCTCGCCGGCGGACGCGGCGAGCGGCACGAGGATGGGCAGGACGATGGCGAGCACGCTGGGGCGCATGGCGGTCTCCGGTTCCCTGTGGATGTGCCCCAGCCTAGCCGCGCGGCGCGGCGGCCGCGCGCCGCCCGTCCGCTACCAGCCCGGCATGCGCGCCGGATCGAGCCCGCCGACCTCGAACGTCGCCTCGTGCTTGGCGCCGCCCTTGACGGGCACCGTCACGACCAGGCGTTCCGCATCGCGCACGGCGCGCCAGAGCGCGCGCTCGTCCTCGATGAACATGGCGATGGCCTCGTCGGTCTTCGGCCGGCTGGCGGCCATGCGGCGGCTGGTGCCGTCGACGCTCACCTCGACGCGGCAGCCGCCGTAGCAGTCGAAGTCGCCGTTCTCGAGCACGAGGTAGCTGCTGCGGCCCCATTCGGGGTGGTCGCGGAAGATCAGCTGCGGGCGGCTGCGGCCGCCGCCGGTGTCGATGGCCTCGCTTGCATGGATCGAGGCCGAGAGCTGCTCGCCCTTGCCCACCGGTTGCGACTGGTAGGTCCACAGCGCGGCCAGGCGCTTGTCTTCCTGCGCGGCATCGGCCTTGCGCCTGGCTTCGGCATGCTGCGCGGCGATGCGCCTGGCGGCGGGCGTGTCGGGATACTGGGCGATGAGCACGTCGCCATGCGCACGCGCCAGCGGCCAGTTGCCGGCCGCGAAGTGCTGGTCGAACTGGCGGGCGAGCTCGTCGGCCGCGCGGCTGCGCTCGGCGGCCTTCGCGGCGGCCTCGGCGGCGGGATCGGGCGCCGGCCCGCAGGCGGCGAGGGCGAGGAGGACGGCGGGCAGGACGAGGCGCGGGATTCTCACGGGCGCTCCGGCGATGGGGACGCGCGCACCTTAGCAGCGCCCCGCGTGGCCCCGGCGTGGTCGCCGCAAACGAAAACCGCCGGGCAGGCCGGCGGTTTCGCAGCGCGACGGACAGGAGCGCTCAGCGCGCGCCCCGGCCCTCGGCGATCACCTGCTCCACCGATGCGGTGGTGATCGGGTGGTAGCCCGGCCGTGCCTTCGCGAAGATCTCGTCGGCCAGCTTCAGGCCCTCGGGCGTCTTCGCCAGCTCGGTGTAGGTGGGCATGATCAGCTTGCGGCGGCCGATACGCTGCAGGAACCCGGCCATGGCCGCATGGGCCTGCGTGTAGCCGCTGCGCACCGCGAGCGGATACCAGCGCTGCGCGATCTCGCCATTGGGCGTACCGGTGAACGTGTAGGCGGCGTCGAGCGCGGCCAGCTTCTCCACCGGCAGCGTCTCGGGCATGCCCTCGATGAAGTAGACCCATTCCTGCGTGGTCCACTTTGACGTGAGCGCGCGATCGGGCAGCGCGCCCGTGTCCAGCCAGGCCTTGCGCGCCGCGTCCACCGCGTCGAAGCGCTTGGACACCGTCTTCGGTGCGGTGGAGGGCACGCCGGGCTCGTACAGCCAGGCGTCGAACTCGGCCTGCGTGACCTTGCCCGGGTACTTGTCGAGCAGGTTCTTCCTGGCGAAGTCGGCGAACTGCTGCGTGGTGATCGACTGGAAGGCGAAGGTGTCGAAATAGCTGCGCAGGAAGGCGTCGAAGGCCTCCCGGCCGAAGCGCTGCTCGAGGAACTGCAGGAACCAGGCGCCCTTGGTGTAGACGGTGCTGCTCAGGTTCTCGTCCGGATCCTTGAGCACGCCGGCCTTCACCGCCAGCGACTGCAGGGCCTTGTTCTCCTCGGTGAACTCCCCGGCGAGCTCGTTGCGCTCGATCACGTTCTCCATGTCGGCGCGCTCACGGCCGTAGAGGTCCTCGATGATGCGGTTCTCGACGTAGGAGGTGAAACCTTCGTTGAGCCAGGCGTCCTTCGAGGTGGCGAAGGTGACCAGGTTGCCCGACCAGCTGTGCGCCAGCTCGTGCGCGATCAGCGACACCAGCGAGCGGTCGCCCGTCACCACGGTGGGCGTGGCGAAGGTCAGGCGCGGGTTCTCCATGCCGCCGTAGGGGAAGGACGGCGGCAGCACGAGGATGTCGTAGCGCTCCCAGCGGTACGGCCCGTACAGGCGCTCGGCCGTCTGCATCATCTTCTCGGTGTCGGCGAACTCGGCGGCGGCCTTGGGCGCCATCGACGGCTCGGCCCAGACGCCGGCGCGCGCGCTGATGGGCTGGAAGACCATGTCGCCCGCGGCGATCGCCAGCAGGTAGGACGGGATCTTCTGCGGCATCCTGAAGCTGTAGTCGCCGTCGCGCGCGGCCTTGGGATCGTTGTCGGCGCTCATCAGCACCATCGCGTCCTTGGGTGCGGTGACGTGCGCGGTGTAGGTGAAGCGCACGATCGGCGTGTCCTGGATCGGCACCCACGAGCGCGCGTGGATCTGCTGCGACTGGCTGAACATGAACGGCGTCTTCTTGCCCGCCGTCATCGAAGGCTCCAGCCACTGCAGGCCCGAGGCCTGCGGCGAGGTGCGGTAGGTGATGCGGATGCGCTTGTTGCGCTCGGGCGCGGCGATGGTCAGGCGGCTGCCGAGCACCTTGTCGGCCGGGTCGAGCTTGTGGACCAGGTCCACCCACTTGCCGTCGGCGCGCTCGCCCACCACCTTCTCGATGGTGAGGTCGCGCGTATCCAGCACCAGCTTGCCCCAGGACGGGTCCAGCCATTCCAGCGTGTAGGTGGCGCTGCCGACGAGCTGCTTCTTGTCGAAGTCGACCGCGAGCTCCAGCGCGATGTCCTGCGTGCGTACCTTCGACGGCTCGGCATAGGAATGCTCGTCGGGGCGCTCGACGGCCTCGCCCTGCGCGGGGGCGGTGGCGGCGGCCGCCGGTGCCGCATCGGAGGCGGGCGCGGCATCGCGCTGGCAGGCGGTGGCGAGGACGACGGACAGGCTCAGGGCGAGCACGGTGGGAAGCATGATGGAGCGCATGGACGGATCCCGACGATGGATCCGCCGAGTGTACGACGCCCCCGTGCATGGCCGCCGTGCGCGGGGCCGGACTTCCGGCACGTTCGCCGCGCCGCGCCGGCCCCCATGCTGCGCGCATGCGAACCCCCGCCCTCGCGCTCGCCGCGCTCCTCGCGACCGCCACGGCGGCCTCCGCCGCCGATACCGTGTCCATTCCGCGCGTGGGCTCCGACATCGTCGTCGACGGCGTGCTCGACGACGGCGCCTGGAGCTCCGCCGCCAGCTTCGACGTCGCCTACGAAACCCAGCCCGGCGACAACCTGCCGGCCCGCGTTCGCACCACCGTGCGCATGGCGCATACCGACGATGCGCTGCTGCTCGCGTTCGACGCCCGCGACCCGGACCCGTCGGCGATCCGTGCCTTCCTGCGCGACCGCGACGCGCTCTACCGCGACGACTTCGTCGGCGTGATGCTCGACACCTTCGACGACCAGCGCCGCGCCTACGAGTTCTTCGTCAACCCGCTGGGCGTGCAGGCCGACCTCATCCGCGACGAGGCCACGGGCAATGAGGACGACTCCTGGGACGGCCTGTGGACCAGCGCCGGGCGCATCACGGCCGACGGCTACCAGGTGGAGATGCGCATCCCGTTCGCGACGCTGCGCTTTCGCGACACCGCCGGCCCGCGGCGCTGGGGCGCCTCGTTCCTGCGCATCCGCCCGCGCGACTTCCGCTACAGCTACTTCAGCCATCGCGTCGAGCGCGGGGCGCGCTGCTTCCAGTGCGCCTTCCACGCCATCGAGGGCTTCCAGGGCGTGCGCCAGGGGCTGAACCTGGAGGTGACGCCCACCCTCACGGTGGCCGCGTCCGAGCAGCGGCGCCGCGCCGGCGAGGCCTGGACGCGCGGCGACACCGCCGTCGAGCCGGGGCTGGACGTGGCCTGGGCGCCCAGCCCCAACCTCACCCTCAACGCCACGATCAACCCCGACTTCTCGCAGGTCGAGTCCGACCAGGCGCAGCTCGACCTCAACACCAGCTTCGCGCTGTTCTTCCCGGAGAAGCGCCCGTTCTTCCTCGAGGGCGCCGACTACTTCAACACCCCGCTGCAGGTGCTCTACACCCGGCAGATCGCCGACCCCGACGCGGGCCTTCGCCTCACCGGGCGCAGCGGCGTGCATGCCTACGGCGTCATCGCCGCGCGCGACGCCACCACGCAGCTGCTGCTGCCGGGCACGCTCGGCTCCAGCATCCGCGTGCTGGACCAGGACGCCGACGCCTTCGTGGCGCGCTACCGCGCCAACCTCGGCGACAGCACCACGCTGGGCGCGATCTCCACCTTCCGCCACGGCGAGGACTACCGCAATGCGCTGGCCGGCGTCGACGCCCGCTGGCAGCGCGGCATCCACACCCTGCGCGCGCAGTGGCTGGCGTCGGATTCGCGCTACCCGTCGGCGCTGGGCCTGGCGGATGCGGCGCCCCGCGGCGACGCGCTGTTCGCGCACTACAGCGCCGGCAAGCGCAACTGGTCGGCCAACCTGCAGCACCGGCGCATCGATCCCGGCTTCCGCGCCGACCTGGGCTTTGTCTCGCAGGTGGGCGTGGAGACCTCGCTGGTGGGCGGCAGCTACACCTGGTTCCGCGACGGCGGCACGGTGAGCCGCCTCGGCGTCAACGGCGACTTCGACATCACCTACGACCACACCGGCCGCCTGCTCGAGCGCGAGATCGAGGGCTACGTCAGCCTCAACGCGGCGCGGCAGACCAGCGCCAACATGGGCGGCGTGGCGCGCGACCGCTACTGGAACGGGCGCCTGTTCGACGAACGCTTCGCCACCGCCTACCTGGAGACGCAGCTGCTGCCGGCGCTCAAGGTCGGCTCCTGGCAGCGCGTGGGCGACATGCTCGACCTCGCCGCCAGCCGCATGGGCCGCGGGCTGGTCTGGCAGCCGTGGCTGCAGCTCGACGTGGGGCGCGGCATCAACCTCGCCCTCAACCACACCCGCCAGCGCCTGCGCCGCGGTGGCGGCACCGCCTTCGACGCCGCCGTGTTCGACGCGCGGCTGAGCTGGCAGTTCGATCCGCGCCAGCGCCTGCGCCTGTCACTGCAGGCCAGCGACGTGGAGCGCGACCCGGCGCTGTACCGCTTCCCGCGCGCCGAATGCCCGTTCACGCCCGCCGACCCCACCGCGACCACCTGCGTCGTGCCGGTCAGCGCCTCCAGCCGCGACGTGGCCGCGCAGCTGCTGTACTCCTACAAGGTGGATCCGCGCACCGCGCTGTACGCCGGCTACTCGCACGGCGCCTTCGACATCGACCTCGACGGCGACCTGCAGCGCGACTCGCTCACAGACAGCGACCGCGGCCTGTTCGTGAAGCTCAGCTACGCCTGGCAGCCACGGGGCTGAGCGCGGTTCAGGCGCGCGTGCCGCTGTGGATCGCGACGATCCCGGCGGAGAGGTTGCGGTAGTCGCAGCGCACGAAGCCGGCGGCCTCCATCATCGCCCGCAGCTCGCGCTGCGGCGGGTGCTTGCGGATGCTCTCGGCGAGATAGCGGTAGCTGGCCTCGTCGCCGGCCACCAGCGCGCCCAGGCGCGGGAGCACGTTGAACGAATGGAAGTCGTAGAGCGGCCGGAACCAGTCGGCGGTGACCTGCGAGAACTCGAGCACGCGCACCTGCCCGCCCGGGCGCAGCACGCGGTGCATCTCGCCAAGCGCGGCGCCCTTGTCGGTGACGTTGCGCAGGCCGAAAGCAATGGTGACGAGGTCGAAGCTCGCATCCGGGAACGGCAGCGCCTGCGCGTTGCACTGCACCCAGGACAGGCCGCGCACCATGCCGCGGTCGGTGAGGCGGTCGCGGCCCACGCGCAGCATGTCGCCGTTGATGTCGCCCACCACCACCTCGCCGCCCTCGCCCACGCGGCCCTGCAGCAGCGCGGCGATGTCGCCGGTACCGCCCGCGAGGTCGAGCACGCGCCCACCGCGGCGCACCTGCGCGGTGGCGACGAAGTAGCGCTTCCAGATGCGGTGGATGCCCAGCGACATGAGGTCGTTCATCACGTCGTACCTGGACGCGACCGACGAGAAGACCTCGCCGACGAGCTTCTGCTTCTCCCCGACCGGGACGTCGCGGTAGCCGAAGTGGGTGGTGCCGGGGCGGGATTCGTCGCTCATGGGCCGATTATCGCACCCTGCGCCGGGCGGCCACCGTGAATCCGACCTGGATCAAGCGCGGCCCCGGCCCGCCGACAACTAATGGGGAGGACACCGATGAACCTGGAACTGCGCAGCCTGGCGCTGCCGACGCTGGTCGACTCCATGGACGGGCTGGAAAGCCTCCTGGCCGGAACCGATCCGCGCCGGGCGGGCGGCCTGCACCCGGCCGTGGAGGCCGAGGACTGGCTCGGCCTGGGGCACGACGCCGACCGCACCACCTACGAACGCGCGCGCGATCTCGGGCTGCCGCTGGTACGGCTGGAGGCGCTGCAGCCCGAGCCCGAGGCACTGGCCCTGCTGGACCCGCAGCTGGCGCGCACGCTGCGCGCGGTGCCGGTCTGCATACGCCACGGCGCGGTCGCGGTGGCCATGGAGAACCCGCGGCGCACCAGGCGCAGAGCGTGCTGGGATTCCTCAGCCGCCACCGGGTGGTGCCGCTGGTGGCCAGCGCGGCCGACATCCGCGAGGCCATCGCCCGCTGCTACGACCAGGTCGAGGACCGCCGCGTCGCCCTTCAGCTGGGCCTGGACCCCGGCAGCCACGCGGTGGATGCCTCCGAGCAGGAGGCCCTGCGCCTGGCGCGCGAGCAGCCGGTGGTGCAGCTGGTGCACGGGCTGATCGCCGAAGCGGTCGAGCGCCGCGCCTCCGACATCCACCTGCGCCCCGGCGAACGCGGCGCCGACCTGCTCTACCGCATCGACGACGAACTCGTGCCCGTGCGCCGGCTCATGCGTGCGCTGATCCCGGCCTTCGTCAGCCGCGTCAAGGTGATCGCCGGCATGAACCTCGCCGAGCACCGCAAGCCGCAGGACGGCCGCACCCGCTTCACCCTGCCCGAAGGCCGCGAGGTCGACCTGCGCGTCTCGGTACTGCCCACGGTGTTCGGCGAGAGCGTGGTGATCCGCCTGCTGGACGCGCGCGAGAGCCTGTGGAGCCTGGACCAGCTCGGCCTCTCGGCCGCGGACCGCCGGCGCGTGGACGACGTGATGACGCGCAGCCACGGCATGTTCCTCGCCACCGGCCCCACCGGCTGCGGCAAGTCGACCACGCTCTACGCGATGCTGCTGGCACTGCGCCAGCAGCGCATCAACATCCTCACGATCGAGGATCCCGTGGAGTTCCACGTGGCCGACGTGCAGCAGATGCAGGTCAACCGCGCGGCCGACTTCACCTTCGCCAGCGCGCTGCGCAATTTCCTGCGCCACGACCCCGACGTGATCATGGTGGGCGAGATCCGCGACCAGGAGACCGCGGAGATCGCGGTGGAAAGCGCGCTCACCGGCCATCTGATGCTGAGCACGCTGCACACCAATACCGCCGCGACCACCGTCACGCGCCTGCTCGATCTGGGCGTGGAGGCCTACCTGCTGCGCGCCTCGCTGCTGGCGGTGATCTCGCAACGGCTGGTGCGCCTGACCTGCACGTACTGCCGGGAGGTCGAGGACGTCGATCCGCACGTGCGCGAGGCGCTCGGCGTGGCTGCGGGCGAAGTCTTCCACCGCGGCCGCGGCTGCAGCCACTGCGAGGGGCTCGGCGTGCACCGCCGTCGCGCCGTCTACGAGTTCATGGTGGTGACGCCGCGCATCCGCGGCCTGATCGTGCCTGGGGCCGAGGCCGATGCCATCCATGCCGCGGCCGTCGAGGAAGGCATGGTGCCGATCACGCAGGCCGCGGTCGCGCTCGCACGCGAGGGCCTGATCTCGCTGGACGAGGCCTGGCGGGTGCGCGCGGACTAGCTGTCGCCCACGGCCACGGCGGCCACCGTGGACGCCAGTCAGGAGCCCCGCGCCCTCCGTGCCGCTCAGGTGCCCACGTGCACGTCGTTCTCGCTCTCGGCGCAGCCCAGCGTTTCCAGCGCCAGCGACATCGCCAGCGTGTAGCTCTGCGCCTGGTAGCCGTCGATCACCGCCAGGCGCGGGCCGGCCGTAGGCTGGCTGGCGCCCGCGCCGTCGCGGCGACCGGGGTGGACCTCGATGTAGGGCACCGGCAGGTGCTCGAGCGTGGCGTGCAGGCTGTCGTCGCGCGCGCAGCGGCCCGGATCCAGCAGGATGATGTCCGCGCCCTCGCGCTCGATTCGCCCGAGCCGCTCCACGAGCTGCCGCGCATCGTTGCAGCGCACATGCACCAGCGACTGCCCGGCCGCCTGTGCACGCGCACCAAGCGCTTCGTGCACGTCGTCCGACACGCCACCCGTGCCCGCATCGGGTCCCTGGATCATCACGATCGCCATCATCCGCTCCGTCGCCGCCCCGGCGACGCGGAATGCGCCGCGCCCGGGCTGCTCTTGATGCGGCAACGCTAGGTGCAGGCGTGTCCACGCCGCATCGAAAAGACGCGGACACGGCGCCCACGGTTCATCACCGCGACAGCTGCCGCCTGAGGCATTCAGAGTGGTCGCGATCAGGTGGGCTTGCGCACCATCAGCGCGAAGATGGCCATCACGCCCACGAATGCGGGCCAGCCCAGCACGAACCACCAGCGCATCACGCGGTGGTAGCCCGCCGGCAGCACGCCGTCGCGCGCCAGCGCCTCGCGCGCGAGATCGCGTGCGCGCACCTGCAGCCAGACCACCGGCAGCCAGCACGCACCCACGAGGAAGAACAGCGCCACGGCCGTGCCCAGCCAGAAGGTGGAGTACGGAATGCCGAGGACGTGCACCATCCACGCCCCGGTCGCGAACTGCACGACCACCGCGGGCGCCGTGAACACGCCGTCGGCGATCACGGTGACGCGGGCGGTGCGTGCGATGTGCGCCGCGTCGCCCGTGCGATGCGCCATCCATGTGAAGAACGCGATCCCCAGCCCAGTGCCGAACAGCAGGGTGGACGACAGCACGTGCAGCCACTTCACCCACAGGTAGTCCATACCGCCCTCCTTCGCGTGCGCGCAGTCTAAGCGGGTGGTCGCGGATGCGCGCGCAGGTGGACGCGGCGCGCGCGGACGCGGCGATCGACGTCGCGCGCCGCAACGGGAGAACGTCCGGGGGATGCCCGCATTCGCGGGCATGACGGGATGGGAGACGGGAGTGACCGTGGCAGCGCGCGCGCGTGCGGTCCGCACGGCGCCGGATCGCGACGCCGGTCGGCGGAGAACGTCCATGGATGCCC
>JBMOOW010000036.1:0-13937 GCA_049323195.1 Pseudomonadota bacterium | reverse complement strand
GTCGAAGGCGCCTTCGACCGCCGCGTCGCGCAGGTTGATCACCAGCGGGCGCAGGGCGACATCGGCTTCGGGCGGCGCGATCAGCACCTCCGCTTCCTCCTCGTCCTCGTCCAGCCCGACGATCTGGTGCGGGATGAAGACGTCGTCGCCCATGTCCCAGAGCAGGTCGTCCAGCGCCTCGGCCTGCCCGGCCGAGCGCGCCAGCACGAGCGTGGGCAGGCCGGCGTTGAAGGCCTTCTTCACGAGCTCGCAGACCAGCCGCAGCGGCTCCTCGCGGAACCGCGGCGTGGTGATCAGGTAGAAGTCGGCGCGCACGAGAGCCGGGATTCGGGATTCGGGATTCGTGATTCGGGATTCGTAGGAGCGGTTCACGGCGATTGTGCGGAGCGGGCGACGTGGTGGATGGAGTCCGGGACCGGCAGGTCGCGGCATGCCGCTTCCGCCAATCCCGAATTCCGAATTCCGAATCACGAATCCCGGCTCCTATCCATCAGCCACTGCGACAGCAGCCCCACCGGACGGCCCGTGGCCATGCCGCGCTTGCCCTCGTCGTTGGCCACGCCGGCGATGTCCAGGTGCGCCCAGCGCTGGCCCTCGGTGAAGCGCGCGAGGAAGCAGCCCGCGGTGATCGCGCCGGCCCAGCGGCCGCCGATGTTGTAGACGTCGGCGAAGGTGGACTCGAGCTGGGTCTGGTACTCGTCCCAGAGCGGCAGCGGCCAGGCGCGGTCGAAGACCTCCTCGCCCGCCTTGACCAGCTCGGCCGAGAGATCCTCGTGCTTGCTCATCAGGCCGGTGGCGTACTTGCCCAGCGCGATCACGCAGGCACCGGTGAGCGTGGCCACGTCGACCAGCGCGGCCGGCTCGAAGCGCTGCGCGTATGTGAGTGCGTCGCAGAGGATCAGGCGGCCTTCGGCGTCGGTATTGCCGACCTCGATGGTCTTGCCCGACATCGAGGTGATGACGTCGGAAGGGCGGTAGGAATTGCCGTCGGGCATGTTCTCGACCGCCGGCACGATCACGGTGAGGTTGACCGGCAGCTTCATGCCGACGGCGGCCACGAACGTGCCCATGACGGTGGCCGCACCGCACATGTCGTACTTCATTTCCTCGACGCCGCCCTGCACCTTGAGGTTGATGCCGCCGGTGTCGAAGGTGATGCCCTTGCCCACGAGTACGTACGGCTTCGCGTCGCCGGCGCCGCGGTAGTGCAGCACCACGAGCTTCGGCGGATTGGCCGAGCCGCGCGCGACCGACAGCAGCGAGCCCATGCCGAGCTGCTCCATCTGCTCGCGGTCCAGCACCTCGCAGGAGCATTCGGCGAACCGCGCGGCGAATTCCTGCGCCTGCTGGCCGAGGTAGGTCGGGTTGCAGATGTTGGGCGGCAGGTTGCCGAGCTCGCGGGCGAACTGCACGCCCGCGGCGATGGCCTGGCCCTGCGCCAGCGCCTGCGCGTCGTTGCCGGCGACCGACAGGCGGGCAAGGCCCGGCTCGATCTTGGCCCTGGACTTCTCGCCCAGGGTGGCGGTGTAGCGGTAGCAGGCATGGTCGGTGGCGATGACGGCCTGGCGGATCGCCCAGGCCGCGTCGCGGCCCTTCACCGGTACCTGGGGCAGGGTGGTCAGCGCATGCGCCACCGGGCCGGCCTTGAGCGCGCGGGCGGCATCGCCCACGGCCTTGATGTACTGCGGCACGCCGAACTTGGCCTGCTCGCCCAGCCCCACGACCAGCACGCGCGGGGCCTGGATGCCGTCCAGGTCGTGCAGCATCGCGACCTTGCCGGTCTTGCCCGAGACGTCGCCGCGCTCGACCAGCGCCGCCAGCCGCCCGCCGCAGGCTTCATCGAGAGCCGACGCAGCGGCCGTCAGGGTCTTGTCCGCGAAGACGCCGACGATCAGGCAGTCGGCGGCCACGGAGGCCGGTGCGGTGGAGTTCAAGTCGAATTCAAGGGCCATCCAGCAGGTTCCCGGCGAAAAGTCATCGAAATGGATTTACGTACAATCGCCGGCCTTGAGGGCCAAGACCCCGGGAGAACACCCCCGGCAAACTCATTCCCGCGGCGCCCGATGCGGGCGGCGGCCGGGCCGTTGAACGAGCCACGAGTCTAAAGCAGCGCCCGAGAATGCTGAAATTCGACCGTTATCTCCTGTCCGAATTCGTGCAGGCCACGTTCGCCACCACGCTGGTGCTGATGATCGTGGTCTTCGGCGCCGCCTTCGCGCGCGTTCTGGCCGACATCGCCGAGGGCCGGGTGCCGGTGGACATGCTGCTGCCGCAGCTGGGCCTTCTGTTCGTGAACTGGCTGCCGATCATCCTGCCCCTGGCGCTGATGATCGGGCTCATGCTGGCCGTCGGCCGGCTCTACCGCGACTCGGAGATGCCGGTGATCCAGTCCGTGGGCGTGGGGCCGCGACGCATGCTGCGCCCGCTGCTCGCCCTGGTGCTGCCGGTGATCACGGTGGTCGCGCTCTGCTCGCTGTGGCTGGCGCCGGCCGCCGAGCGCTCGGCCAAGCGCATGGTCAGCGAGGCCAGCCGCAACCTGCTGGTGGCGGGGCTGGAGCCGGGCCGTTTCACCCCGATCGCCAATGGCGGCGTGGTCTTCGTGGGCCGCATCTCGGGCGATGGCAGCCGCTTCGAGCGCATCTTCATCTACCGCCAGAAGGACGACCGCCTGGACGTCACCACCTCCAACCGCGGGCATCTGGAGGTCGACGACAGGGGCCAGCGCTTCCTCGTGCTCGAGGACGGTTTCGAGGTGGAAGGCCCGCGCGAGGGCGCCTCGCGTGACTACCGCCTGATGCGCTACCGCCGCAACGAGGCGCAGATGCCGGCCACCCAGCGCCGGTTCGATCCGAACGACCCCGAGCTCATGCCCACCATCGCCCTGCTGGCCGACCCGCGCCGCGAGGCCAAGGCGCAGCTGCACTGGCGCCTCGCACCGCCGCTGCTGGCGCTGGCCTTCGCGCTGCTGGCGGTGCCGCTGGCGCGCAGTTCGCCGCGCCAGGCGCGCTATGGCCGGGTGACGCTCGGCGTGCTGGCCTACCTCGTGAGCTTCCAGCTTCTGCTGCTGGGCACGCGCTGGCTCGAGATCGGGCGGATGCCGGCCTCGGCGGGCCTGTGGTGGCTGGTGCTGCCCCTGCTGGCGCTGGCCGCCTGGCTGTACTTGGGCGATGGCCGCATGCGCCGGCCGCGGGCGGTGGGGGCGGCGCGATGAGGCCCTTCCCGAAGCTGCACGACCTCTACATCGCCCGCAGCGTGCTGGGCACGGTGCTGCTGACCTGGTTCGTGCTCGTCGGCCTGGACCTGGTGATCGCGCTGTTCGACCAGTTCGGCGACGTGGGCAAGGGCGACTACGGCTTCGGCCGCGCGCTGGCGCACGTGGCCTACACCACGCCGCGCCGCGGCTACGAGCTGTTCCCGACCGCCGCGGTGATCGGTGCGCTGATGGCGCTGGGCCAGCTGGCGACGTCGTCCGAACTGACCGCGCTGCGCGCGCTCGGCCTCTCGCGCCGGCGCCTGACGCTGAGCGTGGCCGGCGCGATCGCCGTGCTCACCGCGGCGATGGTGTTCAGCGGCGAGACCCTCGGCCCCTGGGGCGAGCGCCAGGCGAACGTGCTCAAGCAGACCTCCACGTCGCGCGACACGGTGGTGGCGCGCTATTCGGGCCTGTGGGCGCGCGAGGGCGACGTCATCCTCAACGCGCAGGGCGGGCATGAGCGCGAGTCCGACGATGGCCAGCGCTGGCTGGAGCTGCGCGACGTGCGCCTGTACGAATTCGAGGAGGACGGGCGGCTGAAGGCCATCGCGCAGGCGCGCGTGGCCGAGCACCGCCCGGGCGCCTGGACGCTGCGGGACGTCACCCGCACGCAGTTCGCGGCCAAATCGGTCACGCGCGTGCAGGTGCCGGAAGAGCGCTGGGCCTCGAAGCTCGACACCACCGCGCTCACCGCCGACCTTGATCGCCCGCGCTACCTGACCTCCAACGAGCTGCGCGCGGCGATCGACTACCGCGAGCGCAACGGGCTCGATGCCAGCCAGTTCGAGGAACACTACTGGGGCCGCTGGTTCTACCCGCTCAACGTGCTCGCGCTGGTCCTGGCAGCGGCGCCTTTCGCCTTCGGCACGCTGCGCAGCGGCGGCCTGGGGCGGCGCCTGTTCATCGGCGTGGTGTTCGCGCTGGGCTTCCGCCTGGTGCAGGTGCAGTTCGTGCAGCTGGCCAACGTCTTCGACCTCGACTACCGCGTCGCCTACCTCGTGCCGATCCTGGTGATGGTGGCCGTGTCGGTGGCGCTGTTCCGCAGGCGCTCGGGCTAGGGCGGACCGACGTCACCCGCAGCCGTCATGATCGCGGAGGCGGGCCCCCGTGGGCGTCGGCCGCGTCGAAGCCCAGGCCTTGCCGGGTGCGGTCCGCGGCGCGACACCTGTCCCGTGCGGAGCGGCTCGGCGAAACATCCGCATCCCGCATCCCGCATCCCGCATCCCGCGTTCCGCATCGCCGTCGCGACGTCGCCTCGCGTTCGCGCTCAGGCGCGCTTCGGGTCGCGCACGAGGCGCGTACCGCTCACGCGGTCGTGCCAGGTCAGGCGGTCGCGATCGAACAGTGCCCACCAGAAACCCGCGCCGGCCGCGAGCAGCGAGAGCGTTCCCGCGACGTAGCGGCGCACGAGCGCGCGCGTGCTCGCATTGCCGCCGTCCGGCCCCACCACGCGCAGGCGCCACGGGCGCATGCCCAGCGTCTGCCCGCCGCGTCGCCAGCTGAAGACGGCATAGGCGCCCGCCACGAGCCAGCACGCGATCCACAGCAGCCACTGCAGGACACTGGCCGGGCTGATGTTGTGCCGCGTGTCACCGGCAAGCGCCGCATCGAGCAGCACGAAGGGAACAGCGGTGAGCATCCACAACGCGGCCACCGGCCAGAAATCGTAGAACAGCGCGAGCAGGCGCCAGCCGACGTGGGCACGCAGTACGGGAGTCGATGCCATCGCGAAAGCATAGTGGCTAAGCTCGCCGCATGAGTTCCGACACTCCCCCGCGCCGCGCGGGCCAGGGCGTCGCGGAGCGCCGCATGGCCGCGCGTCGCCTGCCCGAGCTGCCACCCGGCGAGGCACGGCTGATCGACCGCTTCCTGGACGCGGTCTGGGCCGAGACGGGCCTGTCGCCGGCCAGCCGCGAGAGCTACCGCCGCGACCTCGCCGGCTTCTCGCGCTGGCGCGCGAGCGAGGGCGCCCTGCTCGCCGCGGGCTCCGCCGAGCTCTCCGCCTATCTGGCCTGGCGCGCGCGAAACGGCTACTCGCCGCGCAGCAACGCGCGCCTGCTGTCGGCCCTGCGCGGGTTCTACGCCTGGGCGGTGCGCCAGCACCTGCGCGCCGACGATCCCGGC
Organism: Pseudomonadota bacterium; assembly: GCA_049323195.1. GTDB lineage: Bacteria > Pseudomonadota > Gammaproteobacteria > Xanthomonadales > Xanthomonadaceae > Cognatilysobacter. The sequence goes on along the minus strand of JBMOOW010000036.1, from coordinate 8,560 downwards.
ACGCTGCTGGCGTCGCCGACGCTGCCGCGGCTGCTGCCCAGGGCGCTGACGGAAAGCCAGGTCGCCGCCCTGGTCTCCGCGCCCGACGTGGGCACGCCCGAAGGGCTGCGCGACCGCGCCACGCTCGAGCTGATGTACGCCACCGGCCTTCGCGTGAGCGAGCTGGTGGAACTGCCCGCCCAGGCGGTGAACCTGCGCCAGGGCGCGTTGCGCGTGACGGGCAAGGGCGGCCGCGAACGCCTGGTGCCCATGGGCGAGGAAGCGCAGCACTGGATCGAGCGCTACGTCGCCCAGGCGCGCCCGCTGCTGGCGGGGAAGGGGCGCACGCCGGCCACCCTGTTCGTCGCGGCCGGCGGCGAGCCGCTCACGCGCCAGCAGTTCTGGGCGACGGTCAAGCGCATGGCCGCGCTGGCCGGCATCGACCCCGCGCGCATCAGCCCGCACGGCCTGCGCCACAGCTTCGCGACCCACCTGCTCAACCACGGCGCCGACCTGCGCGCGCTGCAGATGCTGCTCGGCCACGGGTCGCTGTCGACCACCCAGATCTACACGCTGGTGGCGCGCGAGAAGCTCAAGCAGCTCCACCGAATGCACCATCCGAGGGGGTGAGGCAGGCCGCTTACGCGGCACTGCCGCGTGGCCTGCCGAACGCCCGGCCATGGATGGCCGGGCCGGAGTCTCCGAAGCCGGATTGCTGCGCCATGGACGGCAGCGGGTGGGATCGGGGTGGGCTTATCGCGCGGCAAATCACGCCCGGCCATGGATGGCCGGGCCGGAGTCTCCGAAGCCGGATTGTTGCGCCATGGACGGCAGCGGTGGGATCGGGGTGGGCTTATCGCGCGGCAAGTCACGACCGGCCATGGATGGCCCGGCCGGGGCATCCGAGGCTGGATTGCTGCGCCATGGACGGCAGTGCACGGGGTCCTGTGGCCCTGTTGCGCGGCAAGTCACGACGGCGCACGGATGGCCGGGCCGTGGTCCAGAAGCCGGGTTGCTGACGACAACGAGCGGCAGACGGTATTCCAGACCGCCGCGCCGCGCCGCTCGGCGCCCGTCGACGGCTGTCCGCCCCCGCGATGCAAGGCAGGCGCGCCGCCACGACAGCGAAGCCGATGCCGCATCCCCCCGCAACGTCCCCCGCGAACGCGCACCCGCTGAACGCCCGCGCCCCGCAACCGCGAGGCGACGCGGGGGCATGCCACAATCGGCCTCCAGCCGCTGCGCGGCCCGATGCCTTCCGGATGCCTGCATGAAGTCCTTACTGTTCGTCGCCCTCGGTGCCTTGAGCCTTTCCGCCTGCGCGCAGTCGCCCGCGCCACAGGCCGGTGAAAACAAGGCGGTATCGGCGCCGGCCCGGCCCGCCGCGGTGCAGGCGAAGGCCGGCACGCCCGACGCGCGCGCGGTCGAAGCGGTGCGCGCGCTGAGCCCGCAGGCGGTGGTCGAGCAGGTGCGTGCCGCGCCGCTGCCGGGCTTCCGCGAGGTCGTGGTGGCCGGGCAGGTCGCCTACGTCAGCGACGACGGCCGCTACCTGTTCCTGCCCGGGCAGGGCGGGGCCCTGTTCGACACCGGCACGCAGAGCAACCTCACCGAGGCCTCGCTCGCCGCGCAGCGCAAGCGCCTGCTGGAAACGGTGCCGACCTCCGAGCGCATCGTCTTCGCGCCGCCCAACCCCAAGTACCGCGTCGCCGTTTTCACCGACGTGAGCTGCGGCTATTGCCAGAAGCTGCACAGCGAGATCGCCGAATACAACCGCCAGGGCATCGCGATCGAGTACCTGGCATTCCCCCGCGCGGGCCTGGGCAGCGCGGACTACCAGACGATGGTCTCGGTCTGGTGCTCGCCGGACCGCCGCAAGGCGCTCACCGACGCCAAGAACGGTCGCCCCGTTCCGCCGCGCACGTGCAAGACCACGGTCAACCAGCAGTACGACGTCGGCCAGCGCGCCGGCCTGACGGGCACGCCGATGATCCTGGCCGAGGACGGCACGCAGCTCGGCGGCTACGTGCCGGCCCCGCGCCTGCGGCAGATCCTCGACGAGCTGGCCGCCCGCCGCGCGCCGGAGGCCCCGCAGGCGGCCCCGGCCCCCGCCGCCGGCTGAGGCGCCACCCGCGCCGGCCGGCTCCGGGCCGGCGCCGGGTACAATGAAGGGCCCTGCCGTCGCACGGTCCTTCGGACATGATCGTCCTCGAGGGCGCTCCCGCCCTGTCGCCGTTCCGCCTCGAGCGGCTCCAAGCCCGCCTCCGCGCCCTCCACCCCCACGTCCGCATCACCGGAACCCGGCATACCTACTGGGTGCTGCCGGAGCCGGGCGCCACGCCCGACGCGGCGAAGCTGGGCCAGATCCTGGAAGCCGGCGATGCCTTCGCCGACCTCGCCGCGGGCGACGTCTCGCGCTACGTGACCCCGCGCCTGGGCACCCGCTCGCCGTGGTCGAGCAAGGCCACCGAGCTTCTGCGCGGCGCCGGCCTGCCCGTGCAGCGCGTGGAGCGCGGCATGCGCATCGACATCGAAGGCTGGCCCGCCGACGCCATGTCGCAGGGCCAGCTGGCGAAGCCGCTGCACGATCCGATGACGCAGTCGCTGCTGGAGGCGCGCGAGGACGCCATCGCGCTGTTCGAGGCGCCGGCGCGCGGCGACCTGGAGCGCATCGACCTGGCCGACCTCGAGAACGCCAACCTGCGCCTGGGCCTGGCGCTGGCCGACGACGAGATCGCCTACCTGCGCGAGCGCTACGCGGCGCTGGGGCGCCTGCCCGCCGACGTCGAGCTGATGATGTTCGCGCAGGCCAATTCCGAGCACTGCCGGCACAAGATCTTCAATGCCAGCTGGACGATCGACGGCGTGGACGCGCCGAAGTCGCTGTTCGGCATGATCCGCCACACGCATGCCACCACGCCGCAGCACACGCTGAGCGCCTACAGCGACAACGCGGCGGTGGTGGAAGGCTACCGCGCCAGCCGCTTCCGTCCCTCCGGCCCGGGCTTCACCTACCGCAGCGAACCCGAAGCCGAGTCGGCCTTCTGCATCAAGGTCGAGACGCATAACCACCCCACCGCCATCTCGCCCTTCCCGGGCGCATCCACCGGCGCCGGCGGCGAGATCCGCGACGAGGGCGCGACGGGCCGCGGCGGCAAGCCGAAGGCGGGCCTGGCCGGTTTCTCGGTCTCGCACCTGCGCATCCCGACGCTGCCGCAGCCCTGGGAAGGCGAGCGCGCGCTCAATCCGCGCATGGCGCCGGCGCTGGAGATCATGCTCGACGGGCCGATCGGCGCCGCCGCGTTCAACAACGAGTTCGGCCGCCCGAACCTGCTCGGCTATTTCCGCAGCTTCGAGCTGCCGGAAGGCCGCGTGGGCGACACGGTGCTCACCCGCGCCTACGACAAGCCGATCATGCTCGCCGGCGGCCTGGGCGCCATCGACCGCATCCAGGTGCACAAGCACGGGCTTCGCCCGGGCGATGCGATCGTCGTCCTCGGCGGGCCGGCGATGCTCATCGGCCTCGGCGGCGGCGCGGCGAGCTCGGTCGCGAGCGGTGAGAGCCAGGAAGCGCTCGACTTTGCCAGCGTGCAGCGCGACAACCCGGAGATGGAGCGCCGCTGCCAGGAAGTGATCGACCGCTGCGTCGCCCTCGGCGAACTCAACCCGATCGCGACCCTGCACGACGTGGGCGCCGGCGGCCTGTCGAACGCGATCCCGGAGCTGCTGCACGACTCCGACCTCGGCGGCGTGATCGACCTCGACCGCGTGCCCTCGGACGATCCCTCGCTCTCGCCCATGCAGCTGTGGTGCAACGAATCGCAGGAGCGCTACGTGCTGGGCCTGCCGCCGGAGCGCGTGGAGGAGTTCGCCGCGATCTGCGAGCGCGAGCGCTGCCCGTTCGCGGTGGTCGGCCACGCGACCGCCGAGGAGCGCCTGGTGGTCGGCCACGGCGCGACGGTGGAAAGTGTCTGCGGCGCGTCTGCCGAATCCCGAATCCCGAATCCCGAATCCCCGCTCCATCCTATCGACATTCCCATGGACGTGCTCTTCGGCAAGCCGCCGAAGATGCATCGCGATACCCGTCACCCGGTGCCGGCGCGGTGGCCCGCGCTGAAGTGGAACGGGCTGGACCTGCGCGAGGCCGCGCTGCGCGTGCTGGCGCATCCGACCGTCGCCTCCAAGAGCTTCCTCGTCACCATCGGCGACCGCAGCGTCGGCGGCCTGACCGCGCGCGACCAGATGGTCGGCCCGTGGCAGCTGCCGGTCGCCGACTGTGCGATCACTTTCAGCGGCTTCGACACGCATGCTGGCGAGGCGATGGCCATCGGCGAGCGCACCCCGCTCGCGCTGCTCGACTCGGCTGCCGCCGCCCGCATGGCGGTGGGCGAGGCGATCACCAACCTCTGCGCCGCGCCCGTCGAAGCGCTCGACCGCGTCAAGCTATCGGCGAACTGGATGGCGGCGGCCGGCCACCCCGGCGAGGACGCCCTGCTGTTCGATGCGGTGAAGGCGATCGCCATGGAGATGTGCCCGGCGATGCAGCTGGCGATCCCGGTCGGCAAGGACTCGCTGTCCATGCAGGCGCAGTGGCAGGTCGACGGCGCGCCGCAGAAGTCGGTCTCGCCCGTGTCGCTGATCGTGAGCGCGTTCGCGCCCGTGGCCGACGTGCGCGCGCAGCTCACCCCGCTGCTCGATCGCGAGGTCGACAGCGAGCTCTGGCTGATCGGCCTCGGCGGCGGCAAGCAGCGCCTGGGCGGCTCGGTGCTCGCGCAGTGCCACCCCGAGGCGGGCGGCGACGGGGCGATGCCGGCGTTCGGCGGGCCCGTTCCGGACGTCGACGACCCGCAGCGCCTGTGCGACTTCTTCGAGCTGATGCGCGCCGCGCGCACCGCGGGCCTGGTGCGCGCCTATCACGACCGCTCCGACGGCGGCGCCTTCGCCGCGCTCTGCGAGATGGCGTTCTGCTCGCGCACGGGCCTTGAGATCTCGCTCGACGCCTGGGGCGAGGACCCGTTCCGTGCGCTGTTCAACGAGGAGCTCGGCGCGATCGTGCAGGTCGCCGTCGAGGATCGCGCGGAGTTCGCCGACCTCGTCGCCGAGCATGGCCTGATCGATTGCGCCCAGCGCGTCGCGCGTCCGGTCGCGCAGCCGCAGGTGCGCGTGCGCCGGGACGGCGAGACCGTTGCCGAATGGCGCTGGCAGGAACTCTTCGACGCGTGGTGGTCGGTATCCCATGCCATGCAGCGCCTGCGCGACAACCCGGACTGCGCGGACGAGGAGCGCGCGATCGCGCGTGATTTCGACGCGCCGGGCCTGGTGCCGCAGCTCACGTTCGATCCGTCCGACGACGTCGCCGCCCCTTACGTGAACGCCGGTGCGCGGCCGAAGGTCGCGATCCTGCGCGAGCAGGGCGTCAACGGCCAGATCGAAATGGCCTGGGCCTTCGACCGTGCAGGCTTCACCGCCATCGACGTGCACATGAGCGACCTCATCGCCGGTCGCGTCGACCTCGCGGAGTTCGCCGGCCTGGCTGCCTGCGGCGGCTTCAGCTATGGCGACGTGCTGGGCGCCGGCCGTGGCTGGGCGACCAGCGCGCTGGAGCGCGCGACCGTGCGTGCGGCCTTCGAGGCCTTCTTCGGGCGCGAGGAAACGTTCGCGCTCGGTGTCTGCAACGGCTGCCAGATGATGGCGTCGATGGCCCCCGTGATCCCCGGCGCAGAGCACTTCCCGCGCCTTCTGCGCAACCGCAGCGAGCAGTTCGAGGCGCGCCTGGGGCTGCTGCAGATCACCGAGTCGCCCTCGATCCTCCTGCGGGGCATGGAGGGCTCGCGCATCCCGGTCGCGGTGGCGCATGGCGAGGGACGCGTGCACTTCGACGACCCGGCCGCGCGCATGGCCATCGCGGTGTCGGCACGCTACGTCGATGGCCGCGGCGAGCAGGCCCCGACCTATCCGCTCAACCCGAACGGTTCGACCGACGCCATCGCCGGCTTCACCAGCCGCGACGGCCGCGTGACCCTGCTCATGCCGCATCCCGAGCGCACGCTGCGCACGGCGAACCTGAGCTGGGCGCCCCGCGACTGGCCGGCCGACTCGCCCTGGCTGCGGATGTTCCGCAACGCGCGAGCCTGGGTGGCCTGAGGCGGCCCGGCCACGGGTGGACGCCGATGGGCACGGAGGGTTTCGTGTCGTCGCGTCCACCCGCAGCGCATGTGTCGGCGCAGGCCCGGTGGCCCGCGCCGGGCGACATGACCGCGCCATCGAAGGCATTGCCCAAGCGCGGAACGATGCACGTAGCGGCAGCCCGCCGCGTACCCGATCCGTGTTCATCCGTGTCCATCGGTGGCTGAACCCGGCATCCGGTCGCCTGGTCGCCGTCCGGGCCAGGAGTGCGCGCGTGGACGCGGCCGTCGGCTTCACCCCTAGCGATCGACGCGGCGCAGGCTCGAGTAGTCGGCGCCGAGCCGCACGGGCGTGCCGTTCAAGGTGCGTTGCCCGATCAACGATCGATGCGCCTGGCAGCAGGTCGCGACGCGTCCCACCCGTGCCCATCCGCGGCTGAACCGTGCGTCCACCGCCCGGCGACCTGCCTGCTAGAGTCGCCCCTCTGGCCAGGAGGTGCGCGTGAACGCGGTTGTCGACTCCATCGGGGAATCGATCGGCGGTGATCCCGTCGAGGCGCGCATCGTCGCGCTGCTGATCGAGCGCGGCCGGCTCAAGGACGCCGACCTGGCGCGCGCCCGCCGGCTCGAGGCGGAGACCGGCGGCCCGCTGCTGGCGCTGCTCGGCCGGCTGGGCCTGGTTTCCGAGCGCGACCATGCCGAGGCTGTCGCCAGCGTGCTCGACCTGCCGCTGGTATCGACCAAGGACCTGCCCGACCTGCCGCCGGAGAACGTCGCGCTGTCGCCGAAGTTCATGCGGCAGTTCCATCTCTGCCCCATCCGCGAGACCGACGTCGCCGTCGACGTGCTGATGGCCGACCCGCAGGACGCCTACCAGCTCGATGCATTGCGCCTGGCGATCGCGCGTCCGCTCAATCCGCAGGTGGCCCTGCGGTCGGAGATCGACGCGCTGATCGAGCGCTGGCATGGCCAGGGCCGGAGCGCGATGGGCGCGATCGTCGACACGGCCGATGGCGAGGGCGGCGAGCTCGATGACGTCGAGCACCTGCGCGACCTGGCCTCCGAGGCACCGGTGATCCGGCTGGTGAACCTCATCATCCAGCGCGCCGTGGAGTTGCGCGCCTCCGACATCCACATCGAGCCCTTCGAGAACCAGCTCAAGGTGCGCTACCGCGTCGACGGGGTGCTGCACGAGGGCGAGAGCCCGCCGGCCAACCTCACCGCGGCAGTGATCAGCCGCATCAAGATCATGGCGCGGCTGAACATCGCCGAGCGGCGCCTGCCGCAGGACGGGCGCATCCAGATGCGCGTGCAGGGCCGCGAGCTCGACCTGCGCGTGAGCACCGTGCCGACGGCGCATGGCGAGAGCGTGGTGATGCGACTGCTCGATCGCGAGAGCGTGGTGCTGAGCTTCGAGAAGCTCGGCTTCACGCCCGAGTTCCTGCCGCAGTTCCAGAAAGTGCTCGACCTTCCGCACGGCATCCTGCTGGTCACCGGCCCGACCGGCTCGGGCAAGACGACCACGCTGTACACGGCGCTGTCCAAGCTCAACACGCCGGACGTCAAGATCATCACGGTCGAGGATCCGGTCGAGTACCAGATCGAGGGCATCAACCAGATCCAGGCCAAGCCCGCGATCGGGCTGGACTTCGCCAACGCGCTGCGTTCGATCGTGCGCCAGGACCCGGACATCATCATGATCGGCGAGATGCGCGACCTGGAAACCGCGCGCATCGCCATCCAGTCCGCGCTCACCGGCCACCTGGTGCTGTCGACGCTGCATACGAACAACGCGGCGGGCGGCATCACCCGCCTTCTGGACATGGGCGTCGAGGACTACCTGCTGACCTCGACCATCAACGGTATCCTCGCCCAGCGCCTGGTGCGCAGGCTCGAGCCCACGCATGCCGAGCGTTACCTCGCGCTGCCGGAGGAGATCGAGAAGTTCGGCCTGCGCCGGCTGCAGCCCGAGGGCGACATCTACCTCTACCGCCCGAAGCCGTCGGCGATCGCGCCCAGCGGCTATCTCGGCCGCACGACCATCATGGAATTCCTGGTCATGAACGACGAGCTGCGCCGCGCGGTGATGCGCCATGCCGGCATGGGCGAGATCGAACGCATCGCACGCGACGGCGGGATGCGCACCATGTACGAGGACGGCATCGCCAAGGCACTGGCCGGGCTGACGACGATCGAGGAGGTGTTGCGGGTGACGGAGGAGGCCTAGCCCTTTTTGGTCGAGCCGGCGTTGCCTTCGGAGCCGGCGGCACACGATCCGTCGTCCCCGCGAAGGCGGGGACCCAGTGGCTTTCCACGGCGGTCGAGGAAGACCCGACCTGATTCCCCACATTACGCATCCAGCGTTACGAGCCGGTAGGGCAGCGGCGGCGTACGGACCGCGACATAGAGCAGGCGCGGCACCATTGCCGCCATGTCGAAGCGGCGGTTGAAGCGGTAGC
>JBMOOW010000035.1:0-14464 GCA_049323195.1 Pseudomonadota bacterium | reverse complement strand
TGCTACCGCTTCAACCGCCGCTTCGACATGGCGGCAATGGTGCCGCGCCTGCTCTATGTCGCGGTCCGTACGCCGCCGCTGCCCTACCGGCTCGTAACGCTGGATGCGTAATGTGGGGAATCAGGAGACGACATGACGCACGCCGGGGCGCTGGGCCACCTGCGCCAGGAGCCATTGCTCCAGGAACCGTGCGTTGGCGAAATACAGGCTCTCGTCCACGCGAGCCGAGAGCACCGTGGGACTGGTCACGACCGGGTGGCGATCGATGTTGCGAAAGTGCTCCGTGCCCGGCACCTGGCCAACGATCGCGATATGCGGCCGGGTCGTGCGCCACAGGTGCATCAGCACCGATACCGCCACGCCGGCGATGATCCCTGCCTCGACGCCCACCAGCAGGACCGTGCCCATGGTGGCGGCCATCGCCGCGAAGTCACCGCGCGAGTAGCGCCACGTTTGGCGCGGCGCTGCGAAGTCGGCGAGCGCCAGGACCGCGATGATGATGGTCGCGGCGAGCGCCGCATGGGGCAGGTCGGCGAACCATCGGGTGAACAGCAGGGTCACCGCCAGGATCCCGAGCGCGGTGAGCACGCTCGCCAGCTGGGTGCGCGCGCCGGCATCGAAGTTGACGACCGACCGGGCGAACCCGCCGGTGACCGGGTAGCCGCCGGTGAACGCCGCGGCGACGTTCGCAGCGCCCAGCCCGAGCAGTTCGCGGTCGGCATCCACCTGCTCGCGGCGCCTGGCGGCGAGGGTCTGCGCCACCGACATGGATTCGACGAAACCGATCAGGCTGGTGGCGACCGCCGCGGGTAAAAGTTCGATCCACAGCGCTGGATCAAGCGGCGGCAGCGTCACCGGGGGCAGGCCGGCGGGTATAGGGCCGACGACGCGCACGCCGTCCACGGCCGGCCCGCCGAGCGCGACCGCCGCGGTGGCCGCCGCGATCACGACGACCGGCCCCAACCGGGTCGCCAGCCCCGCCACGTGCGCCGGCACGCGGAGTCGCCGCAGCGTCGGCGCCAGGCCCGAGCGCGCCCACACCAGAAACGCCAGGGCCAGCACCCCGATCAGCAGGGTCGGCAGGTGGGCGCGCGGCGCGGCCTGCACGAGGCCGGGCAGGAGCTCGACGAGCGTGTCACCCTGGACCTGCACGCCGAGCAGGTGCTTGAGCTGGCCGGTGGCGATCAGCACGGCGGAGGCGGTGACGAAGCCGGAGATCACCGGATGGCTCAACAGCGTGGACAGCGTGCCCAGGCGCAGGGCCGCCATCAGCAGCATCGCCCCTCCGGAGAGCAGCGCGAGCGCCAGTGACGCCTGCATCGCCCGCGCCGGGTCGCCGGCCGCGACGTTGCCGATCGCCACGGCCGTCATCAGCGAGACCACCGCTACGGGGCCGACGGAGAGGGTGCGGCTTGAGCCGAACGCGGCATACGCGATCAGCGGGGCGATGCTCGCGTACAGGCCCACCTGGGGCGGCAGGCCGGCAAGCATCGCGTAGGCCAGGCTCTGCGGGACGAGCATGAGGGTGACGATCAGCGCGGCGACGGCATCCTGCGCGAGCAGCCCGCGGTCATAGTCGCGCAACCAGCCTGCCGCCGGCAGCCAGCGGACGACGCGGGACGGGCGGGCGCGGGCGACGGGATCCATGCGCGCTTCAATCCCGCGCAGCGACGAACGCGGCGTGCAGCGCATCGAGGACGCCGACCGCGGGGCCCTGGGCGATCGCGTAGTAGATGGTCTGCGACTCGCGTCGGGTCGTCACGAGCGACATCTCGCGCAGCACGGCCAGATGCTGTGACAGCGCCGACAGGCTCAGTCCGGTGATCGGTTGCAGCTCGCCGACCGACCGCTCGCCTTCGACCAGCTGACACAGCACCAACAGGCGCGCCGGGTGCGCCAGTGCCTTGATCAACGCTGCCGCGTCACCTGCATGGCGAGCCATTTCCTCGGGCGAGGGCAAGGGACGGTCGGGCTGTTTGGATGAACGCGGCATGGCACCTTACTTTAGAGAAAGCTTGACAAGCATTTGCGGTGTGTCTAATTTAGCGACAACGCAACTAGAACGCAAGGACCTCCCATGAATGCACAGGTGATGAGCTTTCACGACCCCGCCACGTTCACCTTCACCTACGTCGTCTACGACACCGATGGCGGGCATGCGGCGATCATCGACCCGGTGCTGGACTTCGATCCGGCGAGCGCGCACATCACGACCGCATCGGCCGACCGCGTGCTGGAGTTCGTCCGCACCCACGGCCTGACGGTGGACTGGGTGCTCGAGACCCACGCCCATGCCGACCACCTCACGGCGGCGGCGTACCTGCGGCGCGAGACCGGTGCGAAGGTCGCGATCGGGCAGGGCATCACGCAGGTGCAGGCGCGCTTCAAGGGCCTGTTCGGACTGGAGGCGTCGTTTGCCACCGACGGTCGCCAGTTCGACCGCCTGCTGGCCGATGGCGACGCGTTCGACATCGGCACGCTCACCGCGCGCGTGATCGCAACGCCCGGCCACACCGACGACAGCCTGACCTACCTGATCGGCGACGCCGCATTCATAGGCGACACGCTGTTCGCGCCGGAAACGGGCACGGCGCGCGCGGATTTCCCGGGGGGCGATGCACGCAAGCTCTACCGGTCGATCCGCAGTCTGCTGGAGCTGCCTGCGCAGACGCGCCTGTTCCTGTGCCACGACTATCCGCCGGCCGATCGCACCGCGCGGGCCGAGACGTGCGTGGCCGACCAGCGGCAGACCAACGTGCACGTGGGTGGCGAGGTCGATGAGGAGGCGTTCGTGAAGATGCGCAGCGAACGCGATGCGAGCCTCGCTGCGCCCAAGCTGATCATCCCCGCATTGCAGGTGAACATCCGCGCCGGCGAGCTCCCGCCGCCGGAAGCCAACGGCATCCGCTACCTGCGGCTGCCGTTGAACGCCCTGGGGGCCGAGCCTTGAGCGACATCTGGATCGATGCCCTGGCCGGCGGCGTGCTGATCGGCCTGTCCGCGAGCCTGCTGCTCTGGCTCAACGGCCGCGTCGCCGGAGTGAGCGGGATCCTGGGGGGCGTGCTGCAGCCCAGACAGGGTGACGTCGCTTGGCGGGTCGCGTTCCTGGCCGGGCTGGTCGCTGCGGCCGGGCTGTACACGGCGCTCGCGCCCGCCGCGCCGCTACCGCGCACCGGCTTCTCGCCAACCGGCCTGGTCATCGCCGGGCTGCTGGTGGGGTTCGGGACGCGCATGGGCAATGGCTGTACGAGCGGGCATGGCGTCTGCGGCCTGGGCCGCCTGTCGATGCGCTCGCTCGCCGCGGTGGCGACCTTCATGGCCACTGCGATCGCGACCACGTTCCTCGTGCACCACGTATGGGGCCCGCTATGACCCGCTTCGTCCTCGGCGCGCTCGGCGCCGGCGCGCTGTTCGGCCTGGGTCTCGCGATGTCGGGCATGACCGATGCGCGGCGCGTGCTCGGCTTTCTGGATGTCTTCGGCGCGTTCGATCCCACCTTGCTGCTTGTGCTGGGCGGCTCGGTCGCCACCACGCTCCTGATGTTCCGGCTCGTGCTGGCCCGCGGCAGGCCCGTCCTGGCCGACGCCTTCCAGCTCTCGAGCCTGACCCACATCGACCGCCGACTGCTGGGCGGAGCGGCGCTGTTCGGGGTGGGCTGGGGCCTGGCCGGCTACTGCCCGGGCCCCGCACTCGCGAGCCTGGGCATGGGGTCGGGCGAAGCACTGTGGTTCGTTCCCGCGATGGTGTCGGGCATGCTCATCCACCGATGGTTCGATCGCCCACGAGGCTCCTCATGGTGAAGCGCGGCCCACACTTCGCGCTCGATCGGATCATCGCGGCCGCCGACGCCCGTCGCGTGGCGTGAGTGGCCTAATGGCGTTCCCGGGAGGCCACCTGGTTCCGTCCGGCGGCCTTCGCGCGGTACAGCGCGGCGTCGGCCTGCGATAGCAACACGCAAGGATCGCGGCCGGCCTCCGGATAGCTCGCTACGCCCAGGGAAGCTGTCAGAGGGGGAAGCCGCGCGCCGTCGTGAACGACCTCGACCTGCGACACCGCTTGACGGATCTGCTCAGCCCGGCGCAACGCATCCGCATGGCCAGCTTCTGGCATGACGAGGGTGAACTCCTCGCCGCCGTATCGGCAAAGGATATCCTCACTGCGCGTGGTCGCCTGCAGTGCCTGGGCTACAGCTTTGAGTACCGCATCCCCTGCGGCATGGCCGTGCAGGTCGTTGAAGCGCTTGAAATGGTCGACGTCGATCATGACGACCGACAGCGGACGCTCCCGGCGGTCACATCGTTTGACTTCCCGCTCCAAGGCGTCGGTGAGATGCCGGCGGTTGAATAGACCCGTCAGCGGGTCTCGCACCGACTGCACCCGCAAGGACTCGCGCAGGCGCAGGTTGGCCAGGGCCAAGCTGAGGTGCTCGGCGACCGCCTCGACCGATGCGGCTTCGCTCTCGTCGAGCTCGGAGTCCCCCTGAAGATGCAGCATGCCGGCCGTGGCCCCCCTGGGCGCCAAGCGGCACACACAGGGTCCACCCCGTTGCCTGCGGATCGGGGTGGATATGCGGGCAAGGCAAGTCGCTTCCGCCGAGCGCGAACCGGTGCGGCAGGCCCCGTCGCAACGCCAGCAGGCATCCGTGGCGACAGGGGAATCGCTGCGGACGCGCTCCTGCCCGAACCGGTTTGGCCGTCGAGATCGCCCATGGCGTCCACAGCCAGGTAGCAGCGGCCGGTCGCGTTCGGTAGCAGGTCACCCATCAACCGCGCCGTCGCCTGCATTGCTTCGCCTGGTGTCTGGCAACTCTGGAGCACGCTCGCGTAGGCGGCGATCAGGCGGCGGTGTTCGGACACCCGGCGGCTGTGCTCCAGCACGCGGGCCACCTCGTCCAGCGCTTCCTTCGTTTCCCGCTCGAGCCGCCGGCTGCGTCGGTTCTCCAAGGCCAAGCTGCGTTGCAGCACACTGAGTAGCACCATCGGGATGAGGATTCCGGCGACCACGACCCAGGTCATCATGTCCTTCTGGTGAAGGGCCTCGTGCATGTTCTCGTCGAGCAACGCGCGCTGGTCGGCCACGACGGCATCGAGAAGGGCCGGGATCTGGATCGACGCGTCGGCGTCAACGGGACGGCCCGGCGACGCCGCGACCTGCTTCTCGACGACCCGGTCTACCTCCTGCCGCAGGCGCGCCAGACGCGCTTCCACGAGCGCACCGATTTGCGTCACCCGGGCGTGCTGGTCGTGGCTCGACTCGATGAGCGCGGCAAGCGACTGGGTGCCTGTCCGAAGCGTGGGGGCTTCGGACATGTACTCGCGAAGGAAGCGGCTTTCCCCTGTCTGCAGGTAGGCGGTGGCGCTGGTCTCCACCATGCGGTGGCCCGCGCGAAGCGACTCGGTCGTGGCGATCACCCGATTGGCGTGGGCAGTGAGCTCGCTGGCCGTGGTGAGGCTGCGGACGCAGAACATCATCGTCACGCCCACGGCCACCAGCAGGAGCATCGCCACCACGAAGGCGGGGGCGCGGTAGGCGCGAGGGGCGGGCGCTGCAGGCATGGAATGCGACTCGTCAGGAGGGGGCGCCGCGCGGCGCTCAGTCATGCCGGCCTTCAAAGCAAAAAGCGTGCCGCAAAGCGGTCCGAAAGGCGCCTGCATGCGATACGGCGGCCCGGGACGCGACCGACTGCACGACCCAAGGGGGGGGCTTTACATGCGCACCCGAATGTGCGTTATTCCGTGCGTCATGTTCCGTCTTTCCACCCGCACGCTTGCACGCCGCCGCGCTTTCGCGTTGGTGGCCATGCTGGTGCTCGTGTGGTGCCAGATCGTCGCGTCCGCGCACGCGACGTCGATGGTCGGCATGGACGGGATGGATGGCTCGGCCGAAATGGCCGCGATGGTCGGCTGCGATGGCCTGCCCGATACCGACGGCGACGATGCTTCGGATTGCCCGACCGAAGACGCCACGCCCGACGCGGGCAAGCTGCCGGTGTTCGCACCGCTCCCGCCGGTTCCGGCTTTCGCGCTGGCTCGGGCACAGAACCGCAGTTCCGTGGGCCTGGCTCGCTACGAACTGCCGCAGGGTCGGGCTCCGCCCCGATCCCGGCTGTGCTGCTGGCTGATCTAAACAACTCTGATCGCTGATGCCTGGTTCCGTCACCGTGGGTGACGGCCTGATGTCGTGATTGGAGTTTTTTCATGCCTGTGTGTTTTTCTCCGCGCCCCATGCGCGCGGCGTCCCGGCGCCTGTGCGCCGGGGCGGTCGGCCTGCTGCTGACCACCTCCGTAGCCTTCGCGGCGCCGCCCGCCGGCAGCCCTCCGGGACTGATCGCGCCCGCCCATTCCCCTTCACACAGCGCCGCTCGTGGTCCCCTCGCGATCGACGAGGCGATCCGTCTGGCACTGGCGCGTGCGCCGATGCTCGAGGCCCGGCAGGCCCGGGTCGAAGCGGCCCGGCAGGAAGCGCGTCGGGCCGGGCAGCTCCCTGATCCGGAGCTGATGCTCGGGATCGACAATCTGCCGATCACCGGCCCGGACGCCCTGGACTTCAGTGCCGATGAGATGACGCAAAAGCGCATCGGCCTGCGTCAGGTCGTGCCCGCCCGCGCCAAGCGCGCCGCCGCCCGCGCCCTGGCGGCCCGCCGGGTCGACGAGGCGCTGGCCAGCGGCACGGCGCAGGCGATCGAAGTCCGCCGCGCCACGGCCCAGGCCTGGATCGACGCATGGGCCGCAGCCCGGGAACTGCACGCGCTGGGCATGTTGAGGGAGGAGGCGGTGCTCGCCGCGAAGGTGGCGACCGCCCGCGTCAGCACCGGTGCCGAGTCGCCCTCCGATGCGCTCGCCACGCAGGCCGAGATCATCGAGCTCGACAACCGCATCGCGGGCGTCAAGGCCGAGCGCGATGCGGCGCTCGCCGACCTGGGTCGGTGGACGGGCGTGGAGATCGGGCCCGGGGCCAGCGATGGACCTGACCTCGACACGCTGCCGGTGCCGGTGGAGCGCCTGCTCGCATCGGTCGATCGGCTGGGCCCGCTGCTGCTGACCAATGCCCAAGTCGAGACCGCGGCCGCCGCGGTCGATGCCGCACGTGCAGAGAAGCGTCCGGATTGGAGCGTGGGCGCCGCCTACGGCCAACGCGATGGCGGGCGCAGCGACATGATCATGCTCGAGGTGGGGATCGGCCTGCCGCTGTTCGCGCGCAACCGTCAGGACCGCGGTATTGCCGCGCGCCGGGCCGAGTACGACGCCACGCTGCACGAGCGCGAGGACCTGCGCCGGCAGCTGGTCGCGCAGATCCGGGCGGATATCGCGCGCTGGCAGGGCCTGAGGCGGCAGGTCGCGCTGCAGTCCGAGTCGCTGATTCCGCTCGCTCGGGATCGAAGCATGACGGCCTTGGCCGGCTACCGCGCCGGCGGCGAGCTGCAGCCGTGGCTCAACGCAAGGCGCGCGGAGGTCGAAGCGCAGGTCGCGCACGCCGAGTTGCTGGGCGAACTGGGCCAGGCATGGGCGGCCCTCGCATTCCTCCTGCCCGAGGAGGGCACCCGATGAATCCTCGCATTAAGCCGCTCGCGCTCGCTGCCGCGGCATTCGTCCTCGTCGCCGCGGGCCTCGGTGCCGGTTACTGGTGGGGCCAGTCCCGGGAGGCCAGTGGCTCGACCGCCGCCGCCTCGACCGAGCGGAAGATCCTCTACTGGTACGACCCGATGGTGCCGCAGGAGCGCTACGACAAGCCCGGCAAGTCGTCCATGGGCATGGAGCTGATCCCCAAGTACGCCGACGAAGGCGGCGGGGGCGGGGAGCGCAAGGTCCTGTACTGGTACGACCCCATGGTCCCGGACCAGCACTTCGACAAGCCGGGCAAGTCGCCCTTCATGGACATGGAGCTGGTGCCCAAGTACGCCGACGGCGATGCGGGTGCTGACAGCGGCATCAGCATCACCCCGGGCGTGCGCCAGAACCTGGGCATGCGCACGGCCCTCGTCGAGCGCGGCAGCCTGGCCGGCACGGTGCAGGCGCCGGGTACGGTGACGTGGGACCTGCGCAAGGAGCGGGTGGTCAGCGCGCGCGTGGACTCGATCGTCGACCGCCTCCACGTCACGGCGCCCTATGAAACCGTCCGGGCAGGGCAGCCACTTGCGAGCGTGATCGCGCGCGAGTGGAGCACGGCGATGGCCGAGGCCCGCGCGCTGCGCGGTGCGCGCACCGCGGCCGCACGCAACATGGGCTCGGCGGCCAGCGAGCGCCTGCGCGTGCTGGGCATGCCGGCCGGCGCGCGAACGGGTGCCGGCGGCACGGTCACATTGACCTCGCCCGTCTCCGGCGTGGTCAGCGAGATCGGCGTACGCGAAGGCGAGTCCGCTGGCATGGGTACGCTGCTCTTTCGCGTGAACGGCACCGACACCGTCTGGCTCGAGGCTTCGGTCCCTCAAGCCAGCGTCGGCGATATCGTGCGTGGCACGCCCGTCACCGCGACGGTCACCTCGATCCCGGGTCGGACGTTTGCAGGCCGGGTGGAGGCATTGCTGCCGCAGCTCGACGCCACCAGCCGCACGCAGAAAGCCCGCATCGTGCTGGACAACCCCGGCGGGATGCTGGCACCGGGCATGTTCGCGCAGGTCACGATCCAGCCGGTCGATGGCGTCGAAGTTCCGTTGGTGCCCACCGATGCGCTCATCGGCAGCGGCACGCAGGCGCGCGTGATCGTGCTCGGGCCGGATGACCGCTTCAAGCCGGTGCTGGTGCGCACCGGTCGCAGCGGCGGCGGCAAGACCGAGATCCTTGAGGGTCTGTCTGGTGGCGAGCGCGTCGTGACCTCCGGGCAGTTCCTGATCGACTCGGAAGCCAACCTCTCCGGCGCGCTCACACGCCTGGGCGTTGGCGCGCCCGACGAGCCGGCTCCGGCCAAGCCGCAAGGCGCGGGCACCCAGCCCCCGGCACCGGCCAAGTCCGCAACACCCCGCCCGTCGACCGGTGCAAACGCACCCAAGCCCGCGCCCGCTGCGGTCAAGCCCGCAACGCGTCCGGTCCTGTACTGGTATGACCCGATGGAGCCGGCCAAGCGCTACGACAAGCCCGGCACCTCGACCATGGGCATGAAGCTGGTGCCCAAGTATGCGGACGAGGCGAAAAAGGAGACGGGTCGATGATCGCCCGGATCATTCTCGCCTCCATCCAGAACCGCATCTTCGTGCTGGTCGCAGCCCTGGCGCTGGCAGCGGTGGGTGTCTGGTCGGTCAAGAACACGCCCCTCGACGCGCTGCCCGACCTGTCGGACACGCAGGTCATCATCCGCACCGAATGGCCGGGCCAGACGCCACGCATCGTCGAGGACCAGGTCACCTATCCGCTGACCACGACGATGCTGTCGGTGCCCGGCGTCAAGGCGGTCCGCGGCTTCTCGTTCTTTGGGGATTCGTTCGTCTACGTCCTCTTCGACGACGAGACGGACCTGTACTGGGCACGCTCACGCGTGCTCGAGTACCTGAGCCAGGTGCGCGACAGGTTGCCCGCGCAGGTCAGTCCTTCGCTCGGACCGGATGCGACGGGGCTGGGTTGGATCTACCAGTACGCGCTCGTCGATCGCAGCGGCAGGCACGATCTCGGCCAGCTCCGCGCAATGCAGGACTGGTTCCTGCGCTACGACCTGAAGACGATTCCCGACGTGGCGGAGGTCGCCAGCATCGGCGGCATGGTCCAGGCCTGGCAGATCGTGCCCGACCCGCAGGGACTGTCGGCTCGTGGCATCACTGTCGCCGCTCTGATCGATGCGATCGAGGCGGCTAACGGCGCGACCGGCGGTTCCGTGATCGAGCAGGGCGAAGCCGAGCTGATGGTGCGAAGCGAGGGCTACCTGCAGTCCCGGGAGGATTTCGAGCAGGTACCGGTGATGACCGGCGCTGACGGCATCCCGGTCCTGCTGCGCGACATCGCGATGGTCCAGCGCGGCCCGGCGCTTCGCCGCGGCATCACCGAACTCGACGGCGAAGGCGAAGTCGCCGGCGGCATCATCATTCTGCGCTCCGGCAAGAACGCACTGGCCGCGATCGAGGCGGTCAAGGAGAGGCTCGAAGGGCTCAAGGCGAGCCTGCCCAAGGGCGTGGAGATTGTTCCGGTCTATGACCGGTCCGAACTCATCAAGGAAGCCGTAACCAATCTCACGCACAAGCTGGCGGAAGAGTTTGTCGTGGTGGCCGTTGTCTGCGCGCTATTCCTCTGGCACCTGCGGTCGGCACTGGTGGCGGTCATCAGCCTGCCGCTGGGCGTACTCGCCGCCTTCATCGTGATGCATCAGCAGGGCTTGAGCGCGAACCTGCTTTCGCTCGGCGGCATCGCGATCGCGATCGGTGCGATGGTCGACGCCGCGGTCGTGATGATCGAGAACGCGCATAAGCACCTGGAGCACTTCAAGGATCGGACCGGGCGCGAGCCGGAGGGGGAGGAGCGCTGGAAGCTCATGGCCGAAGCCTCGATCGAGGTGGGCCCGGCGCTCTTTGTCAGTCTTCTGGTGATCACGCTTTCGTTCGTGCCGGTGTTTGCGCTTCAGGCGCAAGAAGGTCGCCTGTTCTCGCCGCTGGCCTACACCAAGAGCTATGCGATGGCGGCAGGCGCTGGCCTGTCGATCACGCTGGTGCCTGTGCTGATGGGCTACCTGATCCGCGGCAAGATCCGTCCTGAAGCGCAGAACCCGCTCAACCGGATCCTGATCCGGGGCTACCGCCCGCTGCTGGAGGCTGTGCTCAGGCACCCGCGTTCCACATTCGCCGCGGCGGCGTTGGTGCTCATGGCGACCGCGATCCCCTACACCAAGCTTGGCAGCGAATTCATGCCGCCGCTGGATGAGGGCACGCTGCTCTACATGCCGACCGCGCTGCCGGGGCTGTCGGCGGGCAAGGTCTCCGAGCTGTTGCAGGTCACCGATCGGATGATCAAGACGGTGCCGGAGGTGGAGCACGTGTTTGGCAAGGCCGGGCGCGCCGAGACGGCGACCGACCCCGCGCCGCTCGAGATGTTCGAGACGACGATCACCTTCAAGCCGCGCAGCGAATGGCGCGAGGGCATGACCCCCGAGAAGCTTCGCAAGGAGCTTGACGCCGCGGTGAAGGTGCCTGGCCTGACGAATCTTTTCGTGCCGCCGATCCGCAACCGCATCGACATGCTGGCCACCGGCATCAAGAGTCCGATCGGCATCAAGATCTCCGGCTCCGACGTCGAGGTGCTCGCCCGGCTGGGCGACCGGATCGAGCAGGTCGCCAAGACCGTTCCCGGCGTGAGCTCGGCGTTGGCCGAACGTATCGCGGGCGGACGCTATCTGGACATCACCGCCCGTCCCGAGGCGGCGGCGCGCTACGGACTGAGCCAGGCGGACATCCAGCGCATCATCGCGACCGTCATCGGTGGCGAACCCGTCGCCGAAACGATCCAGGGCCGCGAGCGGTATCCAGTCGTGGTGCGCTATCCGCGCGGGATGCGCGACTCGCCGCAGGCGCTGGCGAACCTGCCGATCATCGCGCCTGGCGGTGTGCAGCTGACGCTTGGGCAGGTGGCAGACATCGGCTACTCCGACGGCCCGCCGATGCTGCGAAGCGACAACGCGCGGCTGACGAACTACGTCTACGTCGACGTTGTCGATCGCGACCTGGGCTCGGTCGTCCGCGATCTTCAGAAAGCGGTCGCCGAGCAGGTGCCGATGCCGGCCGGCTATGCAGTGGGCTGGTCGGGCCAGTACGAGTACCTAAAGCGCGCGAGCGAGCGCTTGCGGATCGTCGTGCCCGCCACGTTGCTGATCATCTTCGGGCTGATCTTCTTGGTGTTCCGCAAGCTGGCGGAGGCCTCGATCATCATGCTGAGCCTGCCGTTCGCCCTGGTGGGTGGACTGTGGCTGGTATGGCTGCTCGGGCACGACGTGTCCGTCGCTACGCTGATCGGCTTCATCGCGCTGGCGGGTGTCGCGGCCGAGTTCGGAATCATCATGCTGCTCTATCTGCGCCATGCGTGGGACGAGCAGCTCGCGCGCAATCCTGGCGCTGGCTTTGCCGAGCTCGACGATGCGATCCGGGAAGGCGCTGTACAGCGCGTGCGCCCGAAGGCCATGACCGTCGCGGTGATCCTCGCCGGCCTGTTCCCGATCCTGATCGGAGGCGGCGCGGGTTCAGAAGTCATGCAGCGCATCGCGGCGCCGATGGTGGGCGGCATGCTCAGCGCCCCGCTGCTGTCGATGCTCGTGATCCCTGCCGCGTATCGCCTGCTCGAGCGCCGGCGCATCACGCGTGCACGCAACGCCGCGCAGCCCACTACCGCAGTAGGGGTGTCGCCATGACCCCGCCTCCGAGCGCCACGGCGCGCACGGTGCGGCGCGCGTCGGCGGCGTCTTCGTCCTCGTCGTACCGATCGTGCTGCAGGGCTGCTGCATCACGTGTCCCTCTCCAGGCAGCCACCGACAAACCGTCCCCCCATAGAACCAGAAGGAACTCGCCATGAAGATCCAGATCGCACTGCTTGCCGCGGCCCTGCTCGCCGGCTGCGCGCAAGAGGCCGGCAATGCGGAAGACGCCGCCACGTCACCGGCCGCCGTAGCCGCTGACGCCACGCCCTCCCAGCCGGCCGGGTCCAACACCGGCGCGGAGGCCAACATGGGCATGGACCCTGCGGCCCACGAGAAGATGGCCGAGGACGCGGCGTCCATGGGAATGAGCGCCGAAGCCCACGAGGCCATGGGCATGGCCGGCGGCGACGCAAAGGCATCGGCCGGAGCCAAGGCCGACGCTGCAGCCAAGGCCGAAGCCAAGGGCATGGGCGTGGTGAAGTCGATCGACGCCGCGGCCGGGAAGGTCACGATCGCCCACGAACCGATCGCCGCACTGAACTGGCCCTCGATGACGATGGCATTCAACGCATCCCCCGAGCTGCTCGCTGCAGTCAAGGAAGGCGACCGGGTCCATTTCGAGTTCACCCAGGGCGACGGCGGCAGCACGCTGTCGGTATTGCAGCCGCGCAAGTGAAGTGGCGACCCGCGCGGGGTCGTCCCCGTGCGGGTCTTTCCACGTCCGATTCCATCGCAGGAAGGCTATGGCCACCGCATCCGTCGAGACCCTCATCGTCATTGGAAGCGCCGGGCACGCCGCGCAGCGGTGCATGCAGGCCTTGCGTGATCGCTACCGCATGATCGGGCTCGACGTCCCGGGCACGCGTGCGGTGTCGGAAAGCGACGCGCAAGTCGGGCTGGACCTCGCGAGTGATGAGGGTCCCGCCCGGGCGGTCGCGGCGCTGCGGGCGCTCGGCCCGATGCGTGTCGCTGCGGTTCTGATCCTGGCGGCAGACTTCGATCCGTCGCGCCGACCAAGCCCGCTGCTCGGGGCCCTGAACGTGGAACGAATGCGCGGCCTGCTGGTCGCGCTCGGCGCCCTGCATCCGGAGCAGTGGATTCTCTTGAGCTCCATGCATGTCCACGCGCCCACGCGCCTGGGATGCCCGATCAACGAAGCCTCGCCGATCCACCTCTTCGACGCTGCGAGCGAAGCACTCGTCGCCCTCGAGCACCTGGTCATCGAGCATCGGGGCGGGTCGCAGGTCTGCGTGCTCCGGCCCGCATCGCTCTATGACGATGGCGGCTTCTCGACACTGCTGGCGGCTGCGCAGGCGCGCGCCACGCACGAAAGCTCGACCCATCTGTTCGACTACCGAAATACCCACGAGGGGCAGCCACTGCTCCACCTCGCCGACCTCGCCGACGCGATCGATCGCGCCATCGTGCGCCGGGCGTGCCTGCCGCCGGTGACGGTACTGCTGCTCGCCGAGCCGGAACCATTGAGCTTCAAGGGTCTGCAGCTGGCAGATAGCGCCGGCTATGAACCGCACCTTTTCGGGCTGGCCCGCGGCGAGGTACGCCACCACGAAGTGGACGCCATGCGTGCGCGCCTGCTGCTGGATGGGCCGCGCGCCGCCGCGTGGCCGATGCGCTGCCGGCCGAGTACGCACGCATCAGCGCGTCGGTCGCCCCGGCCTCGATGTCGTCCGATCAGATCGAGTCCGTCGCCCCGTTTTGAATCAGCGCTTCAGGGGAGTCCGTCGGGGGCGACGTAACGGGCGCGTCGTAGTTCGTCCGAAAACCAAAGGAGTACGACCATGCACCATGAACTGAGCCAGGCCATCCGCGACTGCATCGCCGCGTGCAACGACTGCGCGACCGAATGCGGTTCCTGCTTTTCCCACATGAGCGGGCAGACCAGCCCCAATGACTGCCCCGCCTGCTGTATCGACTGCGCGGCCTTGTGTCGCCTGGCGGCGGACGCGCTCGCGCGCAACAGCAAGTTCGCTCGGGAGATCTGCGAGCTGTGTGCGCGGGTGTGCGAGTGGTGCGCCGATCAGTGCGCCGCGCACGACAACGAGGCCTGCCGCCGCTGCGCGGAGGCCTGCCGCCGCTGCGCCGAGGCCTGCCGCTCGATGTGACCCTCCCGGTGCCCGCCTTC
>JBMOOW010000034.1:0-14756 GCA_049323195.1 Pseudomonadota bacterium | reverse complement strand
GCCGGCAGGCTGAGCCCCGCCTGGAACTGCACCATGTTCTTGGCCATGACCACACCCCTCCTTGTCAGGTGGGGTCAGCATGGAATGGCCGCGTATCATGGGATGCGACAGGTGGGGAATCAGGACGAGGCTTGCCCTAGCGCCCAGTGCATCGCGGTTGAGTCGCCGGCATATGCGTGCGCGCGCCACTCCCCCAAGCACCAAATAGCGACACCTGCTAGCACGCGGTGCAAGGGCAACTCCGCCCATTCCCCCGTAATTCCGCAGCACTGAATGATTAGATCGGCCAAATCTTCGCCACCGTCCAGCGTCTCATCGATAGACGGGAGCCACAAAGTGCCGGAGAGCCAAGCCGCTCGGGCCTCTGCTTCTGCTTCGTGGATTGCCAGATCGACGGTTTCGTCAGCAATTTCCATGCAGCGACGCACGAGCGAATTGTCTGCAGGGGGTCCTAAAAGCTCTACTGCGCGGTAGTGAAGTACGCCCGCAACGCTGGGTAGGCGTAATTGGCAGTACTCATAACCCGACCGCAACGCTATCCAGTCGCCTAACTTCCACCGTCCAAACGGCCAATCGCCAAGCGACTTTTCGTCAGACCACGCCTCTTCGGGGCCATAGCCCATTTGCGCACCCTCGCGCCCCTGCATTGAAGGGCCGCGCCAGCGCCGGCAGGGTTTCCGGCGTTTTCGCCCCGTCGGGCTAGGCGCGGCTTGCTAGGTCACCGCTTCCGCTTGAACGCCACGACGTTTCCACCGGCGCGCAACTGGTCGAGATAGTCCGCCCATGCGGTCATCATCTTTTTCCGCTCGGCTAGGTAGCTGGCGCGGTTGTAGGCGGCCCGCACCTTGTTTCGCTCGGCATGGGCTAGCTTGCGCTCGATCACGTCGGGCGCCCACCCCATTTCGTTTAGCCGCGTGGACGCCATCGCCCGGAAGCCGTGCCCGGTCATGGTGTCTTTGTCATATCCCAACCGGCGAAGCGCCGCATTGATCGTGTTTTCGCTCATGGGCGACAGGGGGCTACGCAGGCTCGGGAACAGATAGCGTCCGCGCCCGGTTAGCGGCTGCAGCTCGCGCAGGATCGCCACCGCCTGCGGTGCAAGCGGAACCGTATGCGCCTCTCGCATCTTCATGCGCCGCGCGGGGATACGCCATTCAGCCGCTTCTAGGTCGAACTCCGCCCATTCGGCAGCGCGCAGCTCACCCGGTCGCACGAACAGCAGAGGGGCAAGCCGTAGCGCGCAGCGGGTCGTGAACTGGCCTTCATAGCCCTCGATTGCCCGCAGCAGGTCGCCTACGGCGCTGGGATCGGTCACAGCCGCGCGCGACGTGCGGACTACCGGCGCCAGCGCGCCGCGCAGGTCGGCGCTCGGATCGCGGCTGGCGCGGCCTGTAGCGATGGCGTAGCGGAACACCTGCCCGCACTTGTCCTTTGCCCGATGCGCCGTTTCGTGCGCCCCCCGTTGTTCAATCCGGCGCAGCACGGCCAGCAACTCGGGCGCCTCAATCTCGGCAATGGGCCGCGAGCCCAGCCACGGAAAGACGTTATCCCGTAGCAGCCACTCGGACTTGGCGAACGTCGACGGGGCCAGCTTGCGGCGCTGCGACTCCAGGAACTCGGTAGCGACCGCCTCAAAGCTGTTAGCCGCCGCGATCACGGCCGCCACCTTGCGCTCGCGCTTCACGGCCGCAGGGTCCGCCCCATCCCGGATCGCGGCGCGCGCCTCATCCCGGCGCCGGCGGGCTTCCGCTAGGGATACCTCAGGGTACACGCCAAAAGACAACAGGCGCTCCCGGCCGGCATGGCGGTACTTCATTTGCCAGTAGCGCGCACCGCTCGGCTTCGTGAGCAGAAACAGGCCGCCGCCGTCGAACAGCTTTCCCGGCTTGCCCTCGCCCGCTTTGATCGCAAGCGCGGTCAGCTTCCCGCTATGGGCTGCCATGCCGTTACCCCCAGATCGTTACCCCCACAGGGGCCAGTTACCCCCAACGTTACCCCCATATCGTCCGGGCTTCAACTGGACGACTCGGGACCGCAGGCAACAAAAAACCCCGCGTTGGCGGGGCTTTAGGTCAACTTCGGGGGCTGTCTGGGACGGACCGGAACCCCTCTTTGGTGCCGGCTGTCGGAATCGAACCGACGACCTACCGCTTACAAGGCGGTTGCTCTACCAACTGAGCTAAGCCGGCGCGCCGATAGTGTAGCGCCCGTCACGCAGCACGCCGGCGCAGGGAATCGCGGCGCCGGTCATGCCGAGCGTGCCCGATACCGGGTCGAAACCCTGCGCGGCGGCGACGTCGAGCCACAGCACCTCGCGCGCGCCGACCGGCTCGGCGACGGCCGGGAAACCGGCGGCCGACAATGCCTGCACGCGATCGCGCGCGGCCGCCTCGCTGCCGTAGCGGCCGAGTGCGATGGTGTTGGCATCCGCGCCGGTGGCCGGCAGCACGAGATAGTCGGAAAACCCCGCCGAGCCGATGCGGGCGGCAGTGGCCACGGCCTGTTCGCGCGTGGGCTGCGGCAGCACGACGCGCCAGCCGCGCGGCGGGGTGGCGAGCTCGCGCGCGGTCGCCGTCCACAGGACCTCGCGCGCGATCGCAGCGCGCGCGGCCTCGAAGGCGCGCGGATTGCGGAAGGGGCCGTAGCGGTAGCAGGCCGCCGGCCGCGGGGTGGCGGCCTGCGCCGTCGCGCCACCGGGGCCGACGAGTTCCAGCCCCGGCACGCCCGGCAGCGGCTCGACGGCGGGCGCTGGCTGCGGCGGCTCGCGCAGCGCCCACCACGCGGCCACGCCCGCGTTGAGCACCACCAGCATCACGAGCAGGGCACGCAGCAGCATCGGGCGATTCTAGCCAGCGCCCGGATGCGGCCGGGATGGACGCAGGTCGCATCGCCGCCACGCGGGGCATGCAGGCATGCGCCGGGATCCCCTCATCGGGCCGCGCCGGCCCAGGTGGCGAGCCCGTCGAGCACCAGCGTGGGCAGTTCGCGCGCCTGCGGCAGCGCGGGCAAGAGAGCCTGCGCGCCGCCGCCATGCATCAGCAGCGGAACATCGCTGCCGAGCGTCGCGGAGGCCGTGGCCCGCGCTTCGCGCACGAGTGCCGCCGCGGCGCCCAGGCAGCCGGAGGCCAGCGCGTCGCCGGTATCGCGGGCCCAGTCCACCCAGGCACCGCCCTGCAGGGGCAGGTGCGGCGCGCGCGCGTGCAGCGCCTCGCGCATGAGGTCCGGCGAGGGCGCGATGCGACCGCCGCGGTGGCGGCCGTCGGCGTCCACGAGGTCCAGCGTGATCGCGGTGCCCACGCCGCAGACGAGCACCGCGCCGTGCACGTGGCGACGCGCGCCCAGCATGGCCAGGAAGCGGTCGACGCCCAGCCGCGAGGGCTCGGCATAGGCGATGCGCAGCCCGTCCAGCCCGGGCAGCGTCCGTGCCAGCTCGATGCGCGCGCATCGACGCGCCAGCGCGTCCAGCAGGGCCACGCGCAGCGGCTCGCGGGCGACGCTGGCCACGTGGGCGGTCTCGATGCGCGCAGGCAATGCCTCGTCGAGGCGCGCGTGCAGCGCGTCGGCATCGAGCCCGTCCAGGCCGTCGTGCGAGAGCGCGGTCACCGCGCCGGCGCGATCGCCGGCCAGCGGCGCGCACTTCAGGCGCGTATTGCCCAGGTCGAACAGCCAGGCGCTCATGCGCCGCGCCCGCGCAGGCTGACTTCGCCGGCATGCACGTCGCGCTCGCGGCCATCGGCGCCCTCCACCCGCAGCGCGCCGCCCTCGCCCAGGCCGAGCACGCGCACGGGTTCGATGCCCGCGGGCAGGTGCAGCTCGGCCTGGCGGCCGCGCAGCGCGTCGAGCTCGCCCCAGCGCCCAGCAAACGGCGCGAAGCCGTCGCGGTCGAAGGCCTCGAGCGCGGCGGCCAGGTGGCGCACCAGCGTGGCCGCCAGCGCGGTGCGCGCGGGCGCGGGCTCGGGGCCCAGCGTGGCCAGGTCGATCCAGGGCTGGTCGATGCGCGCGCCGCTCTCCGGCGGCATCGCCACGTTCAGGCCCAGCCCGATCACCGCGCTCACCGGCCCGCCATGCTCGCCGCCCCCCTCGACCAGCAGGCCGCCGAGCTTGCGCAGCACTTGGCCGTCGTCGACCACCAGGTCGTTGGGCCACTTGAGGGCGACCTGCGGGAAGCCCAGGGCATGCAGTGCCTCGGCCGCGGCCAGCCCGGCGACCAGGCTGAGCCCGCCCAGCCGCGCCAGGCCGCCCTCGAAGGCACGCGAGAGCGAGAGGTAGAGGTTGGCGCCCAGCGGCGACTGCCAGGGCCGGCCGCGCCGGCCGCGCCCGCCGGTCTGGCGCTCGGCCAGCAGCACGTCGACCCCGCGCGGGGGCGCGCCGCGGCGCAGCAGCTCGGTATTGGTGGAGTCGATGGACCAGGCCACGTCGAGCCGGGCGACGCCCGCATCGCCGAGCGCCGCGCGCAGCGCGTCGGCGTCCAGCAGGTCCAGCGGGCGCGCCAGCCGGTAGCCCTGGCCTGGCGCGGCCTCGATGGCCACCCCGGCCTCGCGCAGGGCCTCGATGCGCTTCCAGACCGCGGCACGGGTCTGGCCGGCCTCGCGGGCCAGCACGTCGCCCGAGGCCGGCCCGCCGGCCAGCCGCCTCAGGATCGCCTGTTCATCCATGCGGGGCGGGAGCGGGCCGGGTCATGCGTCGATTATGCGCGACGGCCGCCGCGTGCCGACCTGCGGCGGCCCCCGGGGGCCGAATCGCGCTATCCTCGCCCGGCTTCGCTCCCGGTATCCGAGGACCGCCCGCATGCGCCGCATCTGCCTGTGCCTGCTCATCGCCTTCGCCAGCGCGGGCGTCGGCGCGCGCGAGGTCAAGCTGAGCAGCCCCGACGGCGGAAGCTGCGCGGAGGCGGACGCCTCGCCGCGCCCGGCCAAGCAGAAGATCGGGCCGGCCGCGCGCGCCTCCGGCCCGGCCCGCGAGACGCGCACGCGCCCCAGCCTGCACAGCGACAGCGACCCCACCTCCGGCCGCCCGCGCTGGCACAGCTTCCTGCCCGGCATGTTCCGCTGAGGCGGCGCGTCCTCCCGCTTGCGTAGCCTGCTTGGCCGCCTGCTGCGGCGCGATGCCCCCGACGTCCCGCTCGACCCCGCGCTCTGGGCGCAGGTGCGTGCGCGCCTGCCGTGGGCGGCGGCGCTCGACGAGGCCCGCGCACAGCGCCTGTCGGCGCTGGCCGCTTGGTTCCTGCGCCGCAAGGCCATCACCCCAGTGGGCGGGCTGGAGCTCGACGAGGCCGACCGCGCCCTGCTGGCCACGGCCTGCTGCCTGCCGGTGATGGAAGTCGGCGTGGCGGGGCTGCGCGGCTGGTCCGAGCTCGTCGTCTATCCCGATGCCTTCCGCGTCAACCGCAGCCACGTCGACGCCGCCGGCGTGCTGCACGAATGGGAGGACGAGCTGATCGGCGAGGCCTGGGAAGCCGGCCCGCTGATCCTGTCCTGGGCCGACGTGCAGGCCGATTGCGCCGAACCCGATGCGGGTTTCTGCGTGGCCGTGCACGAGATGGCGCACAAGCTCGATGCGCTGGACGGCATGCTGGACGGCACGCCCCCGCTGGCCGCGGACTTCAACGCCGCCTGGGTGCGCGACTTCCAGCAGGCCTTCGACGCCATGAACGCCCTGCTCGACCGCGGCCGCGAGCCGCCCATCGACGACTACGCCGCCGAATCGCCCGAGGAGTTCTTCGCGGTGGCGAGCGAGTACCACTTCAGCGCGCCGAAGCTGCTGCGCGCCGCGTATCCGCAGGTGGCCGCGCACCTGCAGCGCTTCTACGGCCCATCGCCTCTCGGCTAGGCCACGCGCGGACGCAGGCAGGCCCGGGCTATTCCAGCAGGCGGGCCCAGCCTTCCATGCCATCCAGCCGAGAAAGCACCAGCTTGATGCAGACCAGCAGCGGCACGGCCAGCAGCAGGCCCACGATGCCCCACATCCAGCCGAACACCATCAGCGCCAGGATCAGGATCAGCGGCGAGAGCCGCATGCTGCGGCCGAGGATGATCGGCGTGATGAGCTGGCCTTCCAGCGTGTGCACCACCAGGTAGATGCCCGCCGGCGCCAGCGCCATCCAGTGCTCGAAGCGCAGGAAGCCCATCACCAGCAGCGTGAGGATGCCGATCAGCGGCCCGACGTAGGGCGCGAAGTTCAGCAGCGCGGCCATCGTGCCCCAGAGCAGCGCCTCCTGCGGGGGCACGTCGATCCAGATCAGCAGCCCGGCGATCACCATGCCGACCACCGCATTGATCACGCTGATGGTGAGCACGTAGCGCGAGATCTCGCGCTCGATGGAGGTGAGGATGTCGACGGTGAGCTTCTGCTGCTGCCGCGTGGGCAACAGCGCGAGCGCGTGCTTCTGCAGGTTCTCGCCGTAGACCATGAAGAAGAACGTCAGCAGCACCACCGCCAGCACCGAGCTGATCAGCTTCGGGGTGGTGACCAGCAGCCTGTAGGGATCGCCCGAGTCCTGCACCACCTGCACCTGGCGCTGCTCGCCGCCGACCGCGCGCGCCACGCGCTGGGCGGCCTGGTTGGCCTCGTGCACCGGCTTGGCCATGTCGCGCAGCTTCGGCGCGAACTGGCGGATGCCGCGCGGGGCCTCGCGGATCCACTCGGTGGCCGGCTGCACCAGCTGCTCGACCAGCAGCACGGTGGTCGACAGCCCCAGCACGATCACCAGCAGCGCGCCGACGAAACGCGGCACGTAGGCGCGGCGCAGCACGCGGATGATGGGGTTGCCGATCAGGGCGAAGAACATCGCCAGCAGCACGGGCAGGATCAGCCCCTGCGCGGCCCACAGGGTGAAGCCCAGCGCGAGCACGGCCAGCACCACGACGGCGGTGGGCGCGCGCGGGCGCGGCGGCGGCGTGCTGCGCGGCGCGGCCGCAGCCGCGTCGCCGGCCGCGGGGTGGACCGGCAGCGTCGGATCGGTGGGGGTCATACGGCCGCTATACCGCGTCGACCGGCGGTACGGTGTCAACGTGCGCGGCGGGCGCCACGCTCTCGACCTGCTGCGCCACCTGCTCGACCTCGGTCGCCGCCTCCTGCGCGCGCGTGCTCGCGAGCAGGCCGGAGATCGCGGTGATCATCTGCATGATGGTGCTGCCCTTGGCCCCGGCCTTGATCGGCTCGATGCGGCCGATGACGAAGCCGCTCACCAGCCCGGCGATCACGATGCGGCCCGGGGTCCAGCCGGCCTTCCACGAGCCCTTGAGCTGGCGCCAGTCGGCGGCGACCCGGCGCTCCTGCGCCTCGAGGGCGGCCTCGGCCTGCGCCACCTTCTGGATGAGTTGCTTGAACGAGGTACCCATGGCTCAGGGAGGCGTCACCGGGACGCCGCGCTTGTCGGTCATCGGATGGCCCGCGGCGTCGCGTTCGCGCAGGTTCTCGGTGGCCTCGCGCGCGGACTGCGGCGAATCGGGCGTGGGGGTGAGGTCGGCGAGTTCGCCGATGCCCAGCCGAGCGAGCTGCCGGCGCGTGGCCTTGAGGCGGGTGTGTTCGAAATAGCGCATCGCCGCCCAGCAGGCCAGCGCCGCCACCAGGATGCTCAGCGCGGCGCCGGCCAGCATGGAGGTGGTCCAGGCCCAGCCGAAGGCGCCGCGCAGGAAGGCGATCAGCGTGGCCATGAGCAGCAGCCAGGCGCTGGCGCCGCAGGCGATGGCCAGCCCCGCGAAGGCGATGGTGCGCCCCAGCGCGCTGCGCGCCAGCGAGACGTCGGCGAAGAACAGGCTGCGGAAGGCCTTGGCGGCATCGCCCGCGGCCTCGAAGCTGGACTTCCCGGCCGCGCCGACCTGGCGCAGCGATTCGGCGAGGTCCGGCGCAGGCGCGGACGCGGCCGAGCCCGACGCGCCGGCCTGCGCCGACGCATCGCCACCCGATGCCGGCCCCGTGGGACCGGCGCCGCCCGCGCCCCCTGCCCCCATGGCGCGTGCTTACTTGCCGCTGCGCGCGAGCTTGGCCAGCACCCAGCCCGTGGCGAAGGCGACGCCGAAGCTCACCAGCGGGCGCTCGCGGATCAGCTCGGCGGCGCTGTCGACCAGGTCGCGCCCCTTCTCCATCAGCGCGTCGACCTGCTCGCGCGCCGCGCCGCCCGCGGCTTCGGCCGCGGCGAGGCTGGCGATCGCGCTGTCGGCGAGGTCGGCCTTGAGGTTGGCCTTGCCCACGCGCAGCTCCTCGCCCGCGGCGACGGCCGCGTTGCGCAGTGCATCGCCGGTGTCGACCGCGGCCTGCTTGAGGCTGCTGCCCGCCTCGGAAAGGTTCGAGGTGAACGCGCCGGTGCCCGTCGTGGTGGTGGCGCTGCTGGAGCCGTTGCGGTTGTTCGTGGCCATGCCTGTCTCCTGGAGGTTCGGTGGATCGGTCAACGGATGGGCAACACACCCTGGCGTCCCCCGCGCACGATCTGCAGCGCCAACTCTGACGGCCGCTGCGTGAAGCCCGCGCGGAAGCCGGCGAGGTCGGCGAACGCGCCGGTATTGGCGGCGACCACCACGTCGCCCGGCTGCAGGCCATTCTGCGCCGCACGCGAGCCGCGCGCGACGGCTTCCACCAGCACGCCGCCCAGACCCGCCGCGCGCAGGCGCTCGGGCAGCTCGGCGAAGGTGGCGCCGGCCAGGCGCGGGTCGAGATCGCCGCCGGCGAGCGAACGCGGCAACTCCTGCAGGCCGGTGGAAAGCTGCAGGCGGCGCCCGTCGCGCAGCACGTCCAGGGTGACGCGGCTGCCCAGCGCCTGCAGGCCCTCGAAATTGCGCAGCGCGTCGCGCCCGGCGATGCGCTGGCCGTTCGCGGCGGTGATCACGTCACCCGAGCGCAGCCCCGCGCGCTCGGCCGCCGAGCCCGGGTAGACGCGGGTGACCACCGCGCCGCCGTCGGCCGGCACGCCCAGCGCGCGCGACAGGCGCTCGTCGATGTCCTGCGATTCCAGGCCCAGCGTGCCGCGGCGCACCACGCCCTTGTTCTTGACCAGCTGCTCGGCGATGGAGCGCGCGAGGTTGGACGGGATGGCGAAGCCCAGGCCGATGTTGCCGGCATAGGAGCCGCGCGGATTGAAGCTGGCGGTGTTGATGCCGACCAGCTCGCCGTTGAGGTTGACCAGCGCGCCGCCCGAATTGCCGGGGTTGATCGATGCGTCGGTCTGGATGAAGTTCTGGAAGCCCAGGCCCGGCAGGCCGCTGCGGCCCACCGCGGAGACGATGCCGCTGGTCACCGTCTGGCCGATGCCGAAGGGGTTGCCGACCGCGACCACGAAGTCGCCCACCCGCAACTGGTCGGAATTGGCCAGCGGGAGCGCGGACAGGCGCTCGCTGCCCAGCACGCGCATCACCGCCACGTCGGTGTCGGGGTCGCTGCCCAGCGACTCGGCCTGCAGCGTGCGCCCGTCGGCCAGGGTCACGCTGACCTGGTCGGCGCCTTCGATCACGTGGTGGTTGGTGAGGATGAGCCGGCGCTCGGCGTCGACGATCACGCCCGAGCCCAGCGATTCGTTGATCCGCTCCTGGGTGAGCTCGGGGAACATGCGGCGGAAGAACGGATCGGCGAAGGGGCTCACGCGCACGCGCTGCTTGGTGTGCACGCTCACCACCGCCGGGGTGACGCGCGCGAGCATGGGGGCCAGCGAGGGCAGCGGCTGGCCGGCGACGGAGGCTGGCAGCGCGCCCACCGTGGGCGCCGGCAGCGCGAGCGCGGGCGAGGCCGGCGCGGCCTGGGCGTCGCGGTCGAACAGTTCGCGCGCGCCGGTGGCGACGAAGCCGCCGAAGGCCGCCGCGGCGGCGAGGACGAGGAGCGTGGTGCGGGGACGGGTCGGGGTCATCGTGGGGGGTGCTTCGATCGACGTTCGGGGATGTCGCGGCGGCGCCGCGACGATTCAAGCGCAGGCCGCGAGCATGCCGCAGGCGGCCCCGGCATGGCGGCCGTGCCGTTCGTCGGACCTGCCGCGGTGCAGCAGCGATTCACGGGAAAAACCGCTACCGCCGCGCGCGTCAAGTCGTTGACGTACCGCGCCCGGTGAGCGTAGCGTGAGGATCCATCGCGGCCACAATATCTTGTGGTTCACGATGTGCTTACGGGGAACAAGTTGAGATGCGAGGCGTCGGAACGGCGGTTCCGGCCCACGCCCGGCGACGCCTCGGAAGCGGTTCCACGGCCGCCTGGGCGGGCTGTCGCCGCGTGGAACACACCCCCTTTTTCCGGCCGCCGCCCCGGCGTCGGCCCACCCCTTCACCGGCCGCCCTGTCGCGGCCTCGACCGGAGATGACGCAGGAATGAGCACGGTGCGCCTGGAGGTAGTCGGAATGTCCAAGAGCCCGCACAGCGACGGGGACATCCCGCTGCAGCCCGCGTCCCTCGACATCTGGGACAAGAAGTACCGGCTCAAGACCAAGACCGGCGCGCCGGTGGACGCGGACATCGACGCCACCTACCAGCGCGTGGCCAAGGCCCTCGCGGAAGCCGAGCCGACGCCCGAGAAGCAGCGCTACTGGAACGAGCGCTTCCTGTGGGCGCTGCGCCGCGGCGCGATCCCCGCCGGCCGCATCACCTCCAACGCGGGCGCCCTGGAGCACAAGCCCGCCACCTCGACGATCAACTGCACCGTGTCCGGCACCATCGAGGACTCGATGGACGGCATCCTCGAGAAGGTCCATGAGGCCGGCCTGACGCTGAAGGCCGGCTGCGGCATCGGCTACGAGTTCAGCACGCTGCGCCCGCGCGGCGCGTTCGTCGCCGGCGCCGGCGCGTACACCTCGGGCCCGATGTCCTTCATGGATATCTACGACAAGATGTGCTTCACCGTGAGCTCGGCCGGCGGCCGCCGCGGCGCGCAGATGGGCACCTTCGACGTCAGCCATCCCGACGTGCGCGACTTCATCCGCGCCAAGCGCGAGGACGGCCGCCTGCGCCAGTTCAACCTCTCGCTGCTGATCACCGACGGCTTCATGGACGCGGTGAAGAACGACGGCGACTGGCCGCTGGTGTTCCCGGTGCACGTCAAGGAACAGGGCGACCTCGACCTCGCCAACGAGGAGCAGGTGGTCTGGCGCGAATGGCCGACCCACCGCAACTACGTGACGCGCGACGACGGCCTGGTGGCCTGCAAGATCTACGGCCACATCCGCGCGCGGCACCTGTGGGACATGATCATGGTCTCGACGTACGACTACGCCGAGCCGGGTTTCATCCTGATCGACCGCGTCAACGAGATGAACAACAACTGGTGGTGCGAGAACATCCGCGCCACCAACCCCTGCGGCGAGCAGCCGCTGCCGCCCTACGGCGCCTGCCTGCTGGGCTCGGTGAACCTCACCAAGTTCGTGCGCAACGCCTTCACCGACCAGGCCACGTTCGACTGGGACGAGTACCGCGAGGTCGTGCGCGTGTTCACCCGCATGCTCGACAACGTGGTCGAGGTGAACGGCCTGCCGCTGGAGCAGCAGCGCCAGGAGATCATGCGCAAGCGCCGCCACGGCATGGGCTTTTTGGGCCTGGGCAGCACGGTGACCATGCTGCGCATGAAGTACGGCAGCAAGGAATCCTGCGAGTTCACCGAGCAGATCGCCCGCGAGATGGCGGTGGCCGGCTGGGAGATGGGCCTGGAGCTCGCCCGTGAGAAGGGCCCGGCCCCGATCATGGAAGAGCGCTTCACCGTCACCGCCGAGATGCTGCGCAAGCGCCCGGAGATGGCCGCCGACGGCTGGAAGATCGGCCAGGAGATCGAGGGCAAGGTGCTGCACGCCAAATATTCGCGCTACATGCAGCGCGTGGCCGAGGTCGCCCCGGAGCTGGTCGAGGAGCTCGCCGAGGTCGGCGCGCGCTTCACCCACCACAGCTCGATCGCGCCCACCGGCACGATCTCCCTGTCGCTCGCCAACAACGCCTCCAACGGCATCGAGCCGTCCTTCGCGCACCACTACTCGCGCAACGTGATCCGCGAGGGCAAGAAGTCGAAGGAAAAGGTCGACGTCTGGTCCTACGAGCTGCTCGCCTACCGCGAACTGGTGAATCCGCAGGCGATGCCGTTCGCCGAGGACCCGGCCGCCGCCCTGCCCGACTACTTCATCGCCGCCGACGACATCACGCCGAAGGAGCACGTGGACGTGCAGGCCGCGGCGCAGAAGTGGGTGGACAGCTCGATCTCCAAGACCGCGAACGTCCCCACGGACTACCCGTACGAGGACTTCAAGGACATCTACACCTACGCCCACGCCCAAGGTTTGAAGGGCTGCACCACCTTCCGCTTCAACCCCGCCGCCTTCCAGGGCGTGCTGGTGAAGGAAAAGGACCTGGAGAACACCACCTACCGCTTCGAGCTGGAGGACGGCTCGGTGGTGGAAGTGCGCGGCAACGAGGAGATCGAGTACGACGGCGAGAAGCACACCGCCGCCAACCTCTTCGATGCGCTGAAGGAAGGGTATTACGGCAAGTTCTGACAGGGACCGCGCTCAGACGGATTTCCCACTGCAACGACGCAACGACACGTGCCGACAGACGATGGCCCATACCCACTCAATCGCCGCTCGCCTCACAGCCCTGGCGGCGGCGCTGCTGATAGGAGGGTGCACGGCGCCTGAGCCCAAGCTCGTCGAGGGCGTCGGCAGGGGACAAGCCGCCTCCACCGCTAGCGCGCTTCCGGCGCGCAATCAAGCACCGTGTGCTCCGAAGGAGGCCATCGTCTTCTCGTGCGAACTCGAAGGCAACGGCGATCAAATCGCACTCTGCTCAGGAGGGGACGCGAATCCCGAGGTACTGTACTTCGCGCGCACTGGTGGCCGTTCACCGCCCATCGTTTATCCCACCGATCGACGCGGCGCAGGCCGCTTTATGGCAACGCGAGTTTTTTCCACCGGAGCAACGGGTGTGCGGACTTACTCGTTCGGCGAGCCCGACTCGCGACAGCTCATCTACTCGATATCCGGAACAGGAATAGAGCGCCAAGGATTCTTCACTGCGCCTCCTAATTGGACCCGAGCCGAGCGTGAGGATCTGTGCCGCAAGGGCACCGTGCGCGATCCGGATTGGGAGTTGGCCGAAAGGTGGACGCGTGATCCGATGATCGAGAAACATGGCCTGCCGCGACCGTAGGGCTCCTCTGGCCTTCGTGGATTGATGCTATGGAAAGAATCCTTCACCAACCCGACACGGCCCGCGAGCGCGCCGATTTCCTGATGCTCCGCGCACGAGAAGCCGGAATAACCGAGCGCAAGGAGCTCGCCATCTTCATGGGGCAAGCCCACGTGGAAACGGGCAACTTCGTTGCACTCGAAGAACGCCTGAACTACTCGGCCCCTCGGCTGCTGGCGGTGTTTCCCGGCCGCAATGGCATGAACACGCTGACGGAGGCCCGCGAAATTACGGAGGGCGGCCCGCGTGCCGTCGCGAACGCGATGTATGGCGGCGAGTGGGGTAGGAAGGAGCTTGGCAATACCCAGCCCGACGATGGATGGAAATTCCGCGGCCGCGGCTACCTGCAAGTCACTGGGCGCGCGAACTACACGGAAGCCAATCAGGAGCTGGAACGGGTGATCGGCGTGAATGTCGTGAAGAATCCCGATGCCCTCGCCGATCCCGAACTGGCAGCCGCGTCAGCGATCCACTACTGGAAAACACGCGTGGTACGAGAGGGGCATCAGACCGATGTAGTCGAGGCCACCCGTGCGATCAATTCGGGTATGAAGCATCTTGCGGAACGTACGGCGGCGGCTGCCGAATGGGAGCGGAAGCTCGAGCAAGGGTATGTACCGCGGGCACCCGACGGCTCCTCGCAGGCCCCGCGCCCACCCCGCCCCATCGACCCCACTAACCCCGTCCACTCCCTCTTCGAAAGCGCCCTGTCCGGCATCGAGGCTGTAGAGCGCGAACGCGGCATCGCCAGCGGGGAGCATTCGACCAAGCTGGCATGGGCCCTTGCGGGTGATGCCGCCAGGTACGGGCTGAAGCAGATCGACCGCGTGGAGTTCAACGATGGCAATACCCTGGTGCGCGGCGTGCACTTCGCGGCCGGCGCCGACGACTGGGCACGCAATCTGGTGACCTCGCCCGTGGACATCGGCGCGACGCTGGAGAAGCGGGTCGACACGCTGACGATCGAGGCGGTGCAGGCGCAGGCGCGTGTGCTGGCGTCGGAGGCGGCGCGCCAGGAAACGCTCGACGCACCGCGTCGGGTGATGTCATGAAACACATCGTTTTCACACCATGTTGTGCGCACCGGCTGTATAGCAACGCGCGATAACGGTTCGTTATCCCGATTCGCAAAAACAGCGCCCCTAAGGAGGGCATTCCAATGAGCAATGGCAATGGAAACGGCAACGACAACGGGAACGGCGTAACCGCCACCCTGTCGAACGCAGCCAGCGCGGTGGCCGACACCGCGAGCAACATCGGGACGGTCATCGCCGGCACGGCGAGCAACGCCGTCACCGCGGTCACCGAAACCGCCAGCAACGCCGCCGACGCGGTGAGCCGCGCGGTCAGCACCGCCAAGAAGCGCCTGGCACGCACCAGCGCGGCGGCCCGCAAGGAGGCCCGCGCGTCCAAGACTGGCGCGCGCAAGTCGACGTCGGGCGGCCGCTCGACGGCGAAGAAGGCCTCGGGCACGAAGTCGGCGGCCAAGCGCGCCACCGGCTCGCGCAGCACGGGTGCGGCCAAGTCCGCGGGCGGTGCGGCGTCGAAGTCGGCCGGCGGCCGCAAGACGGCGTCGAAGAAGACCGGCGCGCGCAAGGCCGCCACCCAGGCCACCG
>JBMOOW010000033.1:0-14908 GCA_049323195.1 Pseudomonadota bacterium | reverse complement strand
GGTGGAGGCTGGCGCGATGCGTGGCTCGAATGACCACCGTGCGCATGCCTGCATGCGCGTGCACGGGCGCCTGGCGCGGTTCGTCGCGCCGCATAGGCGCGGGGCTTGGTTCAGGTTCGCCTTCGACGGCCGGCCCGCGCTCAAGGACCCGGTCGAGGCCGCCGGCGTGCCGCATACCGAGGTGGCGCAGGTGCTCGTCGACGGCGAGCCGGCGTCGCTCTCCACCCGTCTTCGCGGCGGCGAATACGTGGAGGTCCACCCGGTCGAACGTCAGCAGGCGGGCGATCCGCCGCGGTTCGTCCTGGACGTCCACCTGGGCCGATTGGCGCGCGACCTGCGCCTGCTCGGCATCGACGCGGCCTGGCAGCCGGGCCATGACGACGACGCCCTGCAGGCGTGCGCCGCCGGCCAGCGGCGGGTGCTGCTCACGCGCGACGTCGGCCTGCTCAAGCGCACCGACGTACCGGCCGGCGCATTCGTGTACGTGACCGACCCGCAGGCCAGCTGTCGGAAGTGCTGTCGCGCTTCGGACTCGCGGCGCATCTTCGGCCCTACACACGGTGCAGCCGCTGCAATGCGCCGGTGGACGCGGTCGAGGCGGCCGCTGTTGCAGCGCAGGTGCCGGCACGCGTCCTGGACGCGACGCGCCGGTTCCGCCGCTGTAGGGGCTGCCTGCAGGTCTACTGGCGCGGCACGCACGAAGCGGGGCTGCGCGAACGCCTGGCCGTCGCCGGCGTCGACTTCGTTTTTCCCGATCCGTCCCCAGTTTCGCATCCACCCGCTCCGCACGAATCCGCATGACCGATTCCACCGACAACGTCCGTATCGACCAGTGGCTCTGGGCTGCGCGCTTCTTCAAGACCCGCTCGCTGGCCAAGCAGGCGGTGGAGGCCGGACGCGTGGAGATCGGCGGGCAGCGGCCGAAGCCGTCGCGCGCGGTGCGGGCCGGCGACCGGCTGGACATCCTGCGCGGCGAGGAGCGTTTCGAGATCGACGTGCTCGGCATCAGCGCCGTGCGCGGTCCGGCGCCGGTCGCGCAGGCGCTTTACGCCGAAACCGATGCCTCGAAGGCCCGTCGGGACCAGGTGCGTGCCGAGAAGGCGGCCATGCGCGATGGCTACCGCCCGCCGGAGCAGCGCCCCGACAAGCGTGCCCGGCGCCTCATCCGCGCGCTGGGCGATATCGACATGCTCTGACCGGCGCCGCGGTCAGAGCAACGGGCGCGGGCTGCGCATTTCCGCGGTCTGCGTATCGAGCACCTGCCGGTCGCGGCCGCGAACGAAGTCCTGCAGGTCGACGTCGCCGTCCCCGTCGCGGTCGAGCACCGAGAGCAGCCCGGCGCCGAAGCCCTCGCGCGTGCGCATCTGCTCCTCCTCCCGCTCGAGCAGGCGACCCAGCCCGCGCGGTGTCGGTTCAGGCGTTTCCGGGCCGGCCGCATCCGAGGGCATGAAGACGCGCCGGGCGAGATAGGCCAGGACCACAGGCGCGAGCATGCGCAGCAGCGTCGCGGCACGGTCCTGGCCCAGCCCGCCGATGGACCCGAGCGTCTGTGCCGCCACCGGCGTCCGGCCGCCCAGCACATGGCGCAGGATGCTTTGGCCCGCGGTGCCGCCGGCCAGCGCAGTCCCGAGCACGTTGCCGGGATCGAGCCCGCGGTGATCGCGGGCCAGTGCGGCGAACAGCGCATCGGCTCCTTCGGGCTGGCGGGCATTGCGGCCCATCGCGCCGAACAGCAGGGGCAGCGCCGCGGCGACGGCGTCGTCCACCTGCGACTGCGAAAGCCCGAGCCGTGCCGCGATGTGCGGGACGCCGTCGCGGCGGAGTTCGTGGAGAAGATCGTCGGTCAGCGGTGCATTCATGGGCTGTCTCCGTGGCGCGCGACGATGCTCCGACGCGATCTATCGAGAGCCCGTGACGAAGCCGGCGAGGTGTTCAGGCGGTCGGCCGCGACAGGGGCTGGCCCTCGGCGTCGATGCCGGACCGTGGCGGTGGTCCCGTGCGGCTGCTCAGGCAGGCAGCCGAACCGGCCACCTGCGCAGGGAACGTCCTCGTCGCGCTTCACATGTCGATGTGCGGCATCGCCGGGAATGCGAAGTCGGTTCACGGTCCGCCCGCCGGCACCGGCCTGCTGCCGCTGGCACGTGCGCGAATGCGGCGGCCGCATCGGCGCGGCCGCCGCTGTCGCGTTCCCCCCGTCCTGGGCCCGACCTGCCTCCGCGGTTCCGCGGCGGCATGCAGGTGGCCTGGCTCAGGCCGCCTGCGCGTACCGGAGGTCGAAGCGGTCCAGTTCCATCACCTTGACCCAGGCGGCGACGAAGTCGCGCAGGAAGTCCTGCTCGCCGTCGCGCGCCGCATAGACCTCCGACAGCGCGCGCAGCTGGGCATTGGAGCCGAAGAGGAGGTCGGCGACCGTAGCCGTCCAGCGCAGCTCGCCCGTCCTGCGGTCGCGGCCTTCGAACACGCCCGGCGCCGTCTCCGACTTCGACCACGCGGTGCGCATGTCCAGAAGGTTGCGGAAGAAGTCGGGCGTGAGCGTGCCGGGGCGGTCGGTGAACACGCCGTGCCGTGCGTTGCCATACGTGGCGCCCAGCGCGCGCATGCCGCCGACGAGCACGGTCATCTCCGGCGCCGTGAGCATCAGCAGGTTGGCGCGGTCGATCAGCGCATTCGGCACGGTGTCCTCGGCGCCTGCACGCACGTAGTTGCGGAAGCCGTCTGCCGCGGGTTCGAGCACGAGGAACGAGTCGATGTCGGTCTGCTCGGGCAACGCATCCGTGCGGCCCGGAGTGAACGGCACGGTGATGTCGAAGCCGGCCTTGCGCGCGGCCTCCTCGATCCCGGCGCTGCCGCCGAGCACGATGAGGTCGGCCAGCGAAATCTTCTTTCCGGAGGTCTGCGCCGCGTTGAACGCCTGCTGCACGTGCTCGAGTGTGGCGAGCACCGTGGCGAGCTCGGCCGGCTCGTTGGCCTCGAACTCCTTCTGCGGCGCGAGGCGGATGCGGGCGCCGTTCGCGCCGCCGCGCAGGTCGCTGCCGCGGAAGGTCGAGGCCGATGCCCAGGCCGTCTTGACAAGCTGCTGCACCGAGAGGCCGGCGTCGAGCAGCCGGGTCTTGAGCGCGGCGACGTCGGCGTCGTCCACGAGTGGATGATCGACGGCGGGGATCGGGTCCTGCCAGATCAGGTCCTCGGCCGGCACCAGCGGGCCGAGGTAGCGCACCTTCGGGCCCATGTCGCGATGGGTGAGCTTGAACCAGGCGCGCGCGAAGGCGTCGGCGAACCTGTCCGGATCGGCGAGGTAGCCGCGCGCGATCCTCTCGTAGGCCGGGTCGAAGCGCAGGGCGAGGTCGGCCGTGGTCATCATCGGCTGGTTGAGTTTGCCCGGGATGTGCGCATCGGGCACCACGCGCCCGGCATCGCCGACGGGCTTCCACTGATGCGCGCCGGCGGGGCTGGTGGTGAGTTCCCATTCG
This sequence comes from Pseudomonadota bacterium, assembly GCA_049323195.1. Taxonomy (GTDB): domain Bacteria; phylum Pseudomonadota; class Gammaproteobacteria; order Xanthomonadales; family Xanthomonadaceae; genus Cognatilysobacter. The sequence goes on along the minus strand of JBMOOW010000033.1, from coordinate 11,438 downwards.
AAGCCGAACAGCGTTTCCAGATAGCTCATGTCCCACCTGGTGGGCGTGGGCGTCCACGCGCCTTCCAGGCCGCTGGTGATCGTGTGCGCGCCGATGCCGCTCTCGTACGTGCTCTTCCAGCCGAAGCCGAGCTCTTCGATGTTCGAGCCCTCCGGCTCGGCGCCGACGTGCGTGGCGGGGCCGGCGCCATGACACTTGCCGAAGGTGTGCCCGCCGGCGATCAGCGCGACCGTCTCCTCGTCGTTCATGGCCATGCGGCCGAAGGTGTCGCGGATGTCCCGTGCCGAGCCCAGCGGGTCGGGCTTGCCGTTCGGGCCTTCGGGATTCACGTAGATCAGGCCCATTTGCACGGCCGCGAGCGGGCGCGCGAGCTCGCGCTCGCCGCTGTAGCGCTCGTCGCCGAGCCAGGTGGATTCCGGGCCCCAGTCGATGGGCAGCGGTTCCCAGATGTCCTCGCGGCCGCCGCCGAAGCCGAATACCGGGCCGCCCATCGATTCGATCGCCACGTTGCCGGCGAGGATCATGAGATCCGCCCATGACAGCTGCTTGCCGTACTTCTGCTTGATCGGCCACAGCAGGCGGCGCGCCTTGTCGAGGTTGCCGTTGTCGGGCCAGCTGTTGAGGGGCGCGAAGCGCTGCTCGCCCGAGCGCGCGCCGCCGCGGCCGTCGAAGATGCGGTAGGTGCCGGCCGAATGCCAGGCCATGCGGATGAAGAACGGGCCGTAATGGCCCCAGTCGGCGGGCCACCAGTCCTGCGAATCGGTCATCAGCGCGTGCAGATCCCGGATGACCGCATCGAGGTCGAGCTTGCGGAACTCGGACTTGTAGTCGAAATCCTCGACCATCGGATCGCCGAGCTTCGAGTGCTGGTGCAGCATCCCGAGGTTGAGCTGGTCCGGCCACCACTGCGCGTTCGTGCGGGTCTGCATGCGCTTGGCGCCATGCGCGACGGGGCACCTCGTCTCGGCGTTCATGTCTTTCTCCTGTCGTGTCGCGCACCGCCTGATTTCGATGCGTGGGCGGCCGCTCGGCGCGCATGGCGCCGTGGCCGGTATGCCGGAGATGACGTTAAGTCCTGGAGGTGGATCGGAAAAATCGAATGTTCGGATAGGTCGGATAGCCGAGGGCTATCGCCGGGCTGCAGCCGCGCAGCAGCGACCCGGCGCCTGGAAGCGGCCGTCGTCGCCCGGTCGTCTGCGTACGGCGCGCATCGCGAGGTCGCCGCAGCGACCCTGCGGCCGGCGGCGGCTACAGCAGCGCCTTGAGGCGATACAGGGCCTCGAGCGCCTGCCGCGGCGACAGCTCGTCCAGGTCCAAGCCCGCCAGGGCGTCGATCGCGGCGCTGCTGGGCGGGAAGAGGGCGAACTGCTGCGGGGCGTCGAGTGTCGAGGCGGTCATCGGCGCGACGGCGTCGGCGGGGCGCTGCCGCTCCAGTTCCGCCAGCCGCGCGCGCGCCTGCTCGACCACCGCGCGCGGCAACCCGGCCAGCGCCGCGACCTGCAGGCCGAAGCTGCGGTCGGCCGGCCCGTCCTTGACCGCGTGCATGAAGACCAGCTTGTCGCCGTGTTCCACAGCGTCCAGATGCACGTTCGCGATGCCGCTTCCCGGCTCCGCGAGCCGCGTGAGCTCGAAGTAGTGCGTGGCGAACAGCGTGTAGGCGCGGTTGACCTGCGCCAGATGGCGCGCGCAGGCCTCGGCCAGTGCGAGGCCGTCGTACGTGGAGGTGCCGCGTCCGATCTCGTCCATCAGCACCAGCGACTGGTCGGTGGCGTGGTGGAGGATGTAGCTGGTTTCGGCCATTTCGACCATGAAGGTCGACTGCCCGCGCGCGAGGTCGTCGCCGGCGCCGATGCGGGTGAGGATGCGGTCGATCGGGCCGATCACCGCGGCCGACGCCGGCACGAAGCTGCCGATGTGCGCCAGCAGCACGATCAGCGCGTTCTGCCGCATGTAGGTGCTCTTGCCGCCCATGTTCGGGCCGGTGATGACGAGCATGCGGCGGCCGGCGTAGTCCGGCGCGCAGTCTAGGATGAGGTCGTTGGGCTCGAAGGGCGCGTCGCGCACCGCCTCCACCACCGGGTGGCGGCCGCGCTCGATGCGGATGCCGGGGTGCTCGGTGAGCTCGGGGCGCGTCCAGTCCAGCGCCTGCGCGCGTTCGGCGAATGCGCACAGCACGTCCACTTCCGAGAGCGCGGCGGCGCAGCGCTTGAGCGGCTCGAGCACGGCGTTGAGCGCGTCCAGCAGGTGCTCGTACAGCAACCTCTCGCGTGCCAGGGCACGCTCGCGCGCGCTGAGCACCTTGTCCTCGAACTGCTTGAGTTCCTCGGTGATGTAGCGCTCCGCGCCGGTCAGCGTCTGGCGCCGCGTGTAATGCGTGGGCGCGCGCCCGACCTGCGCCTTGGAGATCTCGATGTAGTAGCCGTGGACGCGGTTGTAGCCCACCTTCAGCGTCGGGATCCCGGTGGCCTCGCGCTCGCGGGCCTCGAGGTCGACCAGGAACTGGTCCGCGTGGGTCGACAGCCGGCGCAGCTCGGCGAGTTCGGCGTCGTACTCGTCGGCGAAGACGCCGCCATCGCGGGCCAGCACCGGCGGCTGCGGCACCAGCGCGCCGGCCAGCAGCGCCGCGGTGTCGTCGTGCTCGCCCAGCGCGTCGCGCAGGGCCTGCAGGCGCGGGGAATCGAGCGGCGCCAGCGCCTCGCGCAGCGCCGGCAGGCGGGCGAGGGCGTCGCGCAGGGTGGACAGGTCGCGCGGCCGGGCGCTGCGCAAGGCCACGCGGGCGAGGATGCGCTCGACGTCGCCGACCGCGCGAAGCTGCTCGCGCAGGTCGTCGCCGGCACGCGTATCCACCAGCGTGGCCACGGCCTGGTGGCGCAGGCGCAGGGTGGGGCGGTCGCGCAGGGGGCGGTGCAGCCAGCGGCGCAGCAGGCGCCCGCCCATCGGCGTCACGGTGGAATCGAGCACGCCCAGCAGGGTGTGGCGCGTGTCGCCGTCGATGCGGCTGTCGAGCTCAAGGTGGCGCCGCGTGGCGGCGTTCATCGCGATCGCGCCGTCGCCCGATTCGACCGCGATCGAGGTCAGGTGGGGCAGGCGCTGCTTCTGCGTCTCCTCGACGTAGCCCAGCAGCGCGGCCGCCGCGGCGATGGCGAGCGGGCGGTCCTCGAGGCCGAAGCCGGAGAGGTCGTGCAGCGCGAAGAACCGCAAGAGCTGGCGGCGGCCGCTGTCGACGTCGAAGAGCCACGGCGCGCGGCGCCGCAGGCCGACGCGGTCGGCCAGGCAGGCGGGCAGGGGATCCTCGTCCGGGCAGAGCACCTCGGCCGGATCGAGCCTGGCGATCTCGGCTTCCAGCTGGTCCTCGTTGCCCACCTCGTTGCAGAGGAAGCGCCCGGCGGCGAGGTCGGCCCAGGCGAGGCCATAGCCCTGCCTGCCGCGGGCCACGGCCAGCAGCAGCGTGTCGCGGCGCTGGTCGAGGAGCGCCTCGTCGGTGACCGTGCCCGGCGTGACGATGCGCACCACCCTGCGCTCGACGATGCCCTTGCTGGCCGCCGGGTCGCCGATCTGCTCGCAGATCGCCACCGACTCGCCCAGCGCGACCAGGCGCGCGAGGTAGCTCTCGGCCGAATGGTGCGGCACGCCCGCCATGGGGATGGGCTGGCCGGCCGAGACCCCGCGCTGGGTCAGGGTGATGTCGAGCAGGCGCGCGGCCTTGCGGGCGTCATCGAAGAACAGCTCGTAGAAGTCGCCCATGCGGAAGAACAGCAGCACGTCCGGATGCTCCGCCTTGCAGGCGAAGAACTGGCGCATGAGCGGGGTATGGGCGTCGGCGGGCTGCGCGCGGGAGTCAGTCACGGCGTTCGAAGGAGGGTGGCCCGCGGCCGGCGGCGGGCGCGCAAGTATGCCAGCGTGCCGCTCGTCAGCCGGCGTGCAACCGTGCCCTTTCCGCAGTGCAACACGCTGCTACCTTCGGGGTACGGCTGCGGATGGGGATCCGCGCCACAACCGGGGATTTCGACGATGCCGAACGTGCCGTACCGCAGGATGCTGACGCTCGCCGTGACCGCCGCGCTCGCCGCCGGCGCAGCCCGCGCGTAGGAAACGACGCAGCCCGCCCCGCCGCAGGGCGAGCCCGAGGACGAAGTCACCACGCTGGACTCGATCCGCGTCACCGCGCAGAAGCGCGAGGAAGCGCTGCAGGACGTGCCCATCTCGCTCACCGCCCTCCCCGAGCGCCTGCTGCGCGACACCGGTGTGCGCGACACCAAGGACATGCAGGTCCTGGTACCCGGCCTGACGGTCACCAGCACCCAGAGCGAGGCGCAGACCACCGCGCGCATCCGGGGCATCGGCACCGTGGGCGACAACGCGGGGCTGGAGTCCTCCGTTGGTGTCGTGATCGACGGCGTCTACCGTCCCCGCAACGGCGTCGGCTTCGGCGACCTCGGCGAGATCGAACGCATCGAGGTGCTCAAGGGGCCCCAGGGCACGGTGTTCGGGAAGAACACCTCCGCGGGCGTCATCAACGTGATCACGCGGCGCCCGAGCTACGACACCCGCGTCGAGGGCGAGCTCACCGTCGGCAACTACGGTGCCCTCGGCGTGGCCGGTGCGTTCAACTCCGCCCTTGGCGAGAACGCCGCTTTCCGCGTCTATACCGCCAAGCGCGTGCGCGACGGCTTCACCGACGTGCGCGTGGGCGCCGGCCCGCGCCGCGAGCTGGAAGACGGCGACCAGAACATGCACACCGTGCGGGGGCAGCTGCAGCTCGACCCGACCGACAACGTGCGCGTCAACTTCATCGCCGACTTCACCAGCCGCGAGGAGAACTGCTGCGTCGGCGTCACCACCGTGCGCGGCGCCACCGCCAACATCATCGACGCGCTCTCGCCCGACAGCGGTGTCGCGCCCGTCGCCGACCCCTTCGCGCGCGTGGCCTTCAGCAACCGCAGCACCGAGCAGGATCTCAAGGACAAGGGTGTGTCGGCCGAGGTCAACTGGACCACGCCCTGGTTCGGCGGCGCCACCCTCACCTCGATCACCGCCCAGCGCGAATGGCAGTCCCTCAACGGCCTGGACTTCGACTTCTCCAGTGCCGACATCCTCTACCGCAACCCCACCGAGGACGAGGCCTTCACCGCCTTCGACACCTTCAGCCATGAACTGCGCCTGACCGGCTCCAGCGAGCGCCTGGACTGGATGGTGGGCGCGTTCTATTCCGACGAGGACCTCGAGCGCAACGAGGCCTACCAGATCGGCTCGGCGTACGAGCCCTACCTGTCGGTGGCCCTGCTTTCGCTGGTCAGCCCTGCCGCCGGCGCCCGCGCCGATGCGCCGCTGTTCCTGTCGCAGGTGACCGGCCGCCCCTTCGGCACCGTCTTCGCCGGCACCGGCGCACGCGATACCTACCAGCAGAACGCGCGCAGCACCGCGCTGTTCACCAACAACACCTGGCATGCCAGCGATGCGCTCGACATCACCGTGGGCGCGCGCTACACGGTCGAGGACAAGCGCCTGGATTCGCGCTACACCAACCCCAACGGCGGGCTGGGCTGCGCGTCCTACTTCGGGCCCACGGGCGCGGTGAGCCCCGCGGCGATCGGCCGCATCGCCACCGCCCTGACCACGCGCGGGGTGCCGTTCGCGGCGCTGCCGCCGGCGCAGCAGCAGTCGATCATCTCCAACATCGTCGGCTACAGCTGCCTGCCCTGGACCAACCCGCTGCACAATGGACGCGCCACCTTCCAGCAGCGCGAGGAGAAGGAGTGGTCGGGCACGCTCAAGGCGGCCTACCGCTGGAACGACAGCCTGATGACGTACGCCTCCGCGGCGCGCGGCTACAAGGCGGGCGGCTTCAATCTCGACCGCGTGCAGTCCAACACCGGCCTGTCCAGCGGCGGCGCGGGCATCCTGCCGGTGGCCGACACCTCGTTCCCCGGCGAGTTCGTCGACAGCTACGAGATCGGCGCCAAGACCACATGGGCCGGCGGCGACCTCCTGCTCAACGCCACCGCCTTCCAACAGACGTACTCGGGCTTCCAGCTCAACAGCTTCCTGGGCACCAGCTTCGTCGTGAGGTCCATCCCGGAAGTGGTGTCCAAGGGCGTGGATGCCGACGTGCTGTGGCAGCCGGTGCGCGGCCTGCTGCTGCAGGGCGGCCTGACCTATGCCGACACCCGCTACGGCGACGAGGTGCCGGGAGGCGATTTCGTCGCCCCCACCGGCAGCCTCTACAAGCTGCCGGGCAACCGCATCAGCTTCGCCCCGTACTGGTCGGGTTCGGCCTCGGTCACCTGGGAGCACGACCTGCCCAGCGACCTCATCGGCCGCTTCAACATCGGCGCCAAGTACATGTCCGAGCACAACACCGGCTCGGACCTGGACCCGGAGAAGACGCAGGAGGCCTATACGGTCGTCAACGCCCGCTACGTCTTCGGCGCGCGCAGCCGGGCCTGGGCGGTGGAGCTCTGGGCGCAGAACCTGTTCGACGAGGACTACGTGCAGGTCGGCTTCGATGCACCGCTGCAGAACGTCTCGCCGGCGCCGGGAAACCCGTTCAATTCCTACAACGCCTTCCTGGGCGCACCGCGCACGTACGGCGTGACCCTGCGCCTGCGGTACTGACGCATGCGGCCATAATGGCCGCATGAGCATCGCCGACGACGACAGCCTGCGCCGCCTTGCCGAGACCCTCGGCCGGGCGGCGCAGTCCCACCACCTGAGCATCGTCACCGCCGAGAGCTGCACCGGCGGGTGGATCGCCAAGGCGCTGACCGACATCGCCGGCTCGTCCGCCTGGTTCGACTGCGGCATGGTCGTCTACAGCTACGAGGCCAAGCAGGCGCTGCTGGGCGTGAACCCGCGCACGCTCGAGCAGCATGGCGCGGTGAGCCGCGAGACGGTGGTCGAGATGGTGTCCGGCGCACTCGTGCACTCCGCGGCCAGCCTCGCCGTGGCCGTGACCGGCATCGCGGGTCCGGGCGGTGGCACGCCCGACAAGCCGGTCGGTACCGTGTGGATCGCCTGGACGCGCCGCGGCGGCTATCCGCAGGCGGCGGTGCACCATTTCGACGGCGACCGCGAGGCGATCCGGCGCCAGACCGTCGAAGCGGCGCTCACGGGCCTGCTCGAGCTCGCCGGCTGACGAACGGGCTTGCGGCGGGCGGGGGAGTTAGTAGTATTGCTACTAATGAACCTCACCGACACCCAGCAGGCGATCCTCGAAATGATCGCCGAGCGCATCGAGGCCGACGGCGTGCCGCCGTCGCAGACGGAGATCGCCCAGGTCTTCGGCTTCAGCAGCGTCCGTGCCGCCCAGTACCACCTGCACGCGCTGGAGCAGGCCGGAGCCATCCGCAGGGTACCCGGACAGGCGCGCGGCATCCGCCTGGTCGCCACGCCCGGTCGCCCTGCCGCCAACGCGCCCGACATGCTGCACCTGCCGGTGCTCGGCCAGGTCGCTGCCGGCCTGCCGATCGGCGCGGACATCGGCTCCGACGACATGGTCCTGCTCGACAAGAACCTGTTCGCGCCGGCGCCGGACTACCTGCTCCGCGTGAAGGGCGATTCCATGCGCGAGGAGGGAATCTTCGACGGCGACCTCATCGGCGTGCACCGGACGAACGAGGCGCGCTCGGGGCAGATCGTGGTGGCGCGCATCGACGACGCGATCACCGTCAAGCTCCTGAAGATCGCCAAGGACCGCATCCGCCTGCTCCCGCGCAACCCGGACTACGAGCCGATCGAGGTCACCCCGGAGCAGGACTTCGCCATCGAGGGCCTGTACTGCGGCCTGGTGCGCCCCGGCCGCTGAGGCCCGCCACGGGCTTTTCCCACATCCGCCCGATGCCCGGTCCGACGGTCCTCCGCCGCCGCTCATCGCACAGTTCATCTGCCGATGCCATCGTCTCAAGCCTTGCGATGTCCGGCCTCTAGAGTCCCATCTCACCAATGAACACCAGGAACCCATCAATGGACGAGAACAAGAAGCGCGCGCTTGCGGCGGCCCTCGGGCAGATCGACAAGCAGTTCGGCAAGGGGTCGGTCATGCGCATGGGCGATCGCACCGTCGAGGCCGTGGAGGTCGTCGGTACGGGTTCCCTGATGCTCGACATCGCCCTCGGCATCGGCGGCCTGCCGCGCGGCCGTGTGGTCGAGATCTACGGCCCGGAATCCTCGGGCAAGACGACGCTGACGCTGCAGGCCATCGCCGAGTGCCAGAAGATGGGCGGCACCTGCGCCTTCATCGACGCCGAGCACGCACTCGACCCGATCTACGCCGCCAAGCTGGGCGTCAACGTCGACGACCTGCTGCTCAGCCAGCCCGATACGGGCGAGCAGGCGCTCGAGATCGCCGACATGCTGGTGCGCTCGAACGCCGTCGACCTGGTCGTCATCGACTCGGTGGCCGCGCTCACGCCGAAGGCCGAGATCGAGGGCGAGATGGGTGACCAGCTCCCCGGCCTGCAGGCCCGCCTGATGTCCCAGGCGCTGCGCAAGCTCACCGGCAACATCAAGCGCAGCAATACGCTGGTGATCTTCATCAACCAGCTGCGCATGAAGATCGGCGTGATGATGCCGGGCCAGAGCCCGGAAACCACCACCGGCGGCAACGCACTGAAGTTCTACGCCTCGGTGCGCCTGGACATCCGCCGCATCGGCTCGATCAAGAAGGGCGACGAGATCATCGGCAACCAGACCCGCATCAAGGTCGTCAAGAACAAGCTGGCGCCTCCGTTCAAGCAGGTCGTCACCGAGATCCTGTACGGCGAAGGCATTTCCCGCGAGGGCGAGCTCATCGACATGGGCGTGGATGCCAAGCTGGTCGAGAAGTCGGGTGCCTGGTACAGCATGGACGGCGAGCGCATCGGGCAGGGCAAGGAGAACGCCCGCCAGTTCCTCAAGGAAAACCCGCAGCTGGCTGCGAAGCTGGAAACGGCCCTGCGCGAGAAGTTCGTGCCGCAGGAGATCAACCCCGCCGAAGCCGAGGCGGATGCCTGATCCGGGCCATGGCCGGACGTCGCTCCCGCCATGATCGCGATCCGGGCCCGGGTGACGAGCCCGGGGCCGGATCGTTTGCGCGTTCCGGCGGGCATGCCGCGGAGCCGACGGGCATCGTCCGCCTCGCGGACCTGCTGCCGTCGACGCCTGCGGAATCCCGGCCGCGCCGCGACGAGGAAAGCCTGGCGTTCCCATCGGCTCCGGCAGGGGCGGGCGGGCGGACGCGCCGGGCCGATCGGCAGGCTGCGGACCCGTCGCGGCTGGAGGGCGAGCGGCGCGACGACCCCCATCACCCGCCGGCCCCAGGGCGCCGCACTCCCGCGCCCGTCGAAATGGGGGGGCATCTCGCCGAGGCTGCAGCCCACGGCGTATCCCCCGAAGGCGAGGTCGTGCCCTACGAGAGCCTCTTCGCCCGCGAGGACAAGGGGCGGCGCGCGCGACGCGAACGCCCGCCCGCCACGGCGATGCAGCGTGCGCTCGGCCTGCTGACCCGCCGCGAGCATTCGCGCAAGGAACTCACCCGCAAGCTGGTATCGCGCGGCGTGGATGCCGCCGAGGTCGAGTCGGCGGTCGAGCGCCTTGCCGGCGCCGGCTGGCAGGACGAGCGCCGCTTCGCCGAGAGCCTGGTACGCGCGCGCGGGGCGTCCGGCTACGGGCCGCTGCATATCCGCGCGGAGCTGGCCACGCACGACCTGCCGGCCGAACTGCGCGACGCGGCCATGGACGCGTTCGAGGGCGACTGGTCCGAAATCGCGGCCGACCTCGTGCGGCGTCGCTTCGCCCGCATCGACGACCCGCGAACCCGGGAGCGCAAGGCAGCCGACTTGCTGCTCCGCCGCGGCTTCCCCGGCGACATCGCACGTGCCGCCAGTCGTTTGGGCCCCGACGGCGACTGACCGTCCCATACGCGGGCGGCCGGAAAGGGCGCGCGCCTGCTACTCTTCACGGTCCGTCCCGCATCGCAGGACCGCCGCCCGGCGGCCGTCGCGCTGCCCGGCCTCCATCCCACGCCCTCATCCCGCATGAAAACCACGTCCGAAATCCGGAGCGATTTCATCGAGTTCTTCCGCAGCAAGGGCCACACGATCGTGCCCTCGGCGCCGCTCGTGCCCGCGAACGACCCCACGCTGCTGTTCACGAACTCGGGCATGGTCCAGTTCAAGAACGTCTTCCTCGGCAGCGAGAAGCCCGGCTATGTGCGCGCGGCCGACGTGCAGCGCTGCCTGCGGGCCGGCGGCAAGCACAACGACCTCGACCAGGTCGGCTACACCGCGCGCCACCACACGTTCTTCGAGATGCTGGGCAACTGGTCCTTCGGCGACTACTTCAAGAAGGAAGCCATCGGCTGGGCCTGGGAGCTGCTGACCAGGGTATGGGCGCTGCCGCCGGAGCGCCTGCTGGTCACCGTCTACCACACGGACGACGAGGCCTACGACATCTGGAAGAACGACATCGGCCTGCCGCCCGAGCGCATCGTGCGCATCGGCGACAACAAGGGTGCGCCGTTCGCCTCCGACAACTTCTGGCAGATGGCCGACACCGGCCCCTGCGGCCCCTGCACCGAGATCTTCTACGACCACGGCCCGGACGTGCCGGGCGGCCCGCCGGGTTCGCCCGACGAGGACGGCGACCGCTACATCGAGATCTGGAACAACGTCTTCATGCAGTTCGACCGCCAGCCGGACGGCACACTGGTGCCGCTGCCTGCGCCCTGCGTCGATACCGGCATGGGCCTGGAGCGCATGGCCGCCGTGCTGCAGCACGTGCACAGCAATTACGAGATCGACCTGTTCGCGCGCCTGATCCGCGAGGCCGCGGCCGCGACGGGCACGGACGATCTGTCGAACAAGTCGCTGCGCGTCATCGCCGACCACATCCGCGCCTGCTCCTTCCTCATCGTCGACGGCGTGCTGCCGTCGAACGAAGGGCGTGGTTACGTGCTCCGCCGCATCATCCGCCGCGCGCTGCGCCATGGCTGGAAGCTCGGCCAGAAGGGGCCGTTCTTCCACAAGCTTGTTGCGCCGCTGTCGGAGCTGATGGGCGACGCCTACCCCGAGCTGCCCGCCAGGCGCGAGCTCGTCGAGAAGGCGCTGCTCGGCGAGGAGGAGCGCTTCGCCGAGACGCTCGAGTCGGGCATGCGCATCTTCGACGACGTGGCCTCGCGCGCGCAGGGCGTGATTCCCGGCGCCGACGCCTTCCGCCTCTACGACACCTACGGCTTCCCGGTCGACCTCACCGCCGACATCGCGCGCGAGCGCGGGCTCACCGTCGACATGGAGGGCTTCGAGGCCGCGATGAACCAGCAGCGCGAGACCGCGCGTGCCTCGGGCAAGTTCGGCAACGCCACCACGCTGCCGGCCGAACTCGCGGCGCAACTGCCGGCCACCGAGTTCCTCGGCTACGACAGGGTCGTCGAGGGCGGCCTGCAGGTGCTGGCCATCCTCAAG
>JBMOOW010000032.1:0-15009 GCA_049323195.1 Pseudomonadota bacterium | reverse complement strand
CAGCGCTTGAGTTCACGTGCACGCATTGCCGGCTCCTGCCGCCCGAAACCCTCGGGCGCAGGAGTCAATCTGCGGGGAGACCGAATCACCCGCTGAGATTGTCACTACCCAACGCGAACAGAGCCTTTCCCTTTCTGCGGGGCGCGGCAACGAACACCGCCCATGGTGACGGTAAGCGCCTTGCTTCGTCTGCGTCGTGCCGCCCTTCAGCGCACTCGTGCGACGCGCCGCGTTGCGCAGCCCGCGCGAGCCATCGCCGGAATGCCGACGCCGGGCCACCGCGGCGGACCGTCCTGCATTTCGCCTACGCGTCGATCGCCCAGTCCGCGATCGCACGCGCATGGATCGCGGTCGTGTCGAACAAGGGCACCGTCGCGTCGCCGTCATCCACGAGCAGCCCGATCTCGGTGCAGCCGAGCACGATGCCCTGTGCGCCGCCCTGCACCAGCGCGGCCATCACCTGGCGGTAGCACTCGCGCGAGGCGGGCTCGATGCGTCCGCGGCAGAGCTCGTCGTAGATGACGCGATGGATGTCGGCACGGGCTTGCTCGCCGGGGACCACCACGCCGAGGCCCGCGCGCTCGAGACGCTCGCGATGGAACGGCTGCTCCATCGTGAACCGCGTGCCGATGAGTGCCACACGCGACAGGTGCGCCTCGCGTACCGCGCGCGCCGTCGCGTCGGCGATGTGCAGCACCGGCAGATCCACCGAGGCCTCTATCGCCGGCACGCTGCGGTGCATCGTGTTCGTGCAGATCGCCAACGCCTCGGCGCCTGCGGCCTGCAGCCGTCGCGCGGCATCGACCATCAACGCGTCGGCAGCATCCCAGTCGCCCCGGTGCTGCATCGCCTCGACCTCGGCGAAATCGACGCTCCACAGCGCGAGTTTCGCCGAGTGCAGCCCGCCGAGCCGCTGGCGCACGCGTTCGTTGACCAGGCGGTAATAGGGGAGCGTCGACTCCCAGCTCATGCCGCCGATCAGGCCGACGGCGCGCATCACTTCTTCTTCGGGATGTAGAGGTCGGTGATCGTGCCTTCGAAAACTTCGGCCGCCATGCCCACCGACTCGCTCAGGGTGGGGTGCGGATGGATGGTCATGCCGATGTCGGCGACCTCCGCGCCCATCTCGATCGCGAGCGCCACCTCGGCGATGAGGTCGCCCGCATGCACGCCGACGATGCCGCCGCCGATGATGCGGTGCGTGGCCTCGTCGAACACGAGCTTGGTGAAGCCTTCGGTGCGGCCGAGGCCGATCGCGCGGCCGCTCGCGGCCCACGGGAACTTGCCCACGCCGACCTTCAGGCCCTTGGCCTTCGCCTCGGCCTCGGTGACGCCGACCCAGGCGATCTCGGGGTCGGTGTAGGCCACCGACGGGATCACGCGCGCGACCCATTCGCGCTTCTCGCCCGCGGCGACTTCCGCGGCGAGCTTGCCCTCGTGCGTCGCCTTGTGGGCGAGCATCGGATTACCGACGATGTCGCCGATGGCGAAGATGTGCGGCACGTTCGTGCGCATCTGCCGGTCGACCGGAATGAAGCCGCGCTCGCCGACCTGCACGCCGGCGGCCTCGGCGCCGATCTTCGCGCCGTTGGGGCTGCGGCCGACGGCGACGAGGACGCGGTCGAAGGTCTGCGCTTCGGGCGCCGCACCGCCGGCCTGCATCGCCTCGAAGCTCACGCGGATGCCGGCATCCGACGCCTCGACGCCCGCAGCCTTCACGTTGAGGTGCACGGTGACGCCCTGCTTCTTCAGGCGGTCGGCGAGCGGCTTGACGAGGTCGACATCCGCGCCCGGCATCAGCTGCGCGCCGAGCTCGACCACGGTGACCTGCGCGCCGAGCGCGCGGTACACCGTCGCCATCTCCAGGCCGATGATGCCGCCGCCCACCACGAGCAGCGACTTCGGCACCTCGGCGAGTTCGAGCGCGTCGGTCGAATCCATGATGCGCGCGTCGTCCCACGGGAAGTTCGGCAGCTTCACCGCCTGCGAGCCCGCGGCGATGATGCACTGCTCGAACCGGATCAGCTGCGCGCCGGCATCGGTCTGCACCTCGACCTCGTTCGGCGAGACGAAACGGCCGATGCCCTGCACCACGCGCACCTTGCGCTGCTTCGCCATCCCCGCCAGGCCCCTGGTGAGCTGGCCGACGACCTTCTCCTTGTAGGCGCGCAGGGCAGCGAGTTCGATCTTCGGTGCGCCGAAGTCGATGCCATAGTCCTTCGCGTGCGCCGCCTCGTCGATGACGGCGGCTGCGTGCAGCAGCGCCTTCGAGGGGATGCAGCCGACGTTGAGGCAGACGCCACCGAGGCTGGCATAACGCTCCACGAGCACGGTATCGAGCCCGAGATCGGCGGCACGGAAGGCGGCGGTGTAGCCGCCGGGGCCGCCGCCGAGCACGAGCATGCGGCATTCGATGTCGGCCTTGCGGCCGGTTGCAGGCGCGGCCGCTGCTGGCTGTGCGGACGACGTGGCCGCGCCCGCCTGTGCGTCACCGGCGGGCGTCGATGCGCCCGCGCCCGCGGGAGCCGCGGCGGGCGCAGGGTCCGGCGCGGGCGGCGAGGCGGCCCCCTGCGCGACCGGTGGTGTCTGTCCGTCGCCTTCGGCTTCGAGGATGGCGATCACCGTGCCCTCGCCCACCTTGTCGCCGACCTTGATGCGCAGCTCGCGCACGATGCCGGCGTCGGACGAGGGCACCTCCATCGTCGCCTTGTCCGACTCCAGCGTGGCCAGCCCCTGGTCCTTGGCGACGCGGTCGCCGACCGCGACCAGCAGCTCGATCACGGGCACGGCGTCGAAGTCACCGATGTCGGGGACTTTCACTTCGATCTGGCGGGCCATCAGCGTTCCTCGTTTCTCTGGGCATCGGCCGCCGTGGGCGGCTCGACGGGGGGTTCTTCGAGCACCTCACGTTCGACGTCGTGCTGCGCATCGTTCTCGGCGAGCGCGGCGCGCTCGGACTCGGTGGGCGGTGGCGCTGCGGGCGCGGCCGCAGGCTCCAGCGGCACCGCCTCGCCGCGCAGCAGCGCGAGCGCGGCCGGGCCGGCGTGGCCGAAGGCGCTGCGCAGGTTGAGGTCGCGCTGCGGGAAGGGCAGCTCGACGCCGTGCCTGACCAGCGCGGTGTGCAGGGCCCAGTAGTAGGCGGCCTTCACCGCCGACGGGCGCTTGGTGGCGTCGGCGTCGATCCAGACCACGAGCTCGAAGTCGAGCGAGCTGTCGCCGAAGCCGACCAGCCAGACCTGCGGCCCGCGCGGGCCGTCCTGGGCGAGGGTGAAAGGCACCTCGTGCGCGGCCTCGAGCGCTGCGCGCTTGACCAGCTCCTTGTCGGTGCCGTAGGCGACGCCGAACGCGACGTGCAGGCGACGCGTGGTCTTCAGCAGCGTCCAGTTGACCACGCGCCCGCTCACGAACTCGGAGTTGGGCACGAGGATGTTGAGGTTGTCGTTGGTCATGATGCGCGTGGCGCGGATCTTGATGTCGCGCACCACGCCGTGCACGCCGGATTCGAGCTCGACGAAGTCGCCGACCTTGATCGAGCGGTCGAAGAGCAGGATCAGGCCGGAGACGAAGTTGTTGAAGATCGCCTGCAACCCGAAGCCCAGGCCTACGCCCAGCGCACCGGCGAACACCGCGAACCGGGTGATCGGGATGCCCGCGACCTCGAGCGCCAGCAGCACGCCGATCACCATCAGCGTGTAGCGCAGCACCCGGCTCATCGTGTAGACCGCCGCGGCATCCGCGCCGCGCCGCTCGCCGAAGCGGCAGAGGGCACGGGAGGCCAGCCTCGAGCCGAAGAACGTGATGGCCAGGAGCAACAGCGCGGCGGCCAGCTCGCCCACGCTCAGGTCCAGCCCGGCCACGCGCACCAGCTGGTAGTCCAGCAGGGGCTGCAGCCCCTGCCAGCCGTCCTCCGCGACGTCGCGCACGCGGTCGCCGGCGGCGTCGAGTCGCGCGGTCGCGCCCTGCGCCATCGTCAGAGCAGCACGCGCCGCATGTCGCCGAGCAGCTGCGCGAGATAGGCGGTGAACCGCGCGGCCGCGGCGCCATCGATCACGCGGTGGTCGTAGGACAGCGAGAGCGGCAGGATCAGGCGCGGCTGGAACGCCGCACCGTCCCATACCGGGCGGATGGCGGCCTTGGACACGCCGAGGATGGCGACTTCCGGCGCGTTGACGATGGGCGTGAACTTGGTGCCACCGATGCCGCCGAGCGAGCTGATCGAAAAGCACCCGCCGCTCATGTCGGCCGGGCCGAGCTTGCCTTCGCGTGCCTTCTTCGCGAGCTCCGCCATCTCCTGCGCGATCTGCGCGATGCCCTTGCGGTCGACGTCGCGGATCACCGGCACGACCAGGCCATTGGGCGTGTCGGCGGCGAAGCCGATGTGGAAGTACTTCTTGAGCACGAGGTTCTCGCCGGTCGCGTCCAGCGAGGCGTTGAACGTCGGGAACTTCCTCAGCGCGGCCACCGAGGCCTTCATCAGGAAGGCGAGCATCGTGACCTTGGTCGGGTCCTTGGCCTTGGCGAACTCCTCGTTGAGCGAGACGCGCAGGTCCTCGAGCTCGGTGATGTCGGCATCGTCGTGCTGGGTGACGTGCGGGATCATCGCCCAGTTGCGCGCGAGGTTCGCGCCCGACAGCTTCTGGATGCGCGAGAGCTCGCGCGTCTCGATCTCGCCGAACCTGGCGAAGTCCACCTTGGGCCAGGGCAGCAGGTTGAGGCCACCGCCGAGGGCCGGGCCCGCACCCGCCGAGGGTGCCGCGGCCGCGCCCTGCATCACCCGCTTGACGTGCTGCTGCACGTCTTCCCTGGTGATGCGGCCACCGCGGGCCGAGCCGATCACGCGTGCGAGGTCGACGCCGAGTTCGCGCGCGAACAGGCGCACGGCGGGGCTGGCGTAGGGCACCTTGTCGGGCAGCAGTTCGCTGGCGTCGAAGGTGACGGGCGGCGTACGCGGCGCATCCGTGCCGGCCTGCACCTGCGGCAGGGCGGCCGGCGTGGGCGCGGGCTGCACCTGCACCGGCGACGCGCCGGCGGCATGGGTGGCGATCTCGCGCCGGGCGAGGCGATCGGGCTGTCCCGAGGTCGAGACCGGCTCGACCTGCGTGGCCGTCTCCGCCGCACGCGGCTGTGCCGGCGGCGCGGCCACCTGTGCGGTGTCGGCGGAAGCGCCGCCATCGGACGAGGGCGCGGTGCCTGCGGACGCGTCCGCGCCGGCGGGCTCAATGATCGCCACCACGTGCCCCTCGGCCACCTTGTCGCCCAGCTTGACGCGGAGCTCGCGCACCACGCCGGGGAACGGCGCGGGCACTTCCATCGTGGCCTTGTCGGACTCCAGCGTGACCAGGCCCTGGTCGGCCTTCACTGTGTCGCCGACCGAAACGAGCAGTTCGATCACGGGCACGCCGTCGAAGTCGCCGATGTCGGGGACGCGTGCTTCCTTCAACTCAGCCATGCAGGGCTCCGCAGATTGCGCAAGAGGGCCATTCTCGCCCGGGCGCGTGGCCACGCCAACCACGCCACGTCCACGCGACGGTCACAGGTGGCTAGCGGAGGCCGTGTCGCGCGCGCGTGGAAGCAGCCGTCCGCAAGGCAAGCAGGGTTCAGTACGCGGACGTTACGGTGCAGTCGCCCTCCTCCCGGGCATTGCAAACGATTACACGGAGGCTCCATGAAGTCTGTTCTTTCTCTCGCCCTGTTGGGCACCCTCGCCGTCTCGCCGATCGCCCTTGCGCAACAGACGGACACCGCCGGCAAGCGTTTCGCCATCGTGGGTGGCGTGGCCCATTCCGAACCCACCGGCGACGCCACCACCGCCACGGGCGCGCGCGCCGAGCTCGACGGCGACGTCGCCCCGACCCTCGGCGCCAGCTGGTACGTCAACGACAACGTGGCCATCGAGGCCTGGGGCGCGGTCGACAAGTTTGGCCACCGCGTCAAGGTGGGCGATGCCAAGGCCGGCAGCGTCAGTGCGCAGCCGTACGGCGTGAGCGGCCAGTACCATTTCGGCAGCACGCAGGGCACCGTGCGCCCGTTCGTGGGTCTGGGCTATTACGAGATGAACTTCGATGACGAATCGGCGCAGGCCGGCGGCGCGTTCTCGGGTCAGCGCGTGGGCATCGAGACGGCTAAGGGGCCGATGGCCAGCGTCGGCGCCGACGTGCAGTTCAACGATCGCTGGTTCGCGCGCGGCGACGTGCGCTACCTGCACGGCTCCTCGGACCTGGCGCTCGACGGCGCGCCGGCCGGCGAGGTCGAGGCCAAGCCGGTGGTGGTGGGCATCGGCATCGGCGCGCGCTTCTGACGGCGCCGCGGTCGCGATGCATCGACGGGCCCTGCAGGGCCCGTCTTCATGTGCGCGGTGCTCGTCGTGGCATTACCCGCACCGCCGCGCGCCATGCCCGGGCACGCCGCCACCGCCCGCAGACCCTGCGCGCCGGCGCGCTTCACGCCTCCTGCCCGCAGCGGGCGCTAGCCTGCGGTCATGCAGGCGGAGGCGACATGACCACCAAGCTCGACGGCCCGCTGCGTCGCGAGGTCGACATCAAGGGCCAGGCCTACACGCTCACCGTCGACGCCGACGGACTGCGGCTGGTACCCAAGGGCCGGCGCAAGGGCCTGGAGCTGCGCTGGGTCGACCTCGTCAGCGGCGATGCCGCGCTCGCGGTCGCGCTGCAGGGCAGTCTCGAATCGCTTCGACGCTGAGCCATGCCGGAAGGTCCGTCGCTCGTCATCCTGCGCGAGGCCGCCGAACCGCTGGTCGGCCTGAAGGTGCGCGAGGCCACGGGCAATACACGCATCGACCTCGAGCGCCTGCGCGGCCGGCGGCTCCTGGCGGTGCGCACCTGGGGCAAGCACTTCCTGATGGACTTCGGCGATCTGGCCGTGCGCGTGCACATGCTGATGTTCGGCAGCTGGTGCATCGACGCGCGCAAGGACAAGCCGGTGCGCCTGTCGCTGGCGTTCACGCGAAAGCGCGAACTCAACTTCTACTCCAGCGCGGTGCGCTACATCGACGAGCCGCTGGATTCGATCTACGACTGGTCGGCCGACGTCATGGCCAACGAGTGGAACCCGCGGGCCGCGCGGCGCAAGCTCAAGGCCATGCCCGACGCGATCTGCGCCGACGCCCTGCTGGACCAGGATGTGTTCTCCGGCGTGGGCAACATCATCAAGAACGAGGTGTTGCACCGCATCCGCGTGCACCCCGAAACGCGCGTGGGCGACCTGCCGCCGCGCAAGCTCGGCGATCTCATCCGCGAGGCGCGCGCCTACAGCTTCGACTTCCTGCGCTGGAAACAGGAGTTCACGCTGCGCCAGCACTGGCAGGTGCATGCGAAGAAGACCTGCCCGCGCGACGGCACGCCGCTGAGCTTCGCCCGCCAGCTGGGGCGGCTGCAGCGGCGCGCGTTCTGGTGCGACACCTGCCAGCGCCGTTACGGCGAGGCGACGGCGCAGGCACCGGCTTCCGCGAAGCGCGCGGGCCCGCGCGTCAGTCGCCGATGATGCGCAGGCCGAACACCAGCGAGGCCGAGGCCACGTGCTGCGCCGTGCCGCGCACATTGAGCCGCACCGTGGTCGGCTTGCGGAAGAAGGCGTCCGCCTGGGCCGCGGTCAGGCCGTAGGCCTCGATCAGGCTGCGCCGGGTGAGGAAGCCGGCGATGCACACCGCCGAGTCCCGCGTGCGCTCGGTGAAGGCCACGCCCGGCGCCATCGGCACCTCGAAGCGCTCGGACGCGGTCATGCCCGTCTCCAGCCGCCCGCCGAAGGGGGCGCCGGTGGTGGGGTCGACCAACGCCGGATCGTCCAGCACCGGGTTCTCGACGGTGAGCGTGGGATTGATGACCAGCCGCCCCACCACCGGCGAGGCCGTGGCGTTCCGCCAGTTCACCGTGAGCACCGGCGAGAACCAGTAGCAGAGCAGCGAGTTGGTCGCCTTCGCGGGCAGCCGGATGCGCACGGCATCGGTGAAGTCGAAGGCCGTGCTGGCCGGGCCGGGTGCCAGCGCCTGGCAGGGCATGGGCTCGGCCGGACCGCAGCCGGGGGCCAGCGTCATGAAGGCATTGGCGACGCCCAGCCACCTGAGAGCCCGCCCGAAGGAATCGACGTCGCCCACGTCCTCCACGGCCAGGCCCATGGACGCGCCGGCGGCCGGGGCCGCGCGACCCAGGCGCAGTTGCGCCGGCGGGGGCAGCAGGTCGGCGGCGTCGGGCACCGGCGCCGGGTGCGTGGCGCGTACGCCGCTGGCGGCCAGTGCCAGCGCGGCGATGCCGAGCACGAGGGCGGTGAACGCGAGCGGGCGGACGAGGCGGGACATGGTGGGTGCTCCGTGCATGGGAGCGCGGAGCATGCCGATGGCGCGCGGCGCGGCCGCCACCGCCCGTCGGCTTTACGGCGTCGTAACGATCTCCGCCGATCCGCTGCGCACGCGCTCGCGGCGCAGCAGGTAGAGCCCGCTGCCGACGATGATCGCCGCGCCCAGCCAGGTCACCGCGTCCGGCAGCACGCCCCAGATCGCCAGGTCCAGCAGCACGCCCCAGACCAGCGCGGTGTATTCCAGGGGCGCGACCATCGAGGCCTCCCCGACGCGGAAGGCTTCGGTGACCGCGTACTGCCCCAGCGCCCCGGCGATGCCGATGCCGGCGATGACGCCGACGTGCCGCGCCTGCACCGGCGTCCACTCGGGCCAGGCCAGCAGTGCCGAACCCGCGGCCATCATCGCCAGCAGCCAGACCATCATCGCCTGCGTGGAGTCGGTGCGCGCCAGCACGCGCACGGTGATCGCGCCGATTGCATACATCAGCGCCGACAGCAGCACGGCCAGCGCGGCCAGGCTCAGCAGGCCCTCGCCCGTGGGGCGCAGCAGCACCAGCACGCCCAGCAGCCCGATGCCGATCGCCGTCCAGCGGCGCGGCCCCACGCGTTCGCCCAGCACCGGCACCGACAGCGCCGTGACCAGCAGGGGCGCGACGAAGAAGATCGAGTAGGCGGTCGACAGCGGCAGCGTGCGCAGCGCGTACACGAACGAGGCCATCATCGCGATACCGATGACGCCGCGCAGCAGGTGCAGCGACCAGCGCACGCGCAGCAGCGGGCGCGGCCCGGCCGTCGCCAGCGCCCAGACGAGCACGAACGGGAGCGAGGCCGCGCCGCGCAGGGCCGCGACCTGGAAGGCCGGGTAATGGGCCGACAACTGCTTCAGGCCCGCGTCCATCAGGGAGAACAGCGCGACGGCGGCCAGCATCATCGCGGCGGCGCGGGCGGGGCGATGGTCGGCGGGCATCGGCGGCGTTCGGGAGAAGGGCCGCGTACGGTGGAACCTGCGGCGGCGCTATGCAAGCCGCACGCGGGCGCGGCGCCGCAGGCGCGCGCCGAGCACCGCCGACTGCGCGAAGGCGTAGCCGACCAGCAGCCCGCCCAGGGGTGCGGCATGACGACGCGCCTCGGCCCAGCCGCCGCCGTGGGCGAGGTCCCAGCCCAGCCAGGCCACGCGCGTGGCCACCACCAGCGCGATCGCGATCGAAAAACCCCAGCGCGGGGTGAGGTGTACGGCCCGCGAGTCGACCTCGAGCCGCGCCAGCGCCGCGGCGAGCAGGCCCACGCCGAGCCCGGCGGCCAGCCCCAGCGCCGCCTCGCGCGGCGGCGCCCCGCTCCAGCCCAGCGCGACCACGAGGCCGAACACGGCGGTGGCGATGGCGAGCATGGCGCTGCGCACGTGCACCGCCCAAGGCGCGATGCGGCGACGCAGGTGGCCGCGGCGCGCGCGCCGCCAGAGCGTCACGGGCCACATCAGCAGCGCGAGCGCGAACAGCGCCAGCAGCAGGAGGACGGGGATCAGCAGGGGCATGCCCCGCGGTATAGCCGAAGGCCCGTGCGTGCCGCCTGCACGGGCCCCGGGTCGGGCCTCAGAAGCCCGCGGTGAAGCTCACGCCGGCGCCCCAGTCCGGGCTGCCATCGCTCAGGCCCTTGGTGGCATAGAGCTGCACGCGGTTGGTCTCGCCGGCAGGCAGGCTGAAGAAGCCGGTCACCTCGCTGCGCTCTTCGGCCTCGGCGGTCGCCGCCTCGCGCCAGTCGTACATCAGGCCCACGCTGCCGACGCCGGTCTTCCAGCTCGCGCCGACGTTCGCATTCGCGACCGCGTCGACGTCGATGTAGTCCGACTCGCCCAGCCACGTGTAGCCCACGCCGCCGAACAGCGTGGTGCCGCTGAAGTCACGGTAGAGATCCACGGCCACGCCGTAATCGTTCGCCCCGGTACCCAGGCCCTTGTCCTCGTCGGCCGTGGCGATCTTGGCGTTGGCGGTGAGGTCGACACCGAGCGCGCCGGTGGAGGGCAGCGTGTAGGTGGCGGCCAGGCGCAGGTCGCCGATTCCGGACGCGGTGCCGCTCTCGGCCGTGCCGGTGCCGGTGTCGCCGCGCCCGCGGCCGCGGCCGATCGGGTTGAGGTTGACGATGCTGCCGAGCCCGGGGACGACGTTGGGGTCACCCTCCACGCGCATCCAGGGCAGGCTGGCCTTGAACGTCCAGTCGCCGCTGACGAGCTTGGCGCTCAGCGGCACGGACAGGATCCTGGTCGTGGTCTCGGTGCCGTAGTCGCCGGTGCTGTAGTCCACGCCCACACCAAGGCTCAGGCCGTCCTGCGCATGCGCGCACGTCGCGGCCAGCGCGAGCGCGCAGGCCATCAGGGTCTTCTTCATCGCGGATCCTCGAACGAAAAAGACGGGCGCCCTGCGACGCCCGCCGAAGGGGAAACGTACGACGCGATCAGCCGCGGCCGCCGCGCTCGGGCTTGGCCGGGCGCTCGGGGCGCGTGGGCCGCTCGGGCTTTGCCGGGCGCTCGACGCGGTCGGGCCTGGTGGGGCGATCGCCCTTGGCGACGCGGTCGGGCTTGGCGGCGGCCTTCTCGCCCCTGGCGGTGGCGGCCTTGTCCGACTTCGCGGCGGTCGCCTTTTCACCGCGGTTGCCCGCACTGATCAGCGTGCCGAGGTTGAAGCCGAGCTCCTTGGCGATCGCGCCCCAGCCCATGCCGTCGGCGCGCAGGGCGAGCACGCCGCCCGTGGTGGTCGTGCTGGTGGTGCCGTCCGGATTGGTGACCGTGGTGGTCGTGCCGCTCAGCGCGGACTGCAGGTCGGCGTACTTGCCCGAGTCGACCAGCGCCTGCGCGAGCGAGAGCGTGATGTTGACCTCGCCCCAGCCCATCGGGCCCGCGGTGTTCTCGATCGTGCGCTCGACGGTCGAGGTCTGGGTGCTCGTGGTGCCATCGGGGTTGGTCACGGTGGTGGTGACCGTCTCGGTGACGGTGAAGTCGCTCCCGGTGCGCAGGCGCTCGATCAGGCTCGATGCCGCCTCCTGCGAGCCGGCGAGTTCGGTATAGCGCTCGACGAGCCGGGACTTGGGCACCGTCGCGGACTCGACGATCGCGGGATCGTCCGTGGCCTGGGCGAAGGCGGGCGCGGCGGCGCCTGCGGCCATCGCGAGCATCAGCGCCGCGGCGAGCGTGCGCGGCAGGGGGCGAGGGGTTCGCGGGGTGTGGTGCATTCGGGGGTCTCCTGGTGTCCGGCCACCGGGGCGGGTGGCCCGGATCGTAGGGGCGGCTACCTGAAGAGGGTGACAACGCGCGTCACAAACTGACGTTTCTGGGGAGACCGTACACTTCCGCTCCGTCGCCGCCCAGCCTGGAGCCCTGCATGCCGTCGTTCGACATCGTCTCGGAAGTCAACCCGCACGAGTTGACCAATGCGGTCGACCAGGCCAACCGCGAGCTGTCCACGCGCTTCGACTTCAAGGGCGTGGAAGCGAAGTTCGAGCTCGAGGGCGAGGCCATCACCCTGTCGGCGCCCAGCGATTTCCAGCTCAAGCAGATGACCGACATCCTGCGCGCGCGCCTGATCGCCCGCGGCATCGACGTGCGCTGCCTGGAGTTCAAGGACGTGCTCACCAACCTCGCCGGCGCCCGCCAGACGGTGCTGGTCAAGCAGGGCATCGAGCGCGAGCTGGCCAAGAAGATCCAGTCCACGATCAAGGACGCCAAGCTCAAGGTCGACAGCCAGATCAACGGCGAGAAGCTGCGCGTGACCGGCAAGAAGCGCGACGACCTGCAGGCGGCCATCGCCCTGCTGCGCGGTGCCGAGTTCGAGCGCCCGCTGCAGTTCGACAACTTCCGCGACTGAACCCATGGCCGAAGCGCGCGAGCCCGAGCCCATCGCCGCCACCCGCCGCTGGCTGGAGCGCGCGGTGATCGGGCTCAACCTCTGCCCCTTCGCCAAGTCGGTGCACGCCAAGCGCCAGATCCGCTACGTGCTGGCCGAGGCGGCGACGCCCGAAGCGCTGGTTCCGGTGCTGGAGGCCGAACTCGAACGCCTGCGCCACACCGACCCCGCCGTGCTCGACACCACCCTGATCGTGCACCCGCACGTGCTGCGCGACTTCCTGGCCTACAACGACTTCCTCGACGTCGCCGACGCCTGCATCGACCGCCTGCGGCTGCGCGGCGAGATCCAGGTCGCCAGCTTCCACCCGGACTACGTCTTCGCCGGCGAGTCGCCCGACGACCCCGCCAACTGCACCAACCGCTCGCCCTACCCGATGCTGCACCTGCTGCGCGAGGCCAGCGTCGAACGCGCGGTGGCGGCGTTCCCGGACCCCGACGCGATCGTCGACCGCAACATCGCGAGCCTGCGCCGGCTCGGCCTGGCGGGCTATCGGAAGTTGCTGCTGGACTGACGGCGCATGACGCAGGCCGGGCGCACGCACGATTCGCGCCCGGTGCCTGCGAACCGGACGCTGCGCCGCGCGGCGTCCGTTCGATGCGCTTCAGACGTGCGCGGCGGGGGCGAAGATCGTGGCGACCTCGGCCGCGTCCAGGGCACGCCACCGGCCGGGCTCGAGGTCGCCCAGGCCGAGTCCGCCCACGTGGCTGCGATGCAGCGCCTCCACGTGGTTGCCGACCGCGGCGAACATGCGTCGCACCTGGTGGTAACGGCCCTCGGTGATGGTCAGCCGCGCATGGCGTGCGTCGATCACGTCGAGCGCGGCCGGTGCCAGCGGCGTGGTTTCGGATTCGAGCATCAGCGTGCCGCTGGCGAAGATCGCGGCTTCGTCGCCGCGCAGGTCGCGCGCGAGCCTGGCCTCGTAGACCTTGGGCACATGCTGCCTGGGGGAGATGATCCTGTGCAGCAGCGCGCCGTCGTCGGTCATGAGCAGCAGGCCGCTGGTATCGCGGTCCAGGCGGCCCACGGTGGACACCATCGGATCGCGCAGCCGGAAGCGCGGCGGGAGCAGGTCGTAGACCAGGCGCCCGGCGTCCTTGGTCGAGCAGGTCACGCCGACCGGCTTGTGCAGCATCAGTACGAGGCCGGGTGGCGGATCCAGCGGCTCGCCATCCAGGCGTACGTCGCGCAGGTCACGCACGTCGTCGGCATAGAGCACCTCGCCCGTGGCATCGGTGATGCGGCCCTCGCGGAACATCTGCTGCACCTGGCGGCGCGAGCCGTAGCCCAGGTTGGCGATCGCACGCAGCAGCTTCATAGCAGGGCCTCGAAGACCTTGAAGCCCTGCGCGTCGGCGAGCATGCGCACCTGGCGGAAGTTCGCGGCCAGGGTGGCCTCGTAGGGCAGGTGGCGGTTGGCGACCATGAACAGGCGCCCGCCCGGCTTCAGCGCGGAGGCGGCGACCTCGATGAAGCGCCGGCCCAGCTCCGGGCGGTCGATCCGGTCGGCGGCGTGGAACGGCGGATTGCTGACCACGATGTCGAAGCCGGTGTGGATCCCGGCGGCGACGTCGTGCCAGTGCAGGCGCAGGTCGACCCGGGGCGCGAAGCCCGCGAGGTTGGCGCGCAGCACGGGAAGCGCTCGGGCCTGCGCCTCGTAGGCGTCGAGGGCGTCGATGCCCGGATTGCGTGCCAGGAGTTCACGGGCGAGGTAGCCCCAGCCGGCGCCCAGATCGGCGGCCCGGCCGGCGGCGTCGCGCGGAAGATGCGAGGCGAGCAGCGCGGAGGCGGGGTCGACGCGGTCCCAGGCGAACAGGCCGGGACGGCTCAGCACACTGCCATCGAGGATGGGGCGCGGCGCATCCAGTTCGATCCAGGCATCGCGCAGCGCTTCGTCGACGCCCGCGCCGAGCGGCGCGGTCCAGGCGACACGGCACTTGTGCTTGCTCAGTACCGACACGGGCCCTGCGAGGGCCTCGAGGTCGTCCTGCATCGAGCGTGCGCCGGCATTGTTGGGCGCGGCGGCCACGACGCGGCCGCCCCCGCCCGCCAGCTGCACGGCCCGGGCCAGCAGCGCGCGCGCCTGCTCGCGCTGGCGCGGGGGCAGCACGAGCACCACGGGATGCCGCGCGGGGGGCGCGATTTCCCCGTCCACCTGCGCGAAGCCCGCCCGCTCCAAGGCCGTGGCGAGCGGGCGGAAGTCCTGCTCCAGCACCAGGCCCTGCCCCGCCCAGCGCCGCAGCGCCGCGCCATCGCGCGCGCCGAGGAAGGCGCCACCGGCCGGAAGCGCCAGCAGGCCCTCGTCGAAGGGCAGGAACAGGGCCTCGAGTGCGGGATCGCCTTGCATGGGACGGAAAGCGTGCGGGCGCGCCAGTGTAGGCGCTTGCCGCTTCCACCACGCCCGCTTCATCGCAAGCGAACGCGGCGCGGCCCAGTCTGGCGGCACCGTTGGTAGTGAGGACCGGACATGCTGCGAGCCCTTTTCGTCGGAGGCGTGGTCGACAACAGCGAGCTGGACCTGGACGGGCCGCAGCCGCCGCTGCACTACCCGGAGGACACCGGCGGCGGTACCTCGCGCTACCGCCTGCGCCAGGTCGGGCTGCGCGGCGACGGCGAGGTGGTCTACGCGGTGTACGGCGCGCCCGACGTGAGCGACGACTTCGTCGAACAGGTGGCCGGCGAGCGCGACTACGCGCGCCGCTTCGACGCCCGTCCGCAGACGGTGCACTAGGGTCTGTTAACGCTGTCGGCATGGGTCGCGCCCGCCCTGCCGGCGTTGCAGGCAAGGAAGAGCGAGGGAGCGTGCG
>JBMOOW010000031.1:10023-15346 GCA_049323195.1 Pseudomonadota bacterium | reverse complement strand
AGGCCTGCCGCCAGCGTTCACTCTGAGCCAGGATCAAACTCTTCACTTAAGTTTTGCAACCAATCCCGAAGGATCAGCTAAAGCTTCAAGTGCAGAGCCCGTCCAGGCACCAAAACTCAGCTTGCATATGCATGCTTGAATCTTTGTGCTTGATACGAGACATCTGCGATGGACAGTCATCCACCACCAGACGCCCGCACAAGTCACCTGCGCACACTGTCAAAGATCGCAAGGTCCGGCCTCAACGCCTTCCCCTTCTTCCCTCACCCCGCCGAACCTTCAGTCCGTCCGAGTGAGCCGCCCATCTTACAGCAGTTTCGATCACTGTCAACACCTTGTGATCGAGATTTTTGGGCTTCCGTTGCTTCGTCCAGTCCGTTTTTCCGGACCGCCTTCCGTCAGCGGGGCGCGCATTGTGCACGCGCCATTCGCATTTGGGAAGAGGTCGTTTCGAGACCCCGGCTCAACGATTCAGGCGTCTTGACCGCAGCGCGGCGCTGCCCGAACGTCGATCACTTTATAGGGCTGTCCGCATGAATCGTGCATTGATACTGACGCTTGCATTCCTGCTTTCCGGCTGCGCTTCCGGAAACGGGCTCTGGGTGGAGCTCGCCGATACGCGCTATCGGGTGGAAGTGGCGGATGACGACGCGGAGCGGGCACGCGGGCTGATGTTCCGTGACGAGCTGCCGGCCGGGACGGGGATGCTGTTCGTGCACGAGAGCGAACAGCCGCTCGCCTACTGGATGAAGAACACCCGCATCCCGCTGGACATTCTCTATTTTGATGGCGACCGGCGGCTGGTCTCGCAGCAGCGGGACGTACCGCCCTGCTCGCTGGGCGATGCCTGCCCGCCCTACCCGAGCGGGGCACCGGCGCGCTACGTGCTGGAACTCAACGCCGGCGAGGCGGCGCGGCTGGGTCTGGAGAGCGGCGCGGAACTGCGCCTGGGTCCGGACATCCCGACTCGCTGAGATCAGACCTCGGTCATCTCGAAGTCGTCCTTGGTGACGCCACAGTCGGGGCAGGTCCACGTGTCGGGAACGTCCTCCCAGCGCGTGCCCGGCGCGATGCCTTCTTCCGGCAGGCCCTTGGCCTCGTCGTAGATGAAGCCGCAGACCACGCACATCCAGGTGCGGTACGGGGCATTCGCGGCGGGCGTCGACATGGGCGGATAATGCTGGGCTGCGGGACCCGCATTGTCCCATCGCCCGATCCGCCGCGCCTAGTCATGCACGTTTCGCCATTCATGCACCTGCGTCGCGGGTTGTACGCGATCACGCCCGACGAGCCGTCCACGCCACGGCTTCTCTCGCGCGTGGAGCCCGTGCTCGCAAGCGGCATCGCCTGCCTGCAGTACCGCAACAAGACCGCCGACGCCGTGCTGCGCCTGGATCAGGCGCGCGCACTGCACGCGCTGTGCATGGGCGCGGGCGTGCCACTGATCATCAACGACGACGTGGATCTCTGCGAAGCCGTCGGTGCTTCCGGCGTGCACCTGGGCGGCGACGACGGCGATCCGGCGAGCGCGCGTATCCGCCTGGGCGTCGATGCACTCATCGGCGTGTCCTGCTACGACTCGTTGCAGCGCGCCCGCGCCGCGGCCGTCGCCGGTGCGAGCTACGTCGCCTTCGGCGCGTTCCATCCCTCGCCGACCAAGCCCGGCGCGCGCCGTGCCGACCCGGCGCTGCTCGCCGACAGCGCATCGCTGGGACTGCCACGCGTCGCGATCGGCGGCATCACGCCCGCGAACGCGCCCGCGCTGGTGGCGGCGGGCGCGGACCTCATCGCCGTCATCAGCGGCGTGTTCGACGCGACCGACCCGGCCGCCGCCGTGCACGCCTATCTATCCGCATTCCAGGAGCCCCGCACATGAACCACTCCCGCTCGCAGAAGCTGTTCGAACGCGCATGCGACCTGCTGCCCGGCGGCGTGAACTCGCCGGTGCGCGCGTTCCGCTCGGTGGGCGGGACGCCCTTCTTCGCGCAGCGCGCGGAGGGCGCTTACCTGTTCGACGTCGATGGCAACCGCTACGTCGACTACGTGGGCTCGTGGGGGCCGATGATCGCCGGGCATGCGCATCCGGCGGTGCTCGACGCGGTTTCGCGCGCGATGCAGGACGGCCTGAGCTTCGGCGTGCCCAATGCGCTGGAAGTCGCGATGGCCGAGGCGATCACCCGCACCGTGCCGAGCTGCGAGATGGTACGCATGGTGAACTCGGGCACGGAGGCGACGCTCTCGGCCATCCGCCTGGCGCGCGGCGCGACCGGGCGCACGCGCATCGTGAAGTTCGAAGGCTGCTACCACGGCCACGGCGACAGCTTCCTGGTGAAGGCCGGCAGCGGCGTCATGACGCTGGGGCTGCCGAACTCGCCGGGCGTGCCCCCGGCACTGGCCGACCTCACGCTCACCCTGCCCTACAACGACTTCGACGCCGCGACGGCGCTGTTCGACGAGATGGGCGGCGACATCGCCGGCCTGATCATCGAGCCCATCGTCGGCAACGCGAACTGCATCCTGCCGCGGGAAGGTTACCTGCAGCACCTGCGCGAGCTCTGCAGCCGCCACGGCGCACTGCTGATCTTCGACGAGGTGATGACGGGGTTCCGCGTCGCACTCGGCGGCGCGCAGGAGCGCTACGGAATCACGCCCGACCTGTCGACCTTCGGCAAGATCATCGGCGGCGGCATGCCGGTGGGCGCGTATGGCGGGCGCCGTGAGCTCATGCAGCAGATCGCGCCGGCCGGCCCGATCTACCAGGCCGGTACGCTCAGCGGCAACCCGGTGGCCATGGCGGCGGGCCTGGCGACGCTCGAGCTGATCCAGGCGCCGGGCTTCCATGCACGGCTCGAGCGTGCGACGCATGCGCTGTGCGATGGGCTCGAGGACGCCGCGCGCGAGGCGGGCATCGCCTTCCACACCACGCGCGCGCCGGGCATGTTCGGGCTGTATTTCCGCGAGGGGCCGGTGGAGACGTTCGAGGACGCCAAGGCCTCCGACACGGCCCGCTTCAACCGCTTCTTCCACGCGATGCTCGAGCGCGGCGTGTACCTCGCGCCATCGGCCTTCGAGGCCGGCTTCGTGTCGAGCGCGCACGGCGAGGCGGAGATCGCGCACACGCTGGCGGCGGCGCGGGAGGCGTTCGCGCTCGTCGCGGGCTGAGCCTTCAGCCGGCGAAGGCCTCGAGCGCGCGACGCAGGCGCGCCAGGCCTTCGGCGACGTCGGCGTCACCGATGTTGAGCGCCGGCACGAAGCGCAGCACGTCGGGGCCGGCCTGGAGCAGCAGGAGGCCTTCGTCGACGCAGCGGTCGAGGATGTCCGCGGCGCGGCCCGCATGCACCGGCCGCAGTTGCGCGCCGATCATCAGGCCGCGGCCACGGACGTCGTCGAACAGCCCGAACTCGGCGTCCAGCGCGGTGAGCCCTGCGCAGATGACGCCCGCCTGGCGTTCGACGTTCGATTGCAGAGCCGGCGACGAGAGCTCGCGCAGCGCGGCACCGGCAACGGCCGCCGCCAGCGGGTTGCCGCCGAACGTGGTGCCATGCGCACCGAACTGCAGCGTGCCGGCCGCTGCCGGGCCGGCGAGCATCGCGCCGATCGGGAAGCCACCGCCGAGCGCCTTGGCCAGCGTGACCACGTCCGGCCGTACGCCATAACCCTGCCAGGCGAAGAGATGCCCCGTGCGCGCCATGCCGCACTGGATCTCGTCGAACATCAGCAGGGCGCCATGGGCATCGCAGAGCTCGCGCAGGCGCTGCAGGAACTCCGGCGAGGCCGGCATGACACCGCCCTCGCCCTGCACCGGCTCGACCAGCACGGCGCAGACGTCGCCCGCGGCCATCGCCGCCGCAGCGGCCGCGAGGTCGTTGAAAGGCGCGTGGCGGAAGCCGCCGGGCAGCGGTTCGAAGCCCTCCTGGTACTTGGGCTGCGCGGTGGCGGTGACGGTGACGGCGGCCAGCGTGCGGCCATGGAAGCTGCCCTCGAAGGTCAGGATCACCCGACGCGCGGGTTCGCGACCCTGCGCCGCCGCCCAGCGCCGGGCGAGCTTGATCGCCGCCTCGTTGGCCTCGGCACCGGAGTTGCAGAGGAAGACGCGTTCGGCGAAGCCCGAAGTCTCGACCAGCGCCTGCGCCAGGCGCAGGGGCGGCTCGCTGACGAAGACGTTGCTCGTGTGCCAGAGCTTGCCCGCCTGCGCCGTCAGCGCCTCGACCAGCGCCGGATGGGCGTGGCCGAGCGCATTCACCGCGATGCCGGCCCCGAAGTCGACGTACTCGCGACCATCGCTGTCGGTCACGCGCGAGCCCCGGCCTTCGGTCAGCACGATGCGGCGGGGGCGGTAGACGGGGACGTAGTAGCGGTCGGCGAGGGCGAGCAGGTCGGGAGTGGTCATGGGCGTCACGCGGGGTTTGAGGGTGATTGTCCCGCATCCGACGCATCGCGGCGCCCGGGGCCGCGGGACGCCCTCCCGGCGGTGACCGGCGCACCACCGGTGCCGTGGCGCTCGCGTGCTCAGATGCGCCGGGAGGAGCCTGCGGCAGCCGGCGCGGCCGGCAGTGGAGATCAGCCGCGTCGCACGACGTCCGGATGACGGGGCGTTGCCGCCTCGTGGAACACGTCGGCGAGCCACGTCGCGAGCTCGCCGGGCTCAAGCCCGGCCGGAACGTGCAGATCCGCCGGCCGGCGCTTGCCTTCGTTGCCCAGCCAGAACGCCCGCCATCCGCCCGCGGTGCGTGTCACCGCCATCGGCCTGCCGAAGACATCGAAGCGGTGCTCGGCCGTCACCAGACGCCCGTGTTCGCCACGGACGCCCAGGGCTCGCGCGGCGGCAGCGGCTCGCCCTTCTGCAGCAGCTCGACCGAGATCAGGTCGGGCGAGCGTACGAAGGCCATGTGGCCGTCGCGGGGCGGACGGTTGATGGTGTAGCCCATGGCCATCAGGTGCTCGCACTTGGCGTAGATGTCGTCCACCGCGAAGGCGAGGTGGCCGAAGTTGCGAGCCGTGCCGTAGTCCTCGTCGTCGTAGTTCCAGGTGAGCTCGACCTCCGACTCGGGGTTCTCCGGCGCGCCGAGGTAGACCAGCGTGAAGCGCCCCTGCGGATAGTCGCGGCGGCGGTTCTCGCGAAGGCCCAGGCCCTCGCACCAGAAGCGCAGGGAGGCATCGAGGTCGCGGACACGGACCATGGCGTGCAGATACTTCATCGGGTCACCTCAGAGGAACAGGTCGGGCAGGAGCGGCCTGGAAGGATCGATCGCGTAGCGCGAGAAGTCGGTGACGCCGGCTTCGCGGAGCACGTCCTCGTCGATGAGGAAGCGGCCGGTGGCCT
>JBMOOW010000031.1:0-10013 GCA_049323195.1 Pseudomonadota bacterium | reverse complement strand
GTGTCAGGACGGCATGCGCGGCATCGGCCACGATTTCAGGGCGGCGGCACATGGCCGGGTCGACGCCCGGGATCATGTTGATGGCGTCGGTGGCGACGATGGTCTTCGGCCACAGCGCGTTGATCGCAATGCCCTGTTCGCGGAACTCGGCGGCCAGGCCCATCGTCACGAAGCTCATGCCCATCTTCGCCAGCGTGTAGCCCGTATGCGGGCCCCACCACTTCGGGTCGAGGCTCGGCGGCGGGGCGAGCGTGAGCACATGCGGGTCGGGGGCCTCGAGCAGGTGCGGCAGGCAGGCCTGCGTGACCAGGAACGTGCCGCGGGCATTGACCTGGTGCATCAGGTCGAAGCGCTTCATCGGCGTGTCCAGCGCACCGCGCAGCCAGATGGCGCTCGCATTGTTGACCAGGATGTCGAGGCCGCCGAAGGCGTCGACCGTCGCCGCGACGGCGGCGCGCACCTCGTCCTCCTCGCGGATGTCGCAACGCACCGCCAGGGCCTGCCCGCCGGCGGCGCGGACTTCCTCGGCAACGCTGTGGATCGTGCCGGGCAGCTTCGGGTTCGGCACGCCGGACTTGGCGACGATGACGACGTTCGCACCGTCACGGGCGGCGCGAAGCGCGATCGCACGGCCGATGCCGCGCGAGGCGCCGGTGATGAGCAGGGTCTTGCCGGAGAGGGTCATGGGGCGGGATTCGGGATTCGGGATTCGGGATTCGGGATCGAGCGTAGCCCGGCAGGCGAAGCGCACCCGGGCTACGCCTTCGGGCCCTGGCCCTCGTTGTCTTCCCACTTGAGGAGACGGCGGGTGATGAAGCGATAGGCGCGCTTGCCGGTGGCGAACCACAGCTCGCGCACCCAGGAGCGCCGGCGCAGCACGCGGCGCTCGACGGGCGTGAGCGCCGCGGGGCAGTACGTGCGCTTGTGCTTGAGCAGGTGCCGCAGGTCCTCGCGGGCGAGCAGGCGGATCCAGCCCGAGCGCGGATGCCCGCGGCTGGCGAGCTGGAAGTCGATCAGTGCCGGGCTGCCGTCCTCGCGCACCAGCCAGTTCGCTTCCTTGGCCAGGTCGTTGTGGGCGATGCCGCGGCGGTGGAGGTCGATGAGCAGGCGCCGCGCGGCATGGAACCAGGCGACGTCGCCCCGCGGCGGGTTGAGGTGCATCGCGGCGCCGGCCATGTAGCTGCGGTCCAGCCGGCGGCCGTCCCAGCGCAGCAGCTGCGGCACCGCCTCCATGCCGCGCACGGCCTCCAGCCCCCGGGCCTCGCGCCGCGCCAGCCACCATGCAGGCAGGCGCAGCCAGAGCGGCACGAAGCGCAGGTCGCGGCGCACGAAAGCGCCATCCGGGCCCTGCATGAGCGCGATGCGGCCGAAACTGTCGGCCTTGAGCGCGGCGAGCTCGCGTGGCTCGGCCGGTTGCGGGGTGCGATCGTGCGGGATGCCCATCGCGGGCAGTGTACGCGCCGCCTGCGTTCCCCATCGCTGCGCGCATCGGGATAATCGGGCCGGATGGAGTCTTCCTGGATCGAATCGGCGACCGCGTGGATCGGGGCGCACCCGGTGGCCGCGGGGGCGCTGATCTTCCTGGTCGCCTTCTGCGACGCGGTGATCGTGCTGGGCATCGTCGTGCCTGCGCTGCCGCTGCTGTTCGCCGTGGGCGCGCTGGTGGGGCTGGGGCACGTCAACGGTCCCTATGCCGTGGCCTGCGCCGCGGCGGGGGCGTTCGTCGGCGATTCGATGAGCTACTGGGTGGGCCGGCGTTGGGGGCCGCAGCTGCGCACGCGCTGGCCGTTCTCGCGCTATCCGCAGTGGATCGAGCGCGGCGAGGCGATGTTCCGCCGGCACGGCGTCAAGAGCATCGCGATCGCGCGCTTCGTGGGTGCGGTGCGGCCGTTCGTACCGGCGATCGCCGGGATGCTGCACATGCCCGCACAGCGCTACTTCATCCCCAGCGCGCTGGCCTGCGTGGCCTGGGCGGCGGCGTTCCTGGCGCCGGGCTGGATCCTGGGTGCGTCCTACGAGGCCGTGGCGGCGGTCGCCGATCGCCTGGCCATCGTGCTGGGCGCCTTGCTGGTGGCCGTGGCCGCCGCCTGGGCCGGGGTGCTCTATACCTGGCGCTGGTTCGCCCAGCATGCCGACCAGCTGCTCGCGCGGCTGCTGGCCTGGTCGCGCGCGCATCCG
This sequence comes from Pseudomonadota bacterium, assembly GCA_049323195.1. Classification (GTDB taxonomy): domain Bacteria; phylum Pseudomonadota; class Gammaproteobacteria; order Xanthomonadales; family Xanthomonadaceae; genus Cognatilysobacter. The sequence goes on along the minus strand of JBMOOW010000031.1, from coordinate 7,835 downwards.
AGGCTGGGGCGGTATGCGGTCGCGCTGGTCGACCCCAACCGCCCGGAGTCGGCGTCGCTGCTGATGCTGGCGACCTGCCTGCTGGGCATCAGCTGGATCTGGTTCTCGCTGCTGGCGCTGCTGCTGGCCAACGGCGGGCCGCTGGCGATCGACCACAGCCTGCACGAGCTCATGGGTTCGCTGCGCAATCCGCTGGCCGACCGCCTGATGGCAGGCCTGGCCAGCCTGGGCGATGCCCAGGTGCTCGGGCCCGCGGCGCTCGCGGTGCTGGCCTACCTGGTCTGGCGCCGGCGCTGGATGGCCGCGGCGCACTGGCTGGCCGCGATCGTGTTCGGGCTTGCGCTCACCGCCATGCTCGAATCGGCCATCGACATGCCGCGTCCGCCCACCGCGCCGGCCGGCTTCGGATTCCCGTCGGTGGCGGTGACGATGATGACGATCGTGCTCGGCTTCTTCGCCGTGCTGATCGCGCGCGAGCTACCGGGCCGGCGCCGCGTCTGGCCCTACCTCATGGCCGGCGTGCTCGCCACGCTGGTGGGCTTCGCGCGGCTGTACCTGGGTGCCCACTGGGCCAGCGACATCGTCGGCGGCACGCTGTTCGGGATCGGCTGGCTGCTGGTGCTGGGCCTGGCCTACCGCCGCCACGTGGCGCGCTCGTTCTGGATGCGCCCGATCGCGATCCTCTTCTATTCCACCCTGGCCATCGCCGCCGCCTGGCATGCGCCGCGCGCGGCCGACCCGCTGCTGGCGAAGTTCGCGCCGGCCAGCGCCACCCTGGTGCTGGACGAGCAGGAATGGTGGGCACGCGGCTGGGCCGCCCTGCCCGCGCTGCGCGACGAGCACGCGCGGCACGGCCGCTGGCCGCTGGACGTGCAGGTCGCCGGTCCGCTCGAACCGCTGCGCCGCAGCCTGGAAGCCCGTGGCTGGCAGGTGCAGCCCCAGGCCGACTGGCGCGACACCGTGCGCCTGCTGGACGACGACACCCCCGCCGGGGAACAGGCCGTGCTGCCGGCCACCTTCGAGGCCCGCGCCGAGGCGCTGCTGATGCTGCGTGAGGTGGGCGCCGGCGAGCGCGAGGTCCTGCGCCTGTGGCCGGCGCCGGCGACGCTGGGCTCGGGCCGGCCGCTCTGGATCGGCGCCAGCCAGCGCCTCGTGCTCACGCGCCCCTTCGGCGTCTTCGCGCTGTGGCGACCGCGCGCCTATGCGGCGGACGAGGCCGCCGCGGTGCACCACGCGCTCGCCACGTTCCCGCATCGCATCGAGCGCCACCCGCAGGGCGTGCGCGTCATGCGCCTGCGCACGGCCGGGCCTGCAGCCGGCGCGCGCTGACGCGCCGCCCTGTCCACGCGTTGAGGACGCCGCGCCGCCTCAGGCGTCGGCGTCGCGCACGCCCTGCTTCTTCAGCAGCTCCACGAAGCGGCGCGGGGCGCCGTCGAAGCCGCCATTGGACATGAACACCACATGGTCGCCGCCGAAGACGCGCATGCGCAGTTCCTCGAGCATGGTGTCGACGTCGGCCACCGCCAGCGCGTCGCCACGGATCGCCCCGACCACCTTGCCCGCGTCCCAGGGCAGCTCCGGGCGGTGCAGGAAGACGACGATGTCGGCCTGCGCGAGCGACGGCGCGAGTGCATCGGCATGCGCGCCCAGGCGCATGGAATTGCTGCGCGGCTCCATGGCCACGGCGATGCGGGCATCGCCCACCCGGCTGCGCAGGCCCTCGAGCGTGGTCTCGATGGCGGTCGGATGGTGCGCGAAGTCGTCGTAGACGGTGACGTGCCCCACCTCGCCCACCACCTCCATGCGGCGCTTGACGCTGCGAAAGCGCGCCAGCGCCGGGATCACCTTGCGCGGCGCAACCCCCACCGCGTTCACCGCGGCGAGCGCGGCCAACGCGTTCATGACGTTGTGCCGGCCCAGCAGCGGCCAGTGCACTTCGCCCAGCTCCTGCCCGCCGTGCAGCACGACGAAGCGCGAGCCGTCGGGCTCGACAAGGCGCGCGGTCCAGTCGAAGGGCCGCGTGGCCACCGCCGACGCCTCCTCCAGCCCGAACGTTTCCACGGGCGTCCAGCAGCCCATCGCGAGCACTTCCGCCAGGCGCGCGTCCTCGCCATTGACGATGAGGCGGCCGCGACGAGGCACCGTGCGCACCAGATGGTGGAACTGCCGCTGGATCGCCTGGACGTCCGGGAAGATGTCGGCGTGGTCGTACTCGAGGTTGTTGAGGATCGCCACCGTCGGCCGGTAGTGGACGAACTTGCTGCGCTTGTCGAAGAAGGCCGTGTCGTACTCGTCGGCCTCGACGACGAACTCGCGTCCGCCGCCCACGCGCGCGGACACGCCGAAGTCCTCGGCCACGCCGCCGATCAGGAAACCCGGATCGCGGTGCGCGGCCTCGAGCAGGAAGGCGAGGATGGTGGTCGTGGTGGTCTTGCCGTGCGTGCCCGCCACCGCGAGCGTCTCGCGGCCGGGCAGCACGTTCTCGGCCAGCCACTGCGCGCCCGAGGTGTAGCGCATGCCGGTGTCGAGCACGTGCTCGACCGCCTCGTTGCCGCGGGAGAGGGCATTGCCGATCACGACCTGGTCGCAGTCGGCGTCGATGTGGTTTCCGGTATAGCCGATGCCGTAGCCGATGCCGAGCGTGTCCAGTTGCGTCGACATCGGCGGGTAGATCGCCTGGTCGCTGCCGCTGACCTCATGGCCCAGTTCGCGCGCAAGCGCGGCGACGCCGCCCATGAAGGTGCCGGCGATTCCGAGGATGTGGAGTTTCATCGGGTGGGATCCGGGATTCGGGATGCGGCATTCGGAAAAGCGGGATGGCGGAACACGGGATTCGCGATGTCCGACAGGCAGGCGGAGAGCCCGCCGTTACGAATCCCTGATCCCGAATCCCGAATCCCGGACTCAGCCAACTTCCTTCACCGGCGCGATGGCCTCGAGGATGCGGTTGAAGACCTCGTCCAGCGACCCCACGCCGTCGACCACCTTGAGCTGGCCGTGCTGGCGGTAGTACTCGACGACCGGCGCGGTCGAGTCGTTGTAGATCTGCAGGCGCGTGCGCACGGATTCGGGCGTGTCGTCGGCGCGCCCTTCCGCCTGGGCGCGGCCGGCGATGCGCTCGACCAGCAGTTCGGTGGCGACCTCGAGGAAGACCGCATGGTCCATGGGCTGGCCGATGCGCTCGAGCAGCGTGCCCAGCGCGCCGGCCTGGGCGAGGTTGCGCGGGTAGCCGTCGAGGATGAAGCCGTCGCGGGTATCGGGGCGCGAGAAGCGGTCCTCGAGCATGCCCAGGAGGATGGCGTCGGAAACCAGCTCGCCGCGGGCCATGACCTCCTTCGCTTCCAGCCCCAGCGGGCTGCCGGCGGCCACCTCGGCGCGAAGCAGGTCGCCGGTGGAGATGTGGGGTACCTGCAGGTGCTCCCTCAGGCGCGCGGCCTGCGTGCCCTTGCCCGAGCCGGGGGCTCCCAGAAGTACCAATCGCATTCTTCGCTCCTGATGCACGGAATAAGCGGCACATTCGCGGGCGCTCCACGCCGGGCGCCGCCGATGCCGGCATGATGGGCCCAGCTTACCGCAACCCGCCACCAATCCTGGAATCCCAATGGCCGCCGGAACCCTCGTCTACGCCCAGTCGGGCGGCGTCACCGCCGTCATCAATGCCACCGCCGCGGCCGTCATCGAGGCCGGCCGACGCCACGGCCTGCGCGTGCTGGCCGGCCGAAACGGCATCCTCGGCGTGCTGCGCGAAGAGCTGGTCGACACCTCCGGCGAGCCGGCCGCCGCCATCCGCGCGCTGGCGCAGACGCCGGGCGGCGCCTTCGGGTCCTGCCGCTACAAGCTGAAGTCGCTGGAGGCCGACCGTGCCAGGTACGAGCGGCTGATCGAGGTCTTCCGTGCGCACGACGTGCGCTACTTCCTCTACAACGGTGGCAACGACTCGGCGGATACCTCGCTCAAGGTCTCGCAGATCGCCGCCGAGTTCGGCTATCCCCTGACCTGCGTGGGCGTACCCAAGACGGTCGACAACGACCTCGCGGTGACCGACACCTGCCCGGGTTTCGGCTCGGCGGCCAAGTACACCGCGGTATCGGTACGCGAGGCGGCACTGGACGTGGCCGCGATGGCCGACACCTCCACGAAGGTCTTCGTCTACGAGGCCATGGGCCGCCACGCCGGCTGGCTCGCGGCCGCCGCGGGGCTTGCGGGCCACGGCCCGGACCAGGCGCCGCACCTGATCCTGTTCCCCGAGCGCCCCTTCGACGAAGCCGACTTCTTCGCCAGGGTGAAGGCGACCGTCGAGCGCGTCGGCTGGTGCGTCGTGGTGGCCAGCGAGGGCATCCGCACCGCCGACGGCACGTTCGTGGCCGATGCCGGCGCAGGCAAGGACGCCTTCGGCCACACGCAGCTCGGGGGCGTCGCCTCGCACCTGGCCGCCCGCGTCAAGGACGCACTGGGCTACAAGGTGCACTGGACCCTGCCCGACTACCTGCAGCGCTCGGCGCGCCACATCGCCTCCGGGACCGACCTGCGCCAGGCGATGGCGGTCGGCCGCGCTGCGGTGGAGTACGCCGTCAAGGGCCGCAACGCCGTGATGCCGGTGATCGTGCGCACCCGCGACCGGCCCTACCGCTGGAAGATCGAGCCCGCCCCGCTGGCCGACATCGCCAATCACGAGCGCACCATGCCCGCCGACTTCATCCGCGAGGACGGCTACGGCATCACCGGGGCCGCGCGCGGCTACCTGGAGCCGCTGATCCGCGGGGAGGCGTATCCACGCTACGGACGCGACGGGCTGCCGAAGTACGTGCGGCTGCGGGGCGCATCGGTCGAACCGAAGCTCGCGCCGTTCGACGCCTGAGCACGCGCCCCTGCGCGTCGTCGCCCCGTGTGGCGCCGACACCTGTTACTGCGCAACAACCGTCAGCCGCAGGGGCGGCCCTCGACCGCGAGCTTCGCCGCGTACTGCGTCACCCGCGGCGCTGTGCCAGCGCCCGCCCTGGCCTTGGCCTTGGCCTTGGCCTCGTCCAGGTACAGGCGCGCGCGGCCCTGTGCATCCAGCCTGGGCGGCACGGCCACCCCGGGCTTGCGCCAGACCTCGACCACGGCCGCGAGGCCGGCGCAGTCCTTCGACGGCACGCGGACGACGTCATTGAGCCTCCAGCCCGCGGCTTCCGACGGCCGGGCCTTCGCGGCGTCGACGAAGCGCGCCCGCGGCTGGCAGGAGGCGCTGCTGCGTACCGCGGTGAAGGCATAGGGCGACGCGGCCTCGCCGGTGAACCGCCCCTGCAGCGAGGCGCAGGCCTCGGGGATCGAGCGCAGCGTGTGGGCCACGCCATCGCCCTGCGGAACGCCCGCGGGGCGGCGGATCTCGGGCGTGGCCGCGTGGGCGGACGCGACGGCGGCGAGGGCCATGCACAAGGCGGGTACGTGGCGTCGGGTCATGGAGCGGCTCCGGGTCGTTCGCGACGCAGGCTCGCACGGGCGCGCTGAACCCGCCTTTCACGATGCGGCCTTCACGCACTGCGGCATGCCGCGTCGCGGGACGTGTGCCATAGTCGGCCGGCCTCGCGGCCTCGCGCCCGGGCACGATCAGACACCGTTGTCCGATGTCCACTTTCTGCACGGGGAGGGGTTCATGCTGGAGCAGTACGGTTTGATGCTGGCGGTGGCTTGCGCCGTCATCGCGATCCTCTACGGGATCATCTCGGCTCGATGGATCGTCGCGCAGCCCGCCGGCAACGAGCGGATGCAGGAGATCGCCGGCGCCATCCAGGTCGGCGCGCGCGCCTACCTCAACCGCCAGTACACGACCATCGCGATCGCCGGCGTCGTTCTGCTGCTGCTCATCGGCTTCTTCCTCGGCTGGGCGAGTGCGATCGGCTTCCTGATCGGCGCGGCGCTCTCGGGCGCGGCCGGCTACATCGGCATGAACGTCTCGGTGCGCGCGAACGTGCGCACCGCGGAGGCCGCGCGGCAGGGCATGGGCCCGGCGATGAACGTCGCGTTCAAGGGTGGCGCGATCACCGGCATGCTCGTCGTCGGGCTGGGCCTGCTGGGCGTGGCGGGCTATTTCGCGCTCCTGCACCTGCACATGGGCTACAGCGAGGACGAGGCGCTGCACGCGCTGGTCGGCCTGGCCTTCGGATCCTCGCTGATCTCGATCTTCGCGCGCCTGGGCGGCGGCATCTTCACCAAGGGGGCCGACGTGGGTGCCGATCTGGTGGGCAAGGTCGAAGCCGGAATCCCGGAGGACGATCCGCGCAACCCGGCCGTCATCGCCGACAACGTGGGCGACAACGTGGGCGACTGCGCCGGCATGGCCGCCGACCTGTTCGAGACGTATGCGGTGACGGTGATCGCGACCATGCTGCTCGGCGGCCTGATGGCGGCCGATGCGGGCGAGAACGGCGTGCTCTACCCGCTGGTGCTGGGCGGCGTGTCGATCATCGCCTCGATCGTGGGCGCCGCGGTCGTCAAGGTGAAGGCCGGCGGCTCGATCATGGGCGCGCTCTACCGCGGCGTCATCGTCTCGGCGGTGCTCGCGGCGATCGCGTTCTGGTTCGTCACGGCGGAGATGATGGACACCTCGCGCCACGGGGCCACCGCGATCTACGGCTGCGCCCTGATCGGCCTGGCGCTGACCGGCGCGATCGTCTGGATCACCGAGTACTACACCGGCACGCAGTACCAGCCGGTGCGCTACGTGGCGGGCTCGTCCACCACCGGCCACGGCACCAACATCATCGCGGGGCTGGGCGTGTCGATGAAGTCGACCGCGCTGCCCGTGGTCGCGGTCTGCCTCGCGATCTGGGGGGCGTTCGAGCTCGGCGGCCTGTACGGCATCGCGATCGCCGCGACGTCGATGCTCTCCATGGCCGGCATGATCGTCGCGCTCGACGCCTACGGGCCGATCACCGACAACGCCGGCGGCATCGCGGAAATGAGCGAGCTGCCGCCGGAGGTGCGCGCCGTCACCGACCCGCTGGATGCGGTCGGCAACACGACCAAGGCGGTGACCAAGGGTTACGCGATCGGCTCGGCCGCGCTGGCCTCGCTGGTGCTGTTCGCCGACTACACGCACAAGCTCGATGTGTCCAACCACGCGCAGGCCGCGGCCGACGGCGTGGCCGCGCAGGCCATGACGTTCGACCTGTCCAACCACCTCGTGATCATCGGCCTGCTGATCGGCGGCCTGATTCCCTACCTCTTCGGCGCGATGGCGATGGAGGCGGTCGGCCGCGCGGCGGGCGCGGTGGTGGAGGAAGTGCGCCGGCAGTTCCGCGAGATCCCGGGGATCATGCAGGGCACGGCCAAGCCGCAGTACGACCGCGCGGTCGACATGCTCACGCGCTCGGCCATCCGCGAGATGATCGTTCCCTCGCTGCTGCCGGTGGCGGTGCCGATCATCGTCGGCCTGCTGCTCGGCCCGCAGGCGCTGGGCGGGCTGCTGATCGGCACGATCGTGACCGGGCTGTTCGTGGCGATTTCGATGACCACGGGCGGCGGTGCCTGGGACAACGCCAAGAAGTACATCGAGGACGGCCACTTCGGCGGCAAGGGCAGCGAGGCCCACAAGGCGGCAGTCACCGGGGATACCGTGGGCGACCCCTACAAGGACACCGCCGGCCCGGCCATCAACCCGCTGATCAAGATCATCAACATCGTCGCGCTGCTGATGGTGCCCCTGCTGTAGCGCCCGGACAGGCTCCGGAAGAGGCGGCCTCCGGGCCGCCTCGTTTTTTGGTTCTTCTCCCAACTGAGGGAGAGGCGCACGGCCGACCCGGCAGACTTGCTGTTCTCAAGGCAACAAACTGGGGCCGACCGTGGCCGATGGG
>JBMOOW010000030.1:0-15430 GCA_049323195.1 Pseudomonadota bacterium | reverse complement strand
GGCCACATGCGCGGCACTTCAGCCGCCCATCGCCCAGCTGGTAGTGCCTGCAACCTCTGCATATCGGGCACCGCTTCATGACCAAATCCTCTCGGAGTTGGTCCGGTTTGGCTAGGAATTACCCAAATTTTCACATGCCATTGACGTCCCGCGTCCATGACGGCCGCAGAGGGTCAGGTCGGCATTGGGCATGAATGCAGCGGGCACAGCGGGCCACCTTGGTCCGAACAGGAGACGTGCCGATCAGGCGCGCATGGGCCGCGTCTGCAGCCGGACGCTGCAGGCGATGTGGGCGCTCTCCGGCGACGGTTCCGCGCCGATCGGGCGCGCGAACCCCCGACACGACCAGGGCAACTTCCGTGCCAAGGGCGGCACGGAGGCTCCCGTGAACGGTGCGCAGGGCTGGACGTCAATCCCGTTCCCCGCGCTCCCTCCTCAGCGGAACGGCAGCCCCCCGCGGCCGCCCATCATGCCCTTCATGCCGCGCATGAGCCCCTTCATGCCGCCGCCGGCCAGCTTGGACATCATCTTTTCCATCTGCTGGTACTGCTTCATCAGCTTGTTGACGTCCGACGGCTGAAGGCCCGCACCCCGGGCGATGCGGGCGCGGCGCGAACCGTTGAGCAGCGCGGGGTTGCGGCGCTCCTTCTTCGTCATCGAGTTGATGATGGCGATCATCCGCGGCACTTCCTTGCCGGTGACCTGGTTCTTGACCTCGTCCGGCAGCTTGCCGATCCCCGGCAGCTTGTCCATGAGCCCGTGCAGGCCGCCCATGTTCTGCATCTGCTCGAGCTGGTCGCGCATGTCGTTGAGGTCGAACTTCTTGCCCTTGACGACCTTCTCGGCGAGCTTCTGTGCCTTGTCCTTGTCGACCTGCTGCTCGACCTGCTCGACCAGGCTGAGCACGTCGCCCATGTCGAGGATGCGGCTGGCGATGCGGTCGGGATGGAAGACGTCCAGGCCCTCGGGCTTCTCGCCGGTGCCGATGAACTTGATCGGCTTGCCGGTGATGTAGCGCACGGACAGGGCCGCGCCGCCGCGGGCGTCGCCGTCGGTCTTGGTCAGGACCACACCGGTGAGCGGCAGCGCTTCGGAGAAGTGCTTGGCCGTGACGGCCGCGTCCTGGCCGGTCATCGAGTCGACCACGAACAGGGTCTCGACCGGCGACACCGCGGCATGCAGCGCCTTGATCTCGGCCATCATCGCTTCGTCGATGCTGGTGCGGCCGGCGGTGTCGACGATGAGCACGTCGACGTAGCTGCGGCGCGCGTCGTCGATGGCGGCGCGGACGATGGCCTCGGGCTTCTGGTCCGCGCTGGACGGGAAGAACGGGACGTCGATCTGCTGCGAGAGCTGGCGCAGCTGCTCGATGGCGGCGGGGCGGTAGACGTCCGCCGAGACCACCATCACCTTTTTCTTGCGGCGTTCCTTGAGGTGCTTGGCGAGCTTGCCCACGGTGGTGGTCTTGCCCGCGCCCTGGAGGCCGGCCATCAGGATCACGGCCGGTGCCGGGACGTTGAGGTTGAGGTCGGCGGCCTGCGAACCCATGACGGCGCTGAGCTCGTCGCGCACCACCTTGATGAGCGACTGGCCGGGCGTCAGCGACTTCAGCACTTCCTGGCCGACGGCCCGCACCTTGATGCGCTCGATCAGTGCCTGCACCACGGGAAGGGCGACGTCGGCCTCCAGCAGGGCGATGCGCACCTCGCGCAGGGACTCGCGGATGTTCTCCTCGGTCAGGCGGCCACGGCCGCGCAGGCGCTCGATGGTGCCGGAGAGGCGCTGGGAGAGGGACTCGAACATGGACGCGAGGACCACGGAAAACAGGGGCGCGGAGTATACCGGGCGCTCCCTGTGCGGCCGCCTTGCGGGCTGTGCGACACTCCGCCGATGACACTCGTTCTCATTTCCCTCGCGCTCTACGTCGTGGCGACCGGCATGCTGGCCGGCGCCCTGCGCGTGGATCCGGCCTCCCCGGCCGATGGCTGGCGCATTCCCGCCACGCTGGCGATGGGCCTGCACGCGGGCGTGCACATCCTCGCCTGGCACCAGCGGCAGGGGCCGGACCTGCACTTCTTCGCCGCGCTCTCGCTGGTGGGCCTGGGCATGGCGGCGCTGACCACGTTCGCGGCGCGACGCGAGCGCCTGGCCGCGCTGGGGATCTTCGCGCTCCCGCTGGCCGGCGGGCTGATGGTGGCCTACCGCGCGTACGGCCCGGGCCCTGCCACGCCGCTGGACTGGCGCCTGCAGCTCCATGCCGCGCTCGCCCTGCTGGCCTACGCGACGCTGGCGGTGGCCGCGGTGCTGGCCGTCACGCTGGCGCTGCAGGAGCGCGCGTTGCGGCGGCGCGAGTTCCATGGCTGGCTCCGCGCCCTGCCGCCTCTGGTCCAGCTGGAGTCGTTGCTGTTCCGGACGATCACCGCGGGCTTCGTGGTGCTGACCGCCGCCATGCTTACCGGCGTGCTGTTCGTCGAAGACCTGCTGGCGCAGCACCTGGCCCACAAGACCGTGCTGAGCGTGCTGTCCTGGCTGGTGTTTGGCGGCCTGCTGCTGGGCCGGCACCGCTACGGCTGGCGTGGCGCACGCGCGGTGCGCTGGACGCTCGTGGCCATGGCGCTGCTGGTGCTGGCCTATTTCGGCAGCAAGTTCGTCATCGAGCTGCTGCTGGTCCGCTGAGCCCGGAAACAGGCACCGCGGGGCGAGGCAGGCTCCCTGCCCTACTCGGGCAGCCCCGCGGCCTCGGGCTGGTAGGGCACGCGCACGACGCGCAGCCGGGCCAGGCGCCCGCCCGGCATCGGCCAGTCGATGCTCTGCCCCACGGCCAGGCCGAGCAGCGCGGCGCCTACCGGGGCAAGCACGGAGACGTGGTGCTCGGCGGCATTCGCCGCGTCGGGATAGACCAGGCGCAGGGTGTGCTCGACTCCGGTGGACTCGTCCACGCAGACCACGTCGGAATTCATGGTGACCACGTCCGGCGGGATGTCCGAGGGGGCGCGGACGTCGGCGCGCGCGATCTCGTCCTCCAGCTGCCGCGCCGTCGGCAGGCCCTGCGCGGCCCGGGACGCGATCAGCGCCTCCAGGCGCCCGGCGTCGCGCTCGGACATGATCAGACGGGGCGCTTGGCTCATGGCGGTCTCCACGTGAAAAAGGACCCGGCGTCGGCCGGGTCCTGCAGCGCCACCGTAGCCCCGCGCGCGGGCCGGGTCAACCGCTCTCAGGCGTGCTCGAGGGCCTCGGCGAGGCGCTCGACCGCGATCACTTCCATTCCCGAGATGCGCCCGGACTTCGGCGCGTTGCCCTTGGGCACGATGGCGCGCTTGAAACCATGGTGCGCCGCTTCCTTCAGGCGCTCCTCGCCGTTGGGCACGGGCCGGATCTCGCCCGAGAGGCCGACCTCGCCGAAGGCCACCGTCATGTCGGCCAAGGGACGGTCGCGCAGCGAGGACAGCACGGCCAGCAGCAGCGGCAGGTCCACCGCGGTCTCCTGCACGCGGATGCCGCCGACGACGTTGACGAAGACGTCCTGGTCGCCCACCGCGACGCCGCCGTGACGGTGCAGCACCGCGAGCAGCATCGCGAGGCGGTTGCCTTCCATGCCGACGGCGACGCGACGCGGATTGGACAGCGGCGAGTGGTCCACCAGCGCCTGCACTTCGACCATCAGCGGCCGGGTGCCCTCGCGCGTGACCATCACGCAGCTGCCGGGCTGCGGATCGCGGCTGCCGGACAGGAAGATCGCCGACGGGTTGGGCACTTCGCGCAGGCCCTTGTCGCCCATCGCGAACACGCCCAGCTCGTTGACCGCGCCGAAGCGGTTCTTGAACGCGCGCAGCACGCGGAAGCGGCTGCCCGACTCGCCTTCGAAATACAGCACGGCGTCGACCATGTGCTCGAGCACGCGCGGGCCGGCGATGCCGCCCTCCTTCGTCACGTGGCCGACGAGGAACACCGCGGTGCCCGTCTCCTTCGCATAGCGCACCAGGCGCGCGGCGCTCTCGCGCACCTGGCTTACGGAGCCGGGCGCGGCGGTGAGGGTTTCGGTCCAGAGCGTCTGGATGGAGTCCGCGACGATCAACCGCGGCCCCATCGGTGCGGCCTGCTCGAGGATGCGCTCGATGCAGGTCTCGGCCAGGGCATGCACGCCCTCCAGGGGCAGGCCCAGGCGCGAGGCGCGTCCCGCGACCTGGGACAGCGATTCCTCGCCCGTGACGTAGAGCCCGGGCATGCGCGCGGCCATGAGCGCGGTCGACTGCAGCAGGAGGGTGGACTTGCCGATGCCGGGGTCTCCGCCCACCAGCACCACCGAGCCATGCACCAGCCCGCCGCCGAGCACGCGGTCGAACTCGCCGATGCCGGTCGTCTCGCGTGATTCCTCCGAATGCGTGACGTCCTTGAGCGCGGTGATGACGGGCGTGTCGACCTTGCCCGCCCAGCCCGCGCGTCGCGAAGCCGCCACGGTATTGGCCACCCGCTCGGGTGCGGCCTCCAGCGCGATCTCGCTGAGCGTGTTCCATTGCCCGCAGTCCACGCACTGGCCCTGCCACTTGGAGTACTCCGAACCGCATTCGGAGCAGACGTAGGCGGTGTTGCGGCGGGCGCTGGACTTGCCTGTCTTGGCGATCATCGAAGGTCTCCTGGTCGGCACAGCCTACCGGCAGGAGGTCGCAGCCGCTGAGAAGCCTGGCGCCCGGCCACGGCCGCTGAGTGGCCGATCACGGCGCGCCGCCTAGCGTCGACCGGACATCCAGACGGAGGATCCCCGATGAGCGATCGCAACCAGCACGACGCCGGCAAGAACATGGGCCAGGGCCTGCCCGGCGTGAACGACAACCAGCGCCGCGACCTGATGAACCAGGGCGGCGACCGACGTACGCAGGACCAGAGGCACGTGCGCTCCTCCGATGCGAAGGGCGGGGTGCGCCAGGGCAACGACGACGCCTCCAGCGCGCCGGAGTCCGGATCGCCCTGAGCCGGCGGGACCGCCGTGTCAGTGGACGCGGCGGTCCTCGTCCTCCGCGCCCACCTCGATGCGGAACACGGCGCGGTAGCTGCCGCCTGCCCGCACGATGGGCAGGTCCTCACCCGTCACCAGGGCATTGGCCGGCGCCGTCATGGGCTCGAGCGAGATGTAGTCGTGGGCCGGCGGCGCGTAGATCTGCGCGTAGGGGAAGCCTTCCAGGAACTCCACGGAGATGCGCCGCCCGGCGCCCGCGATCGCCATGCGCCGCTCATGCGTGGTGAACGCGAAGCCGTGGTCGAAGTCGAGATCGGCCAGGCGGTGGTCGTAGGCCGGGAAGTCCTCGCGCTCGCCGATGGGGATGAGCAGTTCGTCGAGCACCATCGCCTGCATGCGTGGAAGCATGAGCCGCCAGCGCTCGCGCGGCAGGCCCGGCAGGGCGATGTAGGGATGGAAGCCGAAGCTCACCGGCACGTCCTCGCCCTGGTCGGCATGGACCGTCGTTTCGACGGTGAGCCCGTCGCCGTCCAGCGCCACGCGCATGGACACCTCGTGGCGGAAGGGGAACACGGCCAGGAGTTCGGGCCGGTCCCAGCGAAGGCGCGAGGCCAGGACGGTGTCGCCGGCCTCCTGCTCTTCCCATTCGAGCCGGGCCCAGCGCACGCCGTGCAGCAGCGTGCCGTTCCAGTCGGTGATCAGCCAGTCCGAGCCGGGATCGAGCTCGACGCGGCGGCCCAGAACCGCGTAGCCATGGGTCCGCAGGCGGTTGGCATAGGGGTAATTGATCGGAATGCCGATGGACGTGCCGTCGCGTGCCGCGCGATCGATGTCCACGGGAAAGCGCAGCAGTTCCTCGCCGCGATGGGTCAGGGACGTGCCGAGCATGCCGTACTCCGGCAGGAAGGTCGCGGCGAGGTCGCCCGCGCGCATCACGTGCGTGCGCGGCGCTCCGCCCGGTACCGCGCGGCGTGCCGTGGTGCTCACGCGCCCTCCTCCGCCGCGGGGACGAGCTGGCGGCCGGTGTGGCCGTCGGCCGCATAGCCAGCGAGCACGCGTTGCGCCACCGCGGAGGCAGTGCCCTCGCGGCACAGGGCGACGCAGGCGCCGCCGAACCCGGCGCCGGTCAGGCGCGCGCCGTGGACGTCCGGATGCGCCTGCAGCAGCTCGACGAGCCGGTCCAGCGGCGCCACGGAGACCTCGTAGTCATCGCGCAGGCTGGCGTGCGACTCGTTCATCAGGCGCCCGAATTCGGCCGCGTCGGTGCCGTCGACCGCGCGCAGCACGCGCGCGTTCTCGGTGACCACGTGCCGCGCCCGGCGGCGCAGCGGATCGGGCAGCGCCTCCACGGCCGTGGGGTCGTCGACGTCGCGCAATGCGCCCACGCCCAGCCGCGCCGCCGCCTGTTCGCACTGTGCGCGCCGCTCGTTGTAACCGCTCGCGGCGAGCGAGCGGCTGATCCCGGAGTCGAGCACCAGCAGCTCGGTGCCCGGCGGCATCGGCAGCAGGCGACGCTCGAGCGTGCGCGTGTCCAGGAACAGCACGCTCCGCGTATCGGCCAGACTCGACGCCATCTGGTCCATGATCCCGCAATTGACGCCCGCGAACTCGATTTCCGCGCGCTGCGCGATCTGCGCGATGCGCACGTCGTCGATGTCCAGGCGCAGCAGTTCGCGCAGGGCGCGCAGGGTGGCGACTTCGAGCGCCGCGCTCGACGACAGCCCCACGCCGATGGGCACGTCGGACTGCACGTGGATGTCGAGCACCGGCACCTCCACGCCAAGCGCCTCGATGCCGCGAATGCAGCCATGGACGTACTGCGCGAAATGGTCGCCCGGCCCCTCGTCGCGGTAGAAGCGCGCCTCGGTCGCCAGGTCCGCCGCATACACGATGAACTCGGCCTGCGAGTTCGGGCGCATCGCCACGGTGGTGCGTTGCGGGATCGCGGTGGGCAGAACGTAGCCGTCGTTGTAGTCGGTGTGCTCGCCCAGCAGGTTCACGCGTCCGGGCGCCGTGGCCGTGACGACGGGATCGCAGCCGAAGATGTCCTGGAAGCTCATGGCGTATCGACCTCCACGTTGATCGCCCGCAGTTCGCGCGCCTTGTCCTCGGGCAGCGCGTCCATGGCGAACCAGCCCGCCGCGAGCTCCGTGCCGGCGAGATACTTCAGGCGGTCGCGCGTGCGGTAGGGCGGGTAGAACTCCGCGTGCAGGTGGCATTCGGGGTGCGGGGCGCCGTCCACCGGGGCCTGGTACCAGGCCATCAGATAGGGGAAGGGCCGGCCCCACAGCGCGTCGTACTTCATCAGCACGGTCTTGAGCGCGCGGGCGAGGTCGGCGCGCGTGGCGCCGTCGAGATCGCAGAACGTGGCGACCGGCTCGAGCGGCGCCACCCAGACCTCGTACGGATAGCGGGCGCAGGCCGGGACGAAGGCCACGGCGTGCTCGCCGCGGTAGAGGACGCGCTCGCCCGAGGCCAGCTCGTGCGCGATGTGGTCCTGCAGCACGCCGCGACCGCGCGCATCGAAATACTCGCGCGCCACCCGCTGCATGCGTGCCGGCACCGGCGGCACCTCCGGATACGCGTAGATCTGCCCGTGCGGATGATGCAGCGTCACCCCGACCTCGGCGCCGCGGTTCTCGAACGGCAGCACGTAGGCGATCCGCGGGTCCGCGGCCAGGCGGGACGTGCGGTCCGCCCAGACCTGCAGCAGAAGATCGATGTGGCGCAGCGGCAGCCGGCCCAGGGCGGAACCGGTGTCCTGGGTGAACACGACCACCTCGCACTTGCCCACGCCGGCCGCCGTCTCGACGATCGAGGCGGGCGCCTCGCCGGCCTCCGGGCTCAGCGAAGGAAACCGGTTGTCGAACACCGCCACGTCCCAGCTTCCCGCCGGCAACTCGGTCGGCGCCGCGGCGTCGGTGGTGACGGCCAGCGGGTTGTACTCGGGGGGCGGAAGGAAGGTGCGGTCCTGCCGGTAGGCTGCGTAGGTGATCCACTCGTCGCGCAGGGGATGACGCCGCAGATGCGGGAACCGCCCCAGCGGCTCGAGGAACGGGCTCGGCGCGGGACCCACGTCGTGCATGGCCTCTAGCGCGTAGAGCGTGAGGCCACGGCCGTCCGGCTTGGTCAGTTCCAGGCGATGCATCAGGCGGCGCCCGGAATGTGCGTTCGCGACAGGCCGACGGCCTTGCGGATCTGCTCGACCGGAATCTTCGGCACGCGGTCCTCGGTGACCAGGCCGTTGGCTTCCTGGAAGGTGTCGGCGAACTGCGTGTAGCAGTAGCCGGAGAACAGCGCCGTGTTGGTGACCACCTCGATGAGCTGCGTGAACCGCTGCGCGAACTCCTCGGCCCGGTCGGCCACCGAATAGCCCCAGACCTCACCCTCCTGCGCCGCCTCCTCCGGCGGACGCGTATCGAAGGCGATGCCGCCGAACTCCGTCAGCACGATGGGCTGGCCGCGGTGCGGATAGCCGTCGAGCGTGAGGATGCGCCCGCCCGGGCGACGGCGGTCGAACAGCTGCTGCGTGCTGACCTCCGGGCCGTACCGCTGCCGCAGGTGGTCGAGGTTGGCGTCGTAGTCGTGGATGCCGATGATGTCGGTATCGCTGCTCTCCCAGCCGTCGTTGCCGATCACCGGGCGCGTGGGATCCAACGTCTTGGTGAGATGGTAGAGCGCGGCCACCGCGTGCTGGTGCGCACCGACGGACGTCAGCTCCGGCACGCCCCAGGACTCGTTGAACGGCACCCAGGTGATGACGCACGGGTGGCTGAAGTCGCGCTCGATCGCCTCGCCCCATTCCTTGATCAGGCGCTTGATCGCCGTGCGCGTGAAACGGTAGGCCGACGGCATCTCTTCCCAGACCAGCAGGCCCAGGCGGTCTGCCCAGTAGAGATAGCGCGGACACTCGATCTTCTGGTGCTTGCGCACGCCGTTGAAGCCCATGGCCTTGGCGAGCTCGACGTCCCGCCGCAGCGCGGCGTCGTCGGGCGCGGCGAGCAGCGTGTCGGGCCAGTAGCCCTGGTCGAGCACGAGCTTGAGCAGGTACGGGCGGCCATTGAGCATGAAACGATCACGCAGCACACCCACCGAGCGCAGCGCGGTGTAGGAGCGGATGTCGTCCAGCACCTCGTCGCCACGCAGCAGGCGCACCCGCGCTTCCAGCAGCGTGGGCCGCTCGGGGCTCCAGAGCAGCTCGTTGCGGAAGTCGTCGATACCGGGATCCGACAGGATGATCCGGCGGTCGACCTCGCCGTCGATCACGAGGTAGCGGTCGCGGGCGAGCAGTTTGGCGTCCTGGCGCAACTCCACTTCGACCGACAGGTCATGCTGTGGATCGCCCACCACGCGCGCCTCGAAGGTGAACGAGAACCCCTCCACGTGCGGCGTCCAGCGGATCTTCTGCACATAGGTGCGCGGCACGCGCTCGAGCCAGACCGTCTGCCAGATGCCCGTCGTGCGCGGGTACCAGATCGAGTGCGGCTCCAGCTGCCAGTCCTGCTTGCCGCGCGGCTTGTTCAGCTCGTGCGGGTCGTCCTCGACGTAGACACTGACCACCTGTGGCCCCGACGAGGCAAGCACTTCGGTGATGTCGGCGGAAAACGGCGTGTGACCGCCTTCGTGGCTTGCGACCAGGTGGCCGTTGACCCACACCCTGGCGTGATAGTCGACGGCGCCGAAGTGCAGGATCACGCGATCCCCGCCCGCCTCCACGTCGAACTCACGTTCGTACCAGCAAGCTTTGTGAAAGCCGCGATCCCCGATGCCACTGGCCTGCGCCTCCACCGGGTACGGCACCACGATCCGAAGCGGCCACGCATCGACCTCGCGAGGATGCGAGAAGCGCTTTTCGTCATCGAAGGCGAACCGCCAGGCCCCGTCCAGCGATACCCAGTGCGCGCGCTGCAGTTGCGGGCGTGGATACACCTCGTCCGCGAAGAACGGTTGCATCACGGGCTTGGCGGTTTTGGTCATCGAATGGCCCTGGGCTTCACTTCGCACCGATGTCGTTCAGCGGACACTTACTTTTAACCAATTCAGTGAGAGCGCCATGTCAAAGGAAATCGACGCGCCACCTGCTTCCGAGGCCGGCGGCACCGCATTCCCGGAGACGGCATTCGACGAATCGACGCTGGTGGACATCGGCACGCCGAACGGCGCGCGCGAGAACTTCCCGATCATCGTCCACTGCCATCTGCGCTGGGATTTCGTCTGGCAGCGCCCGCAACAGATCTTCTCGCGCCTGGCGCAGCAGCACCGCGTGCTCTTCATCGAGGACCCGGTGATCGCCGACGGCGAGCCGCGCCTGGACCTCACCGAGCCCTACCCCAACGTGGTGCGGCTCGTCCCCCAGATCCCGCAGCACCTGGCGGTCAATGCCGACCGCGACGCGGAGATCTTCTATCCGCTCATCCGCCGCGCACTCGACGAGCATCCGCTGCTGGCCGGGCGCTTCGAGCAGCCGCTGCAGTGGTTCTACTCGCCCATGCCGGCGCCGGGCTACCTCGGGAAGTTCGGCGGACCGGGCATCGTCTACGACTGCATGGACGAGCTGGCGAACTTCCGCTTCGCGCCGCCGGACATCGGCGACCGCGAACGCTTCGTGCTGTCGCGGGCCGACGTGGTCTTCACTGGCGGCTACCAGCTGTTCGAGGCGAAGTCCCGCCATCACGGCAACGTGCACTTCTACGGCTGCGGCGTGGACGTCGAGCACTACTCGAAGGCGCGCGCCGACGATACGCAGGTGCCGGCGTCGGTCGCCTCGCTGCCGGGCCCCGTGTTCGGCTACTTCGGCGTGATCGACGAGCGCCTGGACTACGAGCTGATCGCGGCACTCGCCGAGCGCTTCTCGGATGCGTCGGTGGTGATGGCCGGCCCGTTCGCGAAGGTGGACCCGGACGAGCTGCCCCGCCACGCCAACATCCACTGGCTCGGGCAGCAGCGCTACGAGGACCTGCCGGCGCTGGTGAAGGGTTTCGACGTCTGCCTGATGCCCTTCGCGCTGAACGAGGCGACGCGCTACATCAACCCGACCAAGACGCTGGAGTACATGGCCGGCGGCAAGCCGGTGGTCTCCACCCCGATCGCCGACGTGGTGCGCAACTTCACCCCGATCGTGCAGGTGGCGCACTCGCCGCAGGAGTTCGTCGAGGCGGTGGAACGCGCCTGGCGCTCGCCGGACACGGAGCTGATCGCCCGCGGCATCGAGCGCGCGGCCGGATCCTCCTGGGACGCGACCGTCGCCTCCATGCGACGCGACATCCAGGAAGCCGTGTGGGCCGATGCTCCGCTGCGCGCCGCCGCTACCGCCTGAAAGGAAGCCATCGATGAAGACTGACGTTCTGATCGTGGGTGCCGGCTTCTCCGGCGCCGTGGTCGCCCGGGAGCTGGCCGAGCGCGGCTTCGAAGTGCTCGTCATCGACAAGCGCGAGCACATCGGAGGAAATGCCTACGACCGCACCGATGCGCATGGCGTGCTGATCCACCCCTACGGCCCGCACATCTTCCATACCAACAGCGAGCGCATCGCCAACTATCTCTCGCAGTTCACCCAGTGGCGGCCGTACGAGCACCGCGTCCTCGCGAAGGTCGGCGAAAAGCTCGTCCCCATCCCGATCAACATCGATACGGTGAACCAGCTCTACGGGCTGGACCTCGACGAGAACAGCATCCAGGGCTTCTACGATTCGGTCCGCGAGCCACGCGAGCGCATCCGCACCAGCGAGGACGTGGTCATCAATGCCGTGGGCCGCGACCTTTACGAGAAGTTCTTCCGCGGCTACACCCGCAAGCAGTGGGGCCTGGACCCGTCCGGGCTCAATGCCTCGGTGGCCGCGCGCGTGCCAACGCGCACCAACCGGGACGACCGCTACTTCACCGACACCTTCCAGCAGATGCCGGCGGAGGGCTATACCAAGATGTTCGAGCGCATGCTCGACCACCCGTCGATCAAGGTCGACCTCGGCGTGGACTTCTTCGCCATGCGCGACAAGGTGCAGGCGCGCCACATCGTCTACACCGGGCCCGTCGATGCCTTCTACGCGCACTGCTTCGGCAAGCTGCCCTATCGCTCGCTGCGCTTCGAGCACGAGCACCTGGCCGACACCGAGTGGTACCAGTCGGTTGGCACGGTGAACTTCCCGAACGACTACGACTACACCCGCACCACGGAGTTCAAGCACCTCACCGGGCAGAAGCACCGCGGGACGTCGCTGGTCCGCGAGTTCCCCACCGCCGAGGGTGACCCCTACTACCCGGTGCCGCGCCCGGAGAACGAGGCGCTGTTCAAGCGCTACGAGCGCCTGGCCGAACAGGAGAAGGGCGTGACCTTCGTCGGCCGCCTGGCGCAGTACCGCTACTACAACATGGACCAGTGCGTGGGCGCGGCGCTGAAGGCGGTGGAGTACGTGCTGGAGAAGATGGGCTCGGATGCCGAATCCATGCCGGCCGAACTCGCGGGCGCACGCAGGCCCGGCGAGGCACCGGCTCCGCTGATCGCCAGGCACTGAGTCCGGACGGACGAAAATGAGGCAAACGCGCAAGCCGCTCGAGCTCTGGGGCGGCGTCGAATGCACGGTGAACCGCGTCGGCGACCGGTACATCCGTCAGCTCGAGCGCAATGCGCATGCGACGCGGATCGACGACCTCGACCGCTTCGCGGCGCTGGGGCTGAAGGCGATGCGCTACCCGGTGCTGTGGGAGCAGGTGGCCCCGGACGGGCTGGGCTCCGCGGACTGGTCATGGCCCGACGAGCGCCTCTCGCGGCTGCGTGAGCTGGGCGTCATGCCCATCGTCGGGCTGGTGCACCACGGCAGCGGGCCCATCGACACCAGCCTGGTCGACCCTGCCTTCCCGGAGAAGCTCGCCGCCTATGCCGGCGCGGTGGCGGCGCGCTATCCCTGGGTCGAGCACTACACCCCGATCAACGAGCCGCTGACCACGGCGCGCTTCTCGGGCCTGTACGGGCTCTGGTACCCGCATGGCCGGGATCCGTCCACGTTCAAGGACTGCCTGTTCAACGAGTGCCGCGGCGTGGTGATGGCCATGCGCGCCATCCGCGAAGTCAACCCGGCGGCCCGGCTCGTGCAGACCGACGACCTGGGCAAGACCTACAGCACGCCGCTGCTGGCCTACCAGGCCGAGTTCAACAACGAGCTGCGCTGGCTGGCCTGGGACCTGGTCTGCGGCATGGTCGACCCCTCGCACTACATGTGGGACTGGCTGACCACGCACTGCGGCGCGACGCCGGCGGAGATCCTGTGGTTCCGGGACAACCCGTGCCCCCCGGACATTATCGGCGTCAACCACTACATCACCAGCGAGCGGTTCCTGGACGAGGACTGGGAGCGCTATCCCGAGCACCACCGTGGCGGCAACCACCGCCATCGCTATGCGGACGTCGAGGCTGCGCGCGTGCTCTCGCAGCCCACGGGCGGCATCCACCCGCTGCTGCTGGAGACCTGGGAACGCTACCGTCGCCCCATCGCGGTCACCGAAGCGCACATCGACGCGCGCCGCGAGGACCAGCTTCGCTGGCTGGCCGAGATCTGGCGCGGTACCGAGCAGGCCCGCGAGGCCGGCGTCGACGTCCGCGCGGTGACGGTCTGGGGCATGCTCGGCCTGTACGACTGGAACTGCCTGCTCACCGAGGTGCGCGACTACTACGAGTCCGGCGCCTTCGACATCCGCGGCGGCGAGCCACGGCCCACGGCGGTCGCACACCTGATGAAGGAGCTGGCGCACGGCGGGCTGCCCGACCACCCGGTGCTGGCCGGCAACGGCTGGTGGAAGCGGCCCGACCGCTTCTTCAGCCGCCCCGTTGCCCTGCCCGGCCTGGATTTCCCGGCCCGGCCGCTGACGGGCACCAACCGCGCGCCGATCCTCGTGACCGGCGCCACCGGCACGCTGGGCCGCGCCTTCGCCCGCATCTGCGCCGAGCGCGAGCTGGCCTGCCGGGTGCTCACCCGCGCGGAGATGGACATCACCGACCCCGGCTCGATCGAGAAGGCGCTGCAGCAGCACCAGCCCTGGGCGGTCATCAACGCCGCCGGCTACGTGCGCGTGGACGATGCCGAGCGCGAGGCCGAGCGCTGCTTCCTGGAGAACACCACCGGCCCCGCCAACCTGGCCACCGCCTGCGCCGCGCACGGCCTGCCGCTCGTGACGTTCTCCTCGGACCTGGTCTTCGACGGCGAGCGCGATTCGCCCTATGTCGAATCCGACGAGATCCGCCCGCTCAACGTCTACGGAATGAGCAAGGCACGCGCCGAGCAGCTGGTTCTTGACCGCCACCCCGGCGCGCTGGTGGTGCGCACGAGCTCGTTCTTCGGCCCGTGGGACGAGCACAACTTCATCACCATCGCGCTGCGCACGCTGCGCCGCGACGAGGCCTTCCTGGCCGCGGACGACATGACGGTCTCGCCGACCTACGTCCCGGACCTGGTGAACGCATGCCTGGACCTGCTGATCGACCGCGAGGCCGGCATCTGGCACCTGACCAACCAGGGCGAGGTCACCTGGGCCGACCTCGCGCTGCGCGCCGCCGAGCTCGCGCGCGTGGACGCGAGCCGGCTGGAGATCTGCAGCGACCACCGCAGCCGGCTGGCGGCGCGGCGCCCGCGCTACAGCGCGCTGTCGAGCCGCCGAGCCTTCCCGATGCCCAGCCTGTCGGACGCCCTCGGCCGTTACGTGATGCAGGCCGGGCTGCACTGAGCCGCCAAGGGGGCCGGGGCCGCCCAGCGGCGCCGCGTGAACGCATGCAGGCAGCGGCCGGGCCGGGTTGATCGAGATCAAGCCGGGCCACGGGCCTGCCCGTACCGTGGCGCCCCATGGCCACCCATACCCTGCCCGAGCGCTCCGTGCTGGAACGCTACAGCCAGCCCGGCCCCCGCTACACGTCGTATCCGACGGCGCCGCAGTTCGACGCCGCGTTCGGCGATGCCGACCTGCGCGCCGCGATCGCGTCCAGCAACGGCGACCCGATCCCGCGCCGGCTCTCGCTGTACGTGCACGTGCCCTTCTGCTGGAGCCCCTGCTTCTACTGCGGCTGCAACCGCATCATCACGCGCGACCGCAGCCGCTCGGCGCACTACCTGCAGCACCTGCGCACCGAGATCGGCCTGGTGGCGCCGCTGTTCGACGCCGACCGCGAGGTCAGGCAGCTGCACTTCGGCGGCGGCAGCCCGAACTTCCTGTCGCCGGCACAGCTGGCCGACGTGGTGCGCGAGCTGGAACGCCGCTTCCGCTTCTCGACCGGGGGCGACCGCGACATCTCCATCGAGCTGGACCCGCGCTTCGTCGGCCCCGACGACATCGCCCGCCTGGCCGGGCTGGGCTTCAACCGCGCAAGCCTGGGCGTGCAGGACTTCGACCCGGTCGTCCAGGCCGCCGTCAACCGCATCCAGAGCGTGGAGGAAACCCGGGACGTGGTCGAGGCATGCCGCGCCCACGGCTTCGCCTCGGTCAACATCGACC